>JAEWUH010000107.1 GCA_023397245.1 Bacillota bacterium | reverse complement strand
CGTATATTGCATCCGGGTTGAAAGTTTCAAACGCTTTTGAATCGTATAAACCAGAGGCTTTAGTTGATTGTGATACATTCGCAGTGATCGACCGCTTTATACTTGGATGGATATCTGATCGTTTACTGCATGAAGACACGGGAGCAAAGTTAAGCCGTTTTGACATCCCCGCGGTCTGTCTTGAACGCATTAAAAAGCACTTCGGTGCTAATTATGAAAAGCAATATCGAATGTTAGCCAGCGCATATCAAATTATTGGTGCAGCAAAATATATTTGCCCTAATAGCTTATCTGAGATAATCGCTCAGTACCAAAATAGTGATTTTCATATTGATGGATACTATCGAGACTTCTATTATTACTACGATCAGCTTACCGATACGGTAGAGTATGAAAAGCTGCGGGAACTAATTGAGAATATCTATACCAACGAGTATCTAACGAAGATATTGCCAAGATGGAGTGAGGCTTATGCTAAAGAGGGGAAAATGTCTGCACTTCCACTGCAACGAAATTTCTATAATGGCTTTATTAAAAACGCCAAGGACAAAGTTGTAGTTATTATCTCTGATGCTTTGCGATATGAGGTCGGCTATTCACTATTTCAGAAGCTGCAAGATGACCCAAACTGCACAGTGAAACTGGATGCTGTGATGGGGGTTCTTCCTTCATATACGAAGCTTGGTATGGCAGCTCTTTTACCTCATAAAGCTCTTGAGATAACAGAGGATTACAAGGTGTTGGTAGACGGTTCTCTCTGTGACGATCTGAAGCAGCGGGAAGCAATTTTAAAGAGTTTCGTGCCAAATAGTCGTTGTGTGCAATTCGATGATATTAAAACGATGAAACGAGATGATCTCCGCCAGGTCGTAACCGGTATGGAGGTTGTCTATGTATACCACAATCAAATTGATGCGCGGGGCGATAAATTAAATACTGAAAACGAAGTGTTTATAGCTTGTTCAGAGGCAATTGATGAGATTTACAGCCTGATTAAAAAGCTGGCTGTCAGTGCTAACACGTATCATTTTATTGTTACAGCAGATCATGGTTTTATTTATAAAAGGGATAAGCTCGCCGAAAGTGACAAAATATCAAACAGTACCAGTAAAGGCGCTTTGATTAATCGACGGTATGTTGTATCTGAAAACGCAACTGTTGATGATGGCGTATTATCAATTCCTCTGGGGCAGGTTCTTGGTAATACTGATGATAGGATAGTGTCCTTTCCGGCAGGTTCTAATGTGTTTAAAGTCGCAGGTGGCGGACAAAACTATGTTCATGGTGGTTCATCTCCGCAGGAGTTGATTATCCCCGTGATAGATGTTAAGACGGAACGGGGACATATGGAGACTAGGCCCGCGCAGATTGCGTTGGTGAGTATGGTGCAGAAGATTACTAACCTAATTACGTCTCTTGATTTCATACAGTCCGAACCTATTAGCGATGTTATAAAATCTACACGTTATAAGCTGTTCTTTATATCTGAGGATAACGAGAAAATATCCAATGAATGCATCTATACAGCAGACAAAAAGGACATTGAGCCCCAAAAGAGGATTTTCCGCTTAAAATTTAATTTCAAGAACAAACAGTATGAAAAGACTAAGAAGTTTTATCTTGTAGCCTTTGATGAGAAAAACGATCTTGAAATATTACGCCATGCTGTCATCATGGATATCACCTTTGCTAATGATTTTGGATTTAATGTTTGAGAGGTAGCTTATGAATGACATCCAAGCCGATGAATTATCTAAAAAACTGCAGACTAATTTCGCTGGACGAATTGTAAGGAAAGATTTAACCAAGAAGATTAAAGAAGGTGCCAATGTACCTGTTTATGTTCTTGAGTATCTTCTTGGAATGTATTGCTCATCAAATGATGATTCAACCATTGCTGAAGGTGTTGAGACCGTAAGACATATCCTTGCGGATAATTTTGTTCGGCCTGATGAAGCCCAGAAGATCATTTCTAAGCTACGAGAGCAAGGTTCTTATACTGTTATTGACAAGATTTCGGTTAAGCTTAATTACCGGGATGATATCTATGAAGCCGAGTTCTCCAATCTTGGTATTAAGGGCGTTTCCATATCCGAAAGCTACCCATCCCAATTTGATCGCCTTTTGTGCGGGGGTATATGGTGTATTGTTCAATTGGAATACTTTTATGATGAAGCGGACTACAGGAACCCGTTTATCATTAAAAAACTCACGCCGATTCAAATGCCGAGCCTCGACCTAAATGAAGTACTAGAAGGCAGAACGCAGTTTACAAAAGATGAGTGGATTGATGTTATACTTCGCTCTACGGGAATGGAACCAAGTAAACTTGATGATAGAGTTAAATGGCTTCATCTGGCGCGGCTTATACCGTTAGTTGAAAATAACTTTAATTTCTGTGAACTTGGGCCGAGGAGTACAGGGAAATCGCATATTTATAAAGAGATCTCTCCATATAGTATTCTGGTGTCTGGCGGGCAGACCACGGTAGCAAATTTGTTTTATAATATGAGCAGTAGATCTGTTGGCTTGGTTGGCTTATGGGATTGTGTAGCTTTTGATGAAGTGGCAGGTATATCGTTTAAGGATAAAGATGGCGTCCAGATAATGAAGGATTATATGGCATCCGGGTCTTTTTCGAGAGGCAAAGAAGAAAAGGCTGCATCTGCATCTATGGTTTTTGTGGGCAACGTCAATCAAAGCATTGACGCGATCTTAAAGACCTCTCATCTGTTCGAGCCGTTTCCTGAAGCAATGGCTAATGACAGTGCTTTCTTAGATAGAATGCATTGTTATAATCCTGGTTGGGAGATTCCGAAATATAGGCCGGATTTCTTTACAGATGACTACGCTTTTATTACAGATTACTTTGCGGGTTTTATGCGGGAACTTAGAAAAACATCATATAGTGATACTCTTGATAAGTACTTCCGCTTAGGAAACAATCTGAATCAGCGTGATGTAATTGCCGTAAGGAAAATGGTCTCTGGATTTGTAAAATTGATATATCCAAACGGGATACTCGAAAAAGAAGATATTGAAGAAATCTTGCGTTTTGCACTAGAAAGTAGGAGACGTGTAAAAGAGCAGCTTAAGAAAATTGGTGGCATGGAATTCTACGATGTAAACTTCTCGTACATTGACAATGAAACTTTGGCAGAGGAATATGTGCCAGTGCCTGAACAGGGTGGTGGTAAGCTTATACCAGAGGGCCTACAGAAACCGGGACACATCTATACAGTAGCTCGCGGAAAAAGTGGAATGATTGGTGTGTTTAAGCTGGAAACTGAAGTTACCGCTGGAACAGGGAAGTTTGATAAGACTGGACTTGGTTCAGATCGATTAGCAAAAGAGGCTGTTGATACTGCTTACCGGTATTTGAAAGTGAACAGCAAGAATATAAGTGGAAGTATCAGCCTGTTAACGAAGGATTATTTGATGCACGTTCAAGATCTTAATGGCGTTGGAATGACGGACGCTTTATCCTTAGCAAGCATGATCGCCCTTTGCTCTTCAGCAATGAACAAAACAACGATAAGCAGCCTTGCAATACTTGGTAATATAAGTATTGGTGGCTCTATAATTAAAGTGGATGAACTTGCAAACACCTTGCAGGTTTGTTTGGATAGTGGAGCGAAAAAGGTGCTAATGCCAATCTCTTCAACCGTTGATATGGCTATGGTTCCTCCGGAACTAATGGGAAAATTTAATTTGATTTTTTATCAGTCACCAGAGGATGCGGTATTTAAGGCTCTTGGTGTAGAATGACTGTACTATTTGCCATGCAATAATGGTGAATTTTTATTTGCTGTACAAAAAGTAGTACTAGAGATTAGTTACTATATATTCATAAGATACTTCAAATATTTAGTGAACATTTAGATTTCAACTTTCTCCTAATATGTCTACCTGCCGTGCCCTTAATAGCTGTCCGTTTTATAGTACATATAACGAAAAAATTATATTGAAACACGAACATATGTTTGATATAATTAGAACCATAAAACGGAATTAGAGGAGAGCTACATATGGGCAACGTAATAGAATTTAAAAAACACGTACAACAAAATAATGATTCCTCATCAGGAGTTTATTCAAACAACAAGTTACTAAAGCCAGTCCACGCTTTTGATTGCCCTGTACCACTGTATTCAGATGA
>JAEWUH010000091.1 GCA_023397245.1 Bacillota bacterium | reverse complement strand
ACTTACTATGAAATCTTAGGGATTGAAGAAAACGCTACTCCGGAGCAAATCAAATCGGCTTATCACATTTTGGCAAAAAAGTATCATCCAGATGTAAATAACGCACCTAATGCCAACGCCTTTTTTCGATTGATACAGGAAGCTTATGAAACCTTAAACAACCCATTGAAAAGGGAAGAGTATGATCACCCGGACCAAAATACTGTTGAAGATTCGGAAGATGATATTGGCTCTGATGATGAGTATATAAAAGTCCAAATAACATACGCTGATTTTGTTCGATTAAAGTTTGCGAAGCATAGCCTACCGGTAAAAATACTCACCGTATTACTACGCATTCTACTGCTTATACTTATGCCAATTATAATTCTAATATATTATGCTTACAGATTGCTATCTACTTTAGCGGTGGTTGCTTCATGGATTCTTATGCTGGCGGGATTAGGCGCTGTAATTGCTTTAATTGTTGAAGTCATTCGTAATCATAATCATGATGCTTATATGAATACAAGTCAAATTATGTTTTGGGCTTTGATAGGGATGTCTATACTAGTATCAGCAGGTGGATATTATCTCCCAACCTTTTTTCGATGGTCAAGGGATAAAGCAGACTATCTACTTAGTAGAATAAAAAATTATGTATTTCAGCTCAAAATAATTCTTACACGCCATTAATCTTAAAAAGCGGAACTGGTTCCGCTTTTTGCATCTAACTATCAGAAACGCCGGAACATATTAATGCTCCGACGTAAAAATTATCTTGCAATTTGTTTTTATTTGGTATATACTTTTTTCCAAGTGGATAAATAAAATAGCATCCACAGGCAACCAACCGTCTCGCAAACGGTTAGCCGCCATCCGCCATAAAGGGAACAAGACCCATTATGACTTGTGAATGCCGATTGTACGTGGTTTATTTTACTGCGTATTTCGGATACAGTCAAGAGTCTGTGCCCTTATTGAACGGTGAGGGTGCAGACTTTGTTTTTTCACTAAACTCGAACCTTGACAAATAAGTCAAGTCCAACATTGAGGCACAAACTCAATGCTCGAATTTACTTACTTGACTTCACGCTTGCGGTATGGATATCAATTTGCTGTTTCTGCAATGACCCTTTTGGCGAGCAACCCAGCACTTTGAGAATACGTGGAAGGATATACGGGGTATGACGCTGGCATTTGCTGCGCTTACTCGGTGTACCATAGGAAAGCATATCGGGAGACAAGCGACTCGTGACCTAAAGTTATTGTTATCGTAAAATTAAATGCTTATAAATTAAACACTTTATTTTATGATAACAAGGGCAAAAACTTCCGCTTTTGCCCTGTTATATAAGTGGTGGACATTATAGGACTCGAACCTATGACCCTTCGCACGTCAAGCGAATGCTCTACCAGCTGAGCTAAACGTCCGTTTTTTAAGCGCTTGATTATTATAGCGTAATCAGCCGAAAAAATCAATATAAAATGTTAAAATTATTTAATTTTTATCGATAAGCCGGAGACGCAGGGAAAATTCGGCTGAAATTCATGACCCTTTGCACGTCAAGCGAAAAGTCAGCAGGCAGGCAAATCTTTTTGCAGGAATAGCGTTTTTGATTCAAAGATTTTGAAGCCGGAACGCTTGAGGCTGTGAGATGAAAAGAGGAACTGCCGTCCGGAATCGGGCGGCAGTTCTCTGGAAGCAGATGAATCTATGAAGAGTGAAGGTGTATGAAATGTTGAATGGGCGGCTTTCAGCCCGCAATGGAAGCAGTA
This sequence comes from Bacillota bacterium, assembly GCA_023397245.1. Lineage (GTDB taxonomy): Bacteria > Bacillota > Clostridia > Oscillospirales > Acutalibacteraceae > DATAML01. The sequence goes on along the minus strand of JAEWUH010000091.1, from coordinate 5,910 downwards.
AACTGGCGCACGGCCTTTTCGCCCGGTACGATGCTGTATATTCCGGCGCTCTGCCCGGCTTTTCCGGTTGCCGTAACGCGGAAGTAATAATTTTTGCCTGAGCTGCTTACCGGCTTAATCTGGAACAGTGCGGAATTTCCGGCCGTAATATTGGGCTTTTTCGCGCTGGTAAGCTTAAAGACATAGGATTTGCCGCGCGCAATTTTTATCGGTGCGGTGGTGTCGCTGGTTACAGAGGATTTGCTTACGGTAAAGGTATCGATTGGGGTGCTGCTGTTGATGTCATAGGTGTGGAATGTAACGCTGCTGCCGTCTACGCTGATTTTGGTATATTCCGGAATCTTTTTCTGTACGGCGAAGTTTGTGGAAAGGGGGTAGACCTTTTTCAGGTATTCGGCGCTTCCCGCAAGGCCGTTTGCCAGAACCGGATAAACGGTGTTGTTTTTCTCGTACAGCTTTTCCGTATCAAATATATTATAATATTTCAGGCCGCTGGCTGTTGTGGCGGTAAAGTAAACCGTACCGTTTGCGTTGGCAACGGAATTGCTTTTGTCAGTCACTTTTCCGTTGCGCATCACCGCGCTGCGCACATACACATGATCGTGCCCGGCAAGTACGAAGTCAACGTGATATTTGTCCATAAGCTTTTCAAATCCGGCTTCCACGTAATATTCGATATCTTTGTCGGCTACGTGCTGCGCAACGCTGGCCGTGGATTTGTGATGCTGGACGAACAGCCACTTGTGGTTGGGATAAGCGGCGTTTGCGGCTTTCAGGGTTGCGTCAAAGTTGGCAATGAACGGGGCGGCCTCGGCTTTGCTTGCCGGGTAGGCGGAGTCGTTCAGAACCACAAACAGGGAGTTACCGTAGGAGTAGTAATAGTTTCCCAATGACTCCGCGTCCTTGCGCTCCTGGTTGACTACCGCGCCGGTGGAAGGATCCGTATTGCCACTTTCCTTGTCGGTTGTGGCGATGCCGCCGAAACTCTGCTGGTTGGGCAGATTGTAGTGATAAAGGAAAAGATAGCTTCTGTCATGATTGCCGACGGAGGGAGCCAGCGGAATCGATTTTAAGGAAGCAGGCGCAAAAAAGTCGGTGTATTCGTCCTCTTTTTTCTCCGCGCTGCCGTCGATCTGGTCGCCGGCGCTTGCGATGAAGTTAACGCCGGATTTTGCGATCTGCGTCATGGTATCCTTCCAGCCCTGCGCGGTTGTTTGATCCGAACTGAACAGCTTGCTGCTGGGATCCTGTTTGCCGTGGTTCAACTGTGGGTCACCGATGTAGGCGAAGCTGAAACGGTCGGAGTCGGACGTTTTATACGGGCTGCCGCTGCTCCACTGTATGCCGTCGCCGGAGACCTGATAGGTGTAGGCGGTAGCTGTCTTCAAACCGGTAACGGTTACCTTGTGGCTGAGCTTTCCGTCTGTAGCAGTGGCTGCCGTGCCTTTTGCGGATGCCGCAACCTTGCCGTCCTGTGTAAGAAAGCGTACCTGCGACTGACTGTTTGCCGCGCTGTTATCGGTGTACCATGTGAGGTTCAAATCTGCCGCCGTGTTTCCGGGGGTAAGGCTTAAATCCTCGATTGCCTGAGTGCTTCCGGTTTCCGCAGCAAATGCCGTGCTGGAGCAGAAAATGGAAAGGGTCAGGCAAAAAGCGGCAATGGCTGCCGTTTTTTTGGAAATTTGCATGTTCTGATAATCCTCCTTCGGGAGAGCCCTGTTCAATCCCCAGGCTCTGTCTGAATATTTTTCTTTGCATCTCAAGCATAGGACCGGAATGCTAAACTCCTGTAATAAAGAGATTAAGAACAGCTTAAATTTTAGCAACATCTCCGAATCCCGCACATTTTCCAGAGCCGGGCGGGGAAGAAATGCCCGGAAACAGCCGTAAAACTACCGGACTGCGCAATGGATGTTTCTGTAAAAACACTTGCCATTTATTGCATGCAGTGATAAAGTTATTATGTAAATAAATTCCTTTTGGGGAACCAGACCGAGCGCCCTGCGGCAGCCGGGGGTTCCGCCGAAGAAAACAGCGGGGTATCAGGCCAAAAGCCCGAATTGACGAGTGTAAGGATCAGGCAAGTCAGAATAAAATATAAGATGACAGGAGGATTTTTATGAAGAAATTATGGGCCGCTGTATTAAGCCTTACGGTGATTTTTGCGGCCGTACCCTATACGGTAAATGCCGTTTCAGACGATACACAGGTGATTAATAAGCACGGAACCGGAACCTATATCGGAACTTATGAGGCGTGGTCCGACAATTCCTGGAATTCCGAAGAATTTACCGAGGTTACCGGCGAGGATGTGGAATGCAGCGAGAACCTGATTATCAGGGGCGGAAAGGTCGGAGACGTAACCGTTGACAGCAATTCAATCCTTACGATTTATGACGGCACTGTATCGGATGTCGAATGCACCGGCGATGTGACCATGATAGGCGGCTCGGTTTATTCCATCCATTCCGACGACGATATCAGCATAAGCGGGGGCGCGGTGAAAGGCGACATTGAAGCGGAGGGTGATGTTACGCTCTCCGGAAAACTGACGATCGGCAATAACGTTTCCGGCAATAACATTACGGTATATGCAAACGGCAGCGGCGCAACTTCCGTAAACGGTACGGTTGCTTTCGGCGGTACGATGGAGATGCAGGGAACCAATTATAAAATCGGAAAAATAGACGGACAGAGCTCCGGAATTCTGAAATTTAAGAATTATAACGGAACTCTTCCCAGTATTACCGATGTGGATACCGTTTCTCTGGGTACAAACAGTATCGTTACCACCACGCAGAGCGTGGATGTGGAAAAGCTTACGGTTGATGAAAATGCCGAGTTTGCCACAACGTCAACACTCTTTGTCGGCACGCTCACGGGCCCCGGAACCGTGGCCGTCAATGCCGGAAACCTGACGATCGAAGCCGGAGTTTCGGATTTTCCCGTGCTTGATTTTAACGGTACCGCAAAAGACGGCACATATGTCTTCCAGGCGAAAACCGGAGCCGTTTCATCCAACGGCGTAATCATTTACGGGTACGGGCTTACAAAGCAGACAACCAACGGCTATGACAGCTTTACGCTAAGCGCTCTGACCGGAAACGGGGTGGCGCTCAACACCTCCGCGGTGCAGGTCAGCAGCGGCAGCTCTGTGACCGTAACGGCCACCGTTACGCCAAGCCTTTCCGGCTTCGATAGCGGGACCAAGCTTTCCTGGAAGCTGATCGATCCCTCCGGGAAATTCTCTATTTCATCCAATTCCGATGATAATACCTGCAAAATTTATTTATCCAGCTCCGCGGGCAGCGCAGCGTACAGCGCGCGGCTTGCCGTCTGCCTGGTCGATTCCAGCGGCAGCATTCTGGCGGATTATAAATCCGCTTCCTGCCTGGTTACCTCTTCAACCGGGGCGGCGCAGAACACCGGTTCAGGAATAAAGCTGGATACTTCCTATGTCACGATACCGGTTCGCCGCACCTACTCTGTTTTGGCCATTACGAGCGCGTCCAAGCCGCCGGTTCAGATGTCCTACAATTCTGCCGTGGCGGTTGTGGGTAAAGCAAAGGCTTACAGCTACAACGGCAAAGTCGGCTGGCTGTATCCGATTACGGCTGTTTCCAGAGGCGGTGTGACTATTAATATCGGCGGAGAAAAGGTAATCGTAACCGTTTCATAAAATACGGCGCATAACCGTAAAAAAGCCTTGCGGGTATCAATCCGCAAGGCTTTTTTGATCATCAATGGACAGCCGCAATATTGCTTGCGGTGTTGACAGCGCTTACCGAACGAACGGTCTGCCGCAGTCATCCGCGTCTTTTCGGGGAATCAGCTTTTTGCCTTTTTTACAACCGGAATCCAGACATAGCTTTTGTAATCCGGCTTTGTCATATCACCCGGCTCGTAAACCTCAAGTTCCGGCGCGTCGGCATGCTCGAATTCGCTGGCGGGAAACCACTCGGAAAAAATGCGCTTCCAAACGTCCTGAATCGCATCCGGCATGGGCCCCACCGATTCAAACACCGCCCAGGTGTGCTTCGGAATCAAAAGCGTTTCCATGCCGGCCGGGATTTTGCCGTCCGCGTGGGTAACCGCCATATAATAATCGAATTCCTCATTTTTAAAGTTCGCGCAGATACCCATCACGCCCATGTCGTCCGCAACCATCCGGCCAAGCGTTTCACAGGTGCCGTCCTTTTGGCAATCCGAGCAGAACTTCGGAATAATCTCAAAATTCTTTCCGTCCTTCGTGCTGACCTTGATTTTCCTGCCGACCACGGTAAAGGCTTCTTTTTCTATTAATTTGTAATTCAATGCACGGTCTCCTTTCAATATGACCTGGATCGAGAGCTTTCCGATGGATTTGAGTTGCACTCCCGGCTCGCGCGCGCCGGAGGGCGAAACCCCGTGGAATCGCTGGAATGCTTTTGTAAACGATTCATGCGTTTCGTAACCGTATTTGAGCGCGGTGTCCAGAATTTTTACGCCTGAAAGGGCAAGCTCCTGGCCCGCCAGCGTCAGCCTGCGGTTGCGGATATATTCTCCCACGGTAAAACCCGTAAGAATATTGAACATACGCATAAAGTGGAAGACGGACGAACCGGCCGCTTTTGCAATACGGTCATAATCCGTCGGCTCAAGCAGATGGTCTTCCATATCATCAATAGCCTTCTGCATTCCCTGAATCCAATCCAAACCGTTTTTCCTCCCGTCTTTTACAGAATATCATATTGAAAGAAAGAGCGCTTGTTATTCCCTGCTTTTCTAAGTCAAGCCGCAGACGTAACGCAAAGGCTAGAAGTTGCCACCGTTCCAGCCCCAGTGCGAGACTTCCTCGTATTTTACATAAATCTGGGACGGGCTGATTCCCAGCTCCTCATTCAGAATACCGGTAATGGCGGCGGTCAGCTTTTCGTAGGAATCGCCGCTTGCTTTGCCAAACAGCTTCACTTCCACAAAAGCAATACCCTCGTTTTTGCTGCCTTTAAAATAGAGCCGGCATTCATCCTCAAAGGACAGCATCAGCCAGCTTTCCGATTTTCCCGGAATGAGTGCAATCGCCTTACCGAGCTTTTCTTTTATAATTTTCTCTTTCTCTTCGGTGATTTTAACATTTACCTTTGTAAGAATGCAGGGCATAGTCATACCTCCATTTATTCTGTTTGGGAACCGCTTCTTACAGACAAGTTTACTATAGAAAAGAGAGCCTGTAAATACAAAATAGTTTTTAACCACTAATAATTATACTGTGAGTATATATCATACAATATACTACAGATATTGACTGTATTTTATTCGTAACCGCAAATTAAGATAATCTCTGAAATCCGTTTGCGGTAACGAAATTATGGATACGGACATATTTTATAAGGGAGCAAGAACGGATTGAATGAATAAGGAAGCGGAGCCGAAAAAGGCCGTTTGGGTGCCGCCGGAAACGGTCCGGACGGGGTGGACTGCAAACGGCCCGCTTTTGGACACTTTGGGCGGCAGCGGATTCCATGGGTTCCTTCAACGAGCGTTCTACTGAAACGAACAGGTCTAAAAAGCAGGGGGCAGCCGTCGGCTGCCCCCTCAGACTATGACAAAGCCGCGCAATACGCGTTGGCCGCGCTTGTAAATTCTGGTCACATAAAAAAGTGTGCTCCCTCATTTACGGTACCTGCCGTCTTGACTTGCGCGATTTTTCGAAGCCGGATTTGTATGTCGCCATTATGTATGAAATTGCGTTACGTCAGCTTTGTCAGCTTTTTGCGGTCGGTGAGCTTAATTACTCCGCGGGAGAGCTTTACCATGCCCTCATCCTGAAAATATTTCAGCATCCGCGTAACGACTTCCCGCGCGGAACCCATATGGTTCGCAATCGCTTCATGCGTGATTTCCAGCTCGTCCGCGCCGTCGATGGAGGAC
>JAEWUH010000116.1 GCA_023397245.1 Bacillota bacterium | reverse complement strand
CGACAACAACGAGGTTCTGCCTAAGGCGACCTGCCAGGTTGCCGAGCCGATCGCTCTTTCCGCCAGAATCTGCGACTGCCCGCCGCACGGCTGCGAGACCAGCAGCCGCGTTCCGGAGGTCATCAGCAGACGCTTCGGCGAACTGGACTTCGGTTCCGCCCGCTCCGTGTATGTTACGCTCGGAATTTTCACCATCGTTCAAATTGTAAGAAATGTTCAGCTGCTGATTCCGGCATACGATTTCTGCATTCCGGAAAAAGAATGCGTAAATACATCAGACGATCCCTGCGAGATGTTCCGCCGTATCGACTTCCCGACCGACGAGTTCTTCCCGCCGAATGTCGGTGATTTCAGCGGTGACCACAACCACAGGCCAAGATGACCGGAGCACTGCTCTAAAAAAAGCCCGCCAAAAAGGCGGGCTTAAGACGGCAGATAAACGCCGTTTGGGTTACACCCAGACGGCGTTTTTTTGCCTTGATTCAGAGACAATATTTTACTTTGAATTTAATTCCTGACCGGTACAATTTTATTCTGATTAATATCAAGCTTATAATAGGCCGGCGAATTGGACTTGCTGTTCAAATCTCCCGCCTGCTTCATTTGCACTAATTTATACAGGATATATCCGTCCTTATACTCTGCTGTAACAGCAGTACTGCCATTTAAATTCTGAAATGTGTCCGTATTACATACTTTTGTTTTTTGTGAACCGTCCAGCTTCACCTTGTCAATTTCATCTAAGTTGGCAAAGTAATAAACCCACTCACCTGCCACACATGGGGTCAGTACCGTATCATTTACGATGACTTTATCGCCGGTGCCGTCTTTTTTGCTTATGTGAAGCTTATAATCATCTTTATTTGTAGTGTATGCCACCCAATCGCTGTCATTCTGCGGCTGCTGGCTTTCGGCTTTGGAAACCGCTCTTTCCGAAGCATCTTTTGAACCCACCGGTTCGGAACTCACGCTTTGCGCAGAAGAAACCGCTGCGGAAGCCGATGCCTGCGAAGCAGAGGACAAGCTGTTCGCCGCTGAACCTTCGCCGCCGGATGCGCGGCAGCCTGCCGCAGCAACCAATAAGGCCGACAGACAAATCACGGAAATTTTGCGGAGTTTCATAAAGCGCCTCCTTGAAAAACAGAACCGCTGAGTTAATTTTGCTGAGAAGCACGGACTATATTTACGCGTGCTGAAGGCGCGCAAAGTTGGCCATCAGCTTTTTTGTGCCGACCGTGTCAAAGGCAATTTCCAGCAGGGTATCGTTTCCCATCGGCGAAACGGAAAGAATCATGCCGATGCCAAAGGTTTTGTGAACCACGCTGTCGCCCACGCTGAACTTTTCTGCCGGCGGCATGCTCCGGGCAACGCCGGCAGGGCCGAAGCTGCGCGCGGACTCCGTGGTGACCACCCTGGCCTCAAAGGCGGAGGTGGGCAGGCTGGTGCCCGGCTGCGGTTTTTTCCATTCGCGCGAACGGCTGCACTCCACCAGCTCCTCCGGGATTTCCCCAAGGAAGCGGGAGGGCTTGTTGCGCGAGGTACTGCCGAAAATCATGCGGCTTTCCGCGTGGAGGATATACAGCTCCTCCCTTGCCCTTGTGACGGCAACATAGGCCAGACGGCGTTCCTCTTCGATTTCCGTCGGATTGAAGATGGCCTGCATGCCGGGGAAAATGCCCTCCTCAAAGCCCGGCAGAAAGACTGCGGGGAATTCCAGGCCCTTGGCCGAGTGCATGGTCATCATGACCACGGCATCCGAACTTCCGTCGTAGTTATCGATATCGGTCATCAGGGATACCTCTTCAAGGAACCCGGACAGGCTGGCTTCTTCGCCGCTGTCCTCTTCATACTGAATCAGGTTGGAGGCAAGTTCGTTGATATTGTCGATGCGGTCCTGCGCGTCGTCTTCCTCCGAGGCCCGCAGCGACTCGATATAGTTCGTTTTATCCAGAATCAGCTGATAAAGCTCTTTCAGGCTCGTTTCCTCGTCGTTTTCCGCGTCAATAAATTCCTGCATGATGGAGGCAAACTGCAGAAGCTTCGGCGAGGTACGCTTTAACGGCTCGTACTCGTCCGCGTGCTGAATGACGTAAAACAGGCTTTCGCCCAGCTGGACGGCGATCTCCGCCGCCTGCGCGATGGTTTTATCGCCGATGGAACGCTTGGGCTGGTTGATGATGCGGCGCAGGCGGATCTCGTCGTTCGGATTGTTGATCACGCTTAAATACGCGATCATATCCATGATTTCCTTGCGCTCGTAAAATCTTCTGCCCCCGATAATCCGGTAAAGAATACCGGACTTCACAAAGATTTTTTCAATGATATTGGACTGGGAATTCATGCGGTACAGGATGGCATAATCGGAGAATTTGCGCCCCGCCGCAACGCCCTCCAGAATCTTTTTGGCAATATAGTCCGCTTCGTCCTGTTCGCTGTACGCGGTATGTACGCCGATCTTTTCTCCTGCGGGGTTGTCCGTCCAGAGGGTTTTTCCCTTGCGCTCCCTGTTGTTGCTGATAACCGCGTTGGCGGCGTTCAGGATGTTCTGGGTGGAGCGGTAATTCTGCTCCAGCCGGATTACTCTGGCGTTGGGGAAGGTCTTTTCGAAACTCATGATATTTTCAATCGTGGCGCCGCGGAATTTATAAATACTCTGGTCGTCATCGCCGACGACGCAGAGGTTCGCGCTTTTCTGCGCGAGCAGTTTTACAAGCATATACTGTGCGTGGTTGGTGTCCTGATACTCGTCCACCATGATATAGCGGAATTTATTTTGATAATATTCCAGCACATCCGCATGCTCCTGAAGAAGAAGGACACAGTTGCAGATCAGGTCGTCGAAGTCCATGGCGTCGGCGTCCTTAAGCCGTTTCTGATAAAGCTTATAAGCCTGCGCGATCAGGCTCAGACGGCTGTCGCTGCCGGCCAGCCGGGAGTATTCCTCCGGCCCGGTCATGCTGTCCTTCGCGTGGGAGATCTCGGATAATATCGTCTTGTAGGAGAGAAATTTATCCTCGATTCCGATCTGCTTCTGGCATTCCTTCATCAGCCGGCGGGAATCGTCGGTATCATAAATAGTGAAATGGCTGGTATAGCCAAGTTTTTCCCCGTCACGCCGCAGGATGCGCGCACAGCTTGCGTGGAAGGTGGAGGCCCAGATTTCGTCGCCTTCCTCCCCCAGCATCCCCACGAGCCGGTTTTTCAGTTCGCCGGCAGCCTTGTTGGTAAAGGTAATGGCCATAATCTGCCACGGGCGGCACGGGCTGACCGCAAGGCGGTTCCGCACTTCCTCAGGCAGGGGCGTACCCGATTCCAGATACCGCTCCATCGCCTCCGCGTCTTCCGGGCTGATATTGTCCGTTTTACCGCTTGCGTATGCCCTGCCGTAACGGACGATGTTCGCAATCCGGTTGACCAGCACCGTGGTCTTCCCGCTT
>JAEWUH010000083.1 GCA_023397245.1 Bacillota bacterium | reverse complement strand
AATCAGCGCGACCGCAGTAATTCCGCGCAGTACCCAGCCCCAGACGCCCGCAAACAGGTTCGCGCCCGGAAAGATCGCGTTGGCGAGCCACCAGCCGCCCAGCAGAAAAAAGAAGGCGCCCGCGGCGTAAAAGATGCGGTTCTCTCTGGCCATGCGAAAAATCAGGATCAATCCCACCGCGAACCACATCGCGGCATAAACATAAGTCAAAAAGAACGCCCCCTGCCAATGATTATTATTCCGTCTAAAATATAACTCAATACGGCAGGCTTGTCAAGCAGAGTTACGCGCAGGATTTCATGCTGCTGCGGGGCGCGCGGTGCAGATGCAGGGCGCGGCGGCGGGTACGCAGGATGCTTTCACGCCGGAGCTGCGCAAAGCAGCAAAACCCCACTACTGCCTGCAGCGTGCATTGGATCAGCTGAACCTTCCAGCCCGCGGGGCCGGAAACCAGGGCCATCAGCCCCATTGCCGCGGCCAGCCCGCAGAGCACAAAGCTTTCCTGCGATCTGGGACGGTACTTTCGGCAGAGAACCACCGTAAACGCCAACAATGCAACTCCGGTAATACCAATCATTTTAAAGTCCTGCCTTTCCGGCTGCCCTGCAGAGGGTTCCGCCTGTACGTACCGGCACGCCGGCATCGTTCATATGTTCTATGGCTATATAATAACACATATGTTCTATAAATTACAAGAGGAAATCCTGATTTTTCCAAAAATTTTTCTTGTTTTTCTTTTTCATGTGTCTGAAAATCGAACAGTATTCGAAAGCACTTGCAAAAATCTCTCCATTGCTGACGTGAGCATCCTTTGCCACTTCACGATAGTTGCCCGGTAGAATCTCTCCACCGCAGGTTCTTTGTGTCTAAGTAAAATTGATTAAGTATTTAGTTGCCCTCAGGCCGGGCAGGCCCATACTTTCGTTCCGGGACGAAAGTATGCAAAGTCCCGGCAAAGGGGATTGGTAATTCCCGGAGGGAGGGCTCCATCCAATCCTCCTTGCATCCCCCGAGTATTCCCATCTAACCTCGGTTGTGTCAATTTTCTATAGGGTTTTCATTGGCGGTAAAACATTTAACTTTGTGCTTTTGTTTAAATCAGGATGTATCGCCCTTTTTCTAGTCTCCCTTGTTAAAGGGAGATGTCATCCGCAGATAACAGAGAGATTCTCCGCCGCAGCGAAAAGGACTCACCGGCTGGGGGGAATCCCTGCACGGCTAAACATTGCCTTCGGTACGCAAAAAAGGAGCGGTTGCCCGCTCCCCTTTTATTTCAGGATATAGATTCTCATGTTGCGAACGCCGAAGTTCCGGCACTGGCTGACGTTGTTATAATACAGGTCGGCCACAATGCTTCCGGACATTACGCCGCCGCCTGTGTCGGCCGCTGTGGCGTAACCGTAAACGGTCCTGCCGTCCGGGGAACAGATATAAAGCCTTGAGCCGTAGGGAATGACCTTAGGATTCACGGCAACCAGCCCGAAGGAAGCGGCCTTGCCGGTGGAGGTCCATCCTCCGCCCGTGTAGGCACTGCATCTTCCGGAGATGCATTTGCTGTAATTTACCGTGTTCCCGTTCTGGTCAACCACCGTACCGTCTCCACTGACGGACGCGTAAGCGCTGGAGATCTTCTTTGTTCCCACAACAGTCACCTGGTCAACCGGCTGCTGCACCACTGTGGTGCTTACCAGCTCGCTGCCCGCCACCTTGCCGTCTATCAGCTTCTGGCGCATTACGACCTTCTGGGTGCCGTTCTTACCAGCTGTACGGATTTTCTTAACGCCCTTGCGCAGAGTGCTGTCATTTACGCTGGTACTCTTGTAGGCAATGCTCTGCACGGCGGTAGCCTCTTTGTAGGCCACTCTGGAAACCGTAAGCTTCATGCCCTCGCTGACCGCAGCCGTTTTCACCGTGCTGACGAGATCGTCGCCGTCTACCGTAATGCCGGCCTGGCCGAGCGCTTTTTCCACGCTGCCCTGGCTGACCGTAACAGTTTTGGTTTTCCCGTCCGCGGTGATTGTAACATTGCATTTGCGGCTGACCAGAACATTCATTCCGTTGGAAACCGTGGCTTCTGCGGAAGGTGAAATGCTGTCGTTCGCTCCGGGAGTGATGCCCGCCGCGCTCAGCGCGTCCGTTACGGTATCGCCGTAATGCACGGTAACGGCCTTTACCTGACCGTCCTCACTGACCTTCACCTGATATGCGCTTTTCACGGTTATATTAATGTCCCCTCCGGGGGTCTGGGCTTCGCTGCGTAGAATCAAATCCTGTGAACCGGTTTTAATACCGGCTGCATTGAGGATATCCTCTGTGTTGCTGCTGAAAAGCTGGATGCGCTTGCTTACCCCGTTATAATTGATGTTTGCATTGCAGGTAGCCGCCGCTACGGTTGCCACCGTGCTGACCGTAATAATGGTCATAACCGCAAGAGCCAGAGCCCTTTTCAGCATACTGTTCAAATGGAGGTGAATCCCCTTAAAAAACTGCATTTTATCACCCTTTTCCTTGTGCCGGAATGCCGGATTTGCGATTTTCTCCCCACATTGCCGACCGTCAGTTATTAGGATATGCATCGATGCGAGTTATTATATTCACTTCTTGCATAGTTGTCAAATTGATTCGTTACCGCGTTTTGTTGAATATGCACAAGTCAAAGTCTGGATAATTTCCAATTCGGCACTTAAAACGCCCGTTTTCTCGCCGGCCTGCGATTGAAAATCATGGAAATTCTGTGCAATATGCAAGAAAAGTGAAAGTTACAAACTTGTTACAACTATTACAAGGATGTTTTTTCTCCATCTTTTTCCGTTTTTCGGCTTAATTTTGTTACACCAAAAGGTTAACATTTTGAAAAAACGGCTCTGGTGCTGACTTTTTTAAAAATGTCATATTATGGTATTGTGTAAAATATTTTCCACCATTTTGGCCATCAAAACTTTTCCGGCACGCTGTGACATTTTTTCTTAAAATCAAACAAATTCCGTCGGATGAAACCTTTTTCCCTGAAAATCGTATACTATATATAGTATTTCGCGGGGGCGGAAAAGCCGAAGATTTTCACGCATGAAACACGCGAAAAATCACTATATATAATGTATAGGATTTTCTCTGAAACAACCGCAAAAAAGAGCCGGGAACACTGCGAAAGCCCGTGCGGTTTTGCTCTCCGCGCGGGTCTTTAAATGTGATTCCGTACTTCGCCGGAAATCCTTATTCCGAATCAGCCAGGCTGCCCGCCGTGCTCCTTTTTCCCTACCGGGAACTGGATCTCGCTCAGCCAGTCCTCTTCCGAGTCCTTGTTCCATACCCCATCGATATAGGATTCCCTCGGGTTTCCGGTGATCTCATAGCCGTTTTCCTCAATCCAGTTCAGGATTGCGGCGTACGCCTTCGGGAACCCCGTATAAGGGCCTTTATGCAAAACACAGGCCGCTGTTTCTACCTTTTCTATGGTCTTAAAGGTCACCATATCCGAGTCCTGTTTCTTCTCGGTAACCGCCTGGCAGATTTCCACGTTGATATTTTCTTCCCTGTACCCTTCGAGGTATTCGGTAAAACAGTAATCGGGAACCGCGCAGGTGCAGCCGAGCCGCTCCATTTCCGCGCCCATCGGCGGCACCACGGAAAAGAGCGCTTCATAGTTCGGCAGGTTCATTTTCATGGAAGCGACAATTACTTCCGGGAGTTCTTTCAGCAGGACGCGGTAGTCTTTGTATGCGTCCTTTTGCAGAAGGTAACTTTCCACCTGGGACAGCTTCAGGGTGGCTTCCGCAATTCCCTTCATCAGTTCGCTCTTTTTTCGCTGCAGAAGCTCCTGTTCGGGCATTCCGTCCCGTACTTTTTTGATTTCTTCAATGGTAAACCCCATCTGGCGCAGGGCCAGTATCTGATGCAGGGCGGGAAGCTGCTGCGAAGTATAGTACCGGTATCCGCTCGTTTTGTCGATGCAGGCCGGCCGGAGCAGGCCGATGTCGTCATAATAACGCAGCGCCTTTACCGTGACATGGTTCATCTGCGCAAACAGGCCGATCCGATAAACCGGGCTTTCCTCCCGTTCGCACGGGTCGCACTGATGTTGACCGTTCATAACCGATCCCTCCATAAAAATGTATATACGGACCGGCGGCACAGGCCGCCGCCGAAGACAAACCTGCTTTGCGTTCTGTGACTGCGCGGCTTCAGCCATATGCGCGAAACGACAAATCCGGCTTGAACGGATAAACTATTCCCAGCGGAAAAATTTAACGGACAGCGCAATTCCGACCGCGGTCAGCGCCAGCAGGTAAACGACGGGGAAAACCGTGTTCTCCTGCGTAAGTCCGAGGGAGTACGCTTTGAGCAGCTTGATTCCCTGCGTCAGCGGCAGAATATTTGAAACATATTGCAAAGGCTTCGGAAAAATCTCATAAGGGATGGACGCCCCGGACAAAAAGAACATCGGGAAGTAGACGGCGCCGGTCGCCACGTTCGCGATTTTGATGTTCTTGCACAGGCTTGCCAAAAGCATGCCCAGACTGTACATGGAAACCAGGACCAGCAGATAAGCCAGAAGAAAGTTCGGCAGGAAACCCCTCATATGATAGCCAAAAAACAGCTTCACCACCGCGAAAACGACCAGTGAGGACACAAAACAAAAAATCATCTGGATCAATCCCTGTACCAATAATAGCACAGACGGGCTGGTAGGTGTTACAAAAAAGTGTTTCAGTATCTTCTTATCCCGGTAATCGGCAAGTGTAAGGGGAATACCCATAAATGCGGTGGCGCAGATGCCCACGGTAATCAGCGCGCCGAAGGAACTTTCCAAAAGCGTATAATCCGCGCCCTCAAACGCCGGTTTCCCCGCGCTGATAAAGCCAATCAGCGCAATGATCCCGGCAGGCATGACGATCCCGAAAAAGACAGAATCCGGGCAGCGCAGGCTCAGGCGACCTTCCATTTTCAAGAGTTTTAAAAATCTGTTCATCCAATCTTCTCCTCCTCGCCCATATACCACAGATACGCTTCCTCCAGCCGCTGGAAGGGACTTTTTTCGATCAGTTCCTTTACTCCGCCGCTTGCCACGGTTTTGCCTTGCTTCAGGATGCAGACGCGGTCGCAGAGCGCTTCCACCTCATCCATATAATGCGAAGTCAGCAGGATGGTGGTCTGCCGCTCCTTCAGCTCGTTCAGCTGCTTCCACACTTCGCGCCGGGCCGCGGTATCCAGGCCGGTGGTCAGCTCGTCCAGAAACACAACCTCCGGCTTTGGGATGAGCGCGAGCAGCACCGAAAGCTTTTGCCGCTCTCCGCCCGAAAGGCTCGTTACCAGCCGTTTTTCGAACGTATCCAGTTTAAATGTTTTCAGCAGCTCCCGGTAATCCGCCGGTTCCTGATAAAGCGCCGCGGTCTCCTCACACAACTCGCCCACCTTGATTGCCGCCTGATAGCAGGAATCCTGCAGCTGTACGCCAACCCTTTCAAACAGCTTCTTCCTCTCCGCAGCCGGGTCCATTCCAAGGATACGGACTTCTCCGCTTTCAAATTTTTTCAGGCCGAGTACGCAGTCGATGGTGGTGGATTTCCCCGCCCCGTTGTGTCCGAGCAGACCAAAAACCTCCCCTTTCTTCACGCAGAAGGATAAATCATCCACAGCCGTTTTTTCCTTGTAGCATTTCCGCAAATGACGGACTTCAATGCTGTTTTCCATTGCTGTTCCCCCTTCATTATTCTTACTTTTATCTTTCAATTTCCAGTATAAAAGCTCCTGTAAGGGGAGAGTCAAGTGCCTTAATAAAAATTTTTTAAAGCCCCGCCGTACAGCAAGCGGCCCCGGCAGGAGGCGTAAAATTCCTCTGCCGGGGCCGTATGGATTTAATCTTATTTTTTATAATTGCCGCCGTTTCCCCATTGCCAGGCTCCGCCGCCGGCGCCGAGCTCAAAATGCAGTTTGGCAATGCCCAGATCAATCGGTTCATGCTGTGTTATGTCCTTTGCACGGGCGGAGACTTTTCCGCTTTCATAAACAAATGTTACCGGCTGTCGATTTACCGCGGAAGGCGCCCGAACCACCGCTTCCATTCCGTCCCAAAACCATTTTGGAGCTTCTCCTTTTGTTTCGCACATCTCTTTGGCGCTTTTTTTCTTGATGTGCATTGCGCCGGAAATCAGCCTTTCTTTTACCGAAACGTCCTTGTCAATATTTCCAAAGACGATGACACACACAAATGTTTCATCTTCTCCCAGGTCAGCCACGCATTCTTTTTTGTCAAAGCTTCCTCCAACCCAGCAGGTTCCAAGGCCCGCCTGCGTTAATTCCAGAACCAGTTTTTCGCCGTAATAGCCCGACTTTTCCTCAAAATTCCTATCGTTCTGCTTTCCGGCAAGCACAATATAATTGGAAACGTTTGAAAACATGCCGTAGCTTCTTCTTATTCCCTGAAAAGCCGCTCCGTTGTTGATCACCGGCTGCATATGAAGCCCGGATTCCCGGTTATACTCCGCGATTCTGGAATTGAGCTGTGAAACAATTTCCCCGCTGACCGGCGTTGCCAAATACTTTCTGCGTGAACGGCGTATTTTGATAGCTTCCGATAAATCCATGTTTCTTTCCTCCAAACTTTATTTCGTTTTTATACGGTTTTCAAGCGCGTTTTCCACCGCTTTTTCAATGACCTTGCTGGAGTTTGTTGCTCCGCTGACCGCGTCCACGTTGATCTTCTGTTCTTTCATAATTGTCTTCGTGATGTCTTCGGCCGCGCTTCCTCTTTCATTTCTGTGCTGCAATATACGGATATCCGTTATGGCGCCCCGGCTTACCGTAACATTTACTTTGGCATAAATATATTTCACATCATATTCGCCCTGATATATCCCATCCGGAACCCGCGATAAATCCACGTTTGAAATCCGGATGCGGCTGACTTGATTTTGATACATACTTACACTGGCCAGATACCCTCCGATGTGCCCAATCACCAACACCAAAACCAGGCAGAACATCGCCCTGTGCAGACCGAGCCATTTCTTTCCCAGCCGATTTCTAAAATAATAGCTGCCGAAGGCGGCAAGAACACATAAAACTGCCGCCGCACCCATTGCGTAGATGTAGAAAGGCCGCGATTCAAACAAAGAAACCGAGGAAACAATATGCATCAGCAGCAAAATGAGCATCAGTGCGCCGCATTTGCAATGGATTTTCCCCATAACCGAATCCAGTTTTTTATTCTTCAGCCGTTTGGAAACGAATTTCAGCAATAGTATAAACAGAATTACCGCTGCGCTTATCGAAAAAAACATCAGTCACTCTCCCGTTTTGTAATGGATCGCAATAACGTCCGGAAGCTGTAATCCAGATAGTCCTGTTTATTCAGGCCCATTCTTGCCTGAAAGTATTGCTTTTTCTTGCCTGCCATGGAAACAATCCCGCTTATGGCGGACCACAGATAAAAAACGGTCGGCAGTATTTCAATATCTGTTCTTATGAAATCCCCGTCGATTCCGCGCTGCAGCAGACTGCCTATAATCCGGTTGATTTCTTCTCCGACCCGGTATATTTCCTCTATAACATGATTCGGTTCCCTGCCCGGCACATCAATTTGCCCCAGCAGACCTTCATAAAACGCGGGATATTTCTCCTGAAACTCAGCAATATTTTTGCAGAGCGCAAAATAGCATTCCTCAAATTCTTCCGTACTTCGAATGGTCGAATCCAGCGTATCCCGCAGTAAGGCCATGTACTCGCACAGGATACTGTGATAGATCTCATCCTTGCTTTCAAAATACACATAGATGGTGGATTTGCTGTAGTCCGCTTTTTTTGCAATGTCGTCCATAGACGTTCCGTCAAAGCCTTTTGTCTGGAAGAGCTCCTTTGCCGCATCGATTATGCTGCTTTTATGAAAAGCGGTCAGCGAGTCTTTTTTATTTCGTCCCATTGTTTCGCCTCTTGTACTATTGTTTTTATAATTGTACTATCAGTACGATTATCTGTCAAGTACCTCAGAAAAAGAAATCCCCTGCAAACATTTCGTTTGCAGGGGACATAAAACCAAATAAATAATATCTGATTATCTCTTTGAGAACTGCGGTGCACGGCGGGCTGCTTTGAGGCCGTACTTCTTGCGCTCCTTCATTCTCGGGTCGCGGGTAAGGAACCCGGCCTTCTTTAAGGAAGAACGTAAATTCTCGGAATCGTACTGGAGCAGAGCTCTGGCAATGCCATGGCGGATTGCGCCGGCCTGGCCGGTTACGCCGCCGCCGGCTACGCGGCAGACAATGTCAAATTTCTCATTTGTATTGGTTAAAACCAAAGGCTGACGGACGATCAGCTTGAGAGTATCAAGGCCGAAATAATCGTCGATGTCTCTGTCGTTGATGGTTACCTTACCGGTGCCCTGATAAACTCTTACGCGGGCAACGGAGCTTTTTCTTCTGCCGGTTCCATAAAAATAAGGTGCTTTCTCGTACATAGTCTATTCCTCCTCCCTTACAGTTCCCAGGCCTGCGGCTGCTGGGCGGCGTGCTTGTGCTCGGCGCCTTCAAACAAACGCAGTCTGGCCATTGCGGCGCGGCCGATCGTGTTGGACGGGATCATGCCTTTTACGGCAAGCTCCATGGCCTTGCACGGATTCTCGTTCATAAGGGTGCCGGCTTTGACGGCTTTCATGTGGCCGATGTAACCGGTATGATGGTAATAGATCTTCTTTTCGAGTTTTTTGCCTGTAAATACGGCGTCCTTGCAGTTGATAATCACAACGTGATCTCCGCAGTCCACATGCGGGACAAAGGTCACCTTATGTTTGCCGCGGAGTAAAACTGCGGCCTGTTCTGCAACGCGGCCGAGCGGCTTGCCGGCGGCATCAATTACATACCACTTGCGGTCAATCTGACCGGCTTTTGGCATATAGGTAGACATAGCTTTTACCTCCTGAAATTTTTGGAAATATCACAACGCCCCGCCCTTTGGCAGGGCTGCCTTTACTGAAAAAAGCGCGCCAAGAAACAGGCGCAAAGGAATTGCATAAATGATATTACCACAGGGCGGTAAATCTGTCAATAGGAAAAAGCCGTTTTTTTAATTTAGTTTCCTATTCTCTCCTGTTTTCTCCTTGTTTTACACGTTTACACGCTGTGTCTTATCCGTCATTTCAAAAACAAAGAGTATTACGCGGTGCTTTCTCAACCGCCCTTTGTTTAATTCTGTGTAAAATCCGCACCTTCTCCCCAAAATGTTGATACTTTAGGATATATTATGCCGGATATCTACTCTTCGTATAATAAAATAAGTCCAAAACCGGCATTTCCCCGCAGTTTTGGACTTATCATTATTACAGCTTGTATTTTTCAGTTGCTTTTCAACATTTTTAACCGATTTTTCAACAATGCGTATTAAGAATTATTTTATACGCTGGACAGGCACTTATATTTCGCCTTGCGGCACTTTCTGAAACGCCGTGCGAAGTCGGGGAGCCATCACAGCCGCTGCCGCAATTTTCACCGCGTCGCCGATCAGGAACGGGAAAACGCACATCGTCAGCGCCGCCCAGAGGCCGGTTTTTGTAAGCAGGATAAACCATACCGTACCCAGCAGGTAGCAAAGCGCCATTCCCGCAGTCATGAAAAGAACCCGCCGCAGAGTCCCTCCGCCGAGCCGCTCCGTCAGAAATCCGACCAGCCACGCCGCAGCAATGTATCCGATGATATAACCGCCCGTCGGCCCCAGAATCACATGGAACCCGCCCCGGAACTGCGCAAAAACGGGAAGCCCCGCCGCGCCGAGCAGCACATAGACCGACTGGCTGATCGCCCCGCAGCGCGCGCCAAGGACGGCGCCCGCCAGATAAACGGAAAAAGTGGCCAGATTGATCGGCACCGGCTGCATCGGAACGGAGATCTGCGACGCAACGGCGGTGAGCGCCGCAAAGAGCGCGCAAAAGGTCAAATAAAAGGTTGCTTTATTTTTCATATCTTTTCTCCCGGTTTCATTTATATTATATATAGTATAAGGGGAGAAAAAAGTATTGTCAACCTAAAATATAAAATAGGTTGACAATTAAGCAGATGCATCTCTTTCTATAATTAAGAGTGTCTTCTTAGGCGATAGTAAAATTCCACCGGGCAGAATTTGCGAAAGACATTAAAAAACAACCCTGCGGAAATGATCTTTCCACAGGGCATTCATGAAAAACTTATTTCGGCTGCCGGTTTATAAAGTCCTTCCCACAGCGGCGGCTACCGCTCCAACTTTTTGGAAAAGCGCGGCGTAAGTCTCCGGGGTGAGCTGCTGGGCGGCGTCGCTCATGGCCGCCTTGGGGTTGGGGTGCACCTCGATGATCAGGCCGTCGGCGCCCGCGGCAATGGCCGCAAGGGACAGCGAAGCGATGTATTTTGTTTTCCCGGCCGCGTGGGACGGGTCTGCAATAATCGGCAGGCTGCTGCGTTCCTTAACCACGGGAATCGCTGAAACATCCAGCGTGTTGCGCGTTGCGGTCTCAAAGGTGCGGATTCCGCGTTCGCAGAGCACAACATTGTAGTTTCCCTCGCTCATAATGTATTCCGCGGCGTCCAGCCATTCCTCAATCGTGGAGGAAATCCCGCGCTTGAGCAGTACCGGCACCTTTGCGCGCCCTACCTCCCGCAGCAGACGGAAGTTCTGCATATTGCGCGCGCCGATCTGGAACATATCGCAGTATTTGGCCGCTGTGTCGATCTGGTCATGTGCGACGATTTCGCTCACAACCTTGAGCCCCGTGGCGTCCGCCGCCCGGCGCATAATCTTCAGGCCCTCTTCCTCCAGCCCCTGGAAGGAGTAGGGCGAGGTTCTCGGCTTGTACGCGCCGCCGCGCAGGAAATTCGCTCCCGCGGCTTTAACGCCGAGCGCCGCCTGCATAATCTGGTCCTCGCTCTCCACGGCGCAGGGGCCGCCGATCATCACAAGCTTTTTTCCTCCGATCATTTGGTCCCCCACCTGCACGGTACGCCCATCCGGGCACATTTCACGGCTGGCAAGCTTATAGGTATGCATAATCGGCACGCATTTTTCAACGCAGTCGAGCATTTCAAAATCGAAACCGCCCAGCTTGGTTTTATCGCCCAGTACGCCCACGATGGTGGCCTGCGAACCGGTGGAAAGGTTTGCGCCAAGGCCGTGCGCCGTCAATATCTCTACTACCTTCTCCACGTCCTGCTGCGTGGAGCCGTTTTTCATAACAATAATCATAATCCGATGTCCTTTTCCCGTTTCTATTTTGCTTTCGTTACTTTATGCTTTAAAGCGCTAAATATATTATAAACCAAAACCCCAAAAATGCAAGTGCTAAATGCAGTGAAAAACCGTCTGTCCGGGCGGTTCCCTTTTTTCCGTTGACAAATAAAAAAATTGCTTCTATACTCAAAGAGGTTACGCAGCGCCGGTGCACAGGCTGCGGCACAGACCACCCGGCCGATGCGGCGAACGCGGTATCGGAACGGCTGTTACGGAAAAGAGGAAATATTGTGGCGAAATCGATCATTATCATCGGCGCCGGTCTGGGCGGACTGGCCGCGGGGATCTACGGGCAAATGAACGGGTTTGATACCCATATTTACGAAATGCACAGCCGCGCAGGCGGCCAGTGCGCTTCCTGGAAGCGGAGCGGCTATACCTTTGACGTATGCATCCACCACCTTATGGGCTGCTCTCCAAAACTGAAGCTGAATAAAATCTGGTCGGAAGTCGGCGCGATGCCCACCGACATGGTGTATACAAAGGAATGTGTCAGCGTCGCTTCTCCCGAAGGCAAAATGCTGATCGACTACTACGACCCGAAGGCTCTGGAAGAGCATCTGCTCTCGCTCTCGCCGCAGGATAAGGACGTAATCCGTGAATACATAGAAGGAATCCACAGCTTTACCGCAGGCGACCCCATGGGAGAGATGCTTCTGGACGGACCTCCCGGAATGCTGAAAAATATCCCATGGTTTTTCAAAAACAAAAAGTGGTTTGCAGCCACGATGAAAGATTTTGCAAAGCGCTTTTCCGATCCGTTTCTGCAAAGAGCATTTCCCCTGCTGGTGTATTCCATGCCGGATTCTCCCGCGCTGATGCACATCATGCGTCATGCGTCCGGCTTTCAGGGCGATATCGCGTGGCCGGTGGGCGGGTGCTCTCCGTTCATTGACGGAATCGTAAAACGGTATAAAGAGCTGGGCGGTAAAATCGATTTTAACAGCAAGGCGGAAAAAATCTTCGTAAGCGACGGCAATGCCGCCGGAATCCGGTTAAAGGACGGCACGGAGCATTATGCCGATTATATTATTTCCGACGCGGACGGCAGAAAAACGCTGCTGGATATGCTGGAGGGCCGGTTTATGGATGACCGCCTGCGCGAATACTGCGCGGAGCCGGACGACGAAACCAACTGGGCTGTTCATGTGTTTCTCGGCGTAAACCGCGACCTTTCCGCGGAGCCCTCCAGCCTGATACAGCTTCTGGAGCAGCCGGTCACCATTGCCGGACATGAACTGGATTCCCTTGAAATGCAGATTTACGGTTATGATAAATCCATGGCGCCGCAGGGCAAGGGCGTGATTAAGGTTGAATTGGTATCCTCCTATTCCTACTGGAAAAAGCTCAGCAGGCCGGACTATGAAGCGGAAAAGGAAAAGACCGCGCGGCAGGTTCTTGAAATCCTTGAAATGCATTTCCCCGGCATCACGAACCAGGTGGAGGTCATGGATATCCCCACACTGCTCACCTGGGAACGCTTTATGGGCGGCACGCACGGCTTTTGCAACGCACAGAAAAAGCCTTTTCGCGTCAGCGATATGTTTTCCGGCAATAAAATTACCGTTCCCGGCCTTGACCGCTTCTATTTTGCGGGTGTATGGGCAACGTCGGCAGGGGCAACCTTTATTAACGCGCTCTCCGGCAAAAAGGCGGTTCAGCAAATCTGCCGGAAGGAAAAAATCAAATTCCGTGTCATATAAATTTCAGAAAGGGGCGGCTGCGGCCGCTCCTTTTCCGTTGCGGCAAATCCGTAAACTGCAATAAAAAAACAGCCACCCTATTGGGTGACTGCTTATAATGTTGGCATTACCTATTGTTCCAGGCCGTTGCCAGCCAAGTATCTTCGGCACAGATGAGCTTAACTTCCGTGTTCGGAATGGGAACGGGTGGACCCTCATCGTAATCAACACCAACTTGCCATTCATCGTGGCGACTTGATTATAATACCACTATGCACGACAAAAAGCAAGTACTTTTTAAAATATTTTTTAATAAATCTTCAATTTATTGATTTGATGCCAAAAACTGCAGAGTCCTCATCCTTTGAGCTGAAGCACTACACCCTGCATATTTTCCGATTCTCTTTATTAATTTATATCATATTATACAAAAAACATGTAAATTTGCAAGCACAAAATTCGATATATAAAACGTCACTGTTTTTTGACTGTACGTAAAAAAGAAGGAGAGTTGTATGAAAAATTTTAAGATTGCAAAAAAGTTGATTTATTCCTTTCTAATTGTTTCTTTGATTACCACCGTTGTCGGCGTCTCCGGCATTGTCAGCCTGGTGCAGATGAAGAATTCCAGTACGAAGCTGTATGAAAAGCAGACCGTCCCCCTGCCGGTCATTTCCGATATCATTTTGAATCTTGACCGGCTGAGGGGTCAGGGAAGAGATTTTATCCTTTACTACAACGATCAGGATAAGATAAAAGAACTTGAAAACCAAATGGAGACCTACAAAGCCTTTTATCAGACCGACGTGAAGCAATACGGGCCGACCATCGCCACCGCGGCCTCAAAGAAGTTGTTTGACGAGGCAAACCAGATGTATGAACAGCAGATGCTTCCCGCCTTGGATAACATCATCAAACAGTCAAAAAGCGGAAATTCATTGGATGCGCTGAAGAGCCTTGATGATTTTAAAACGATTAATCAGAAAGTTATCGACAATTATACACAGTGTATGCAAAACCGCGTTTCAAACGCAAAACTGACAGATCAGTCTAACACCCAGCTGGCCGATATGATGCTTATTATTTCTGCCGCGATCATGGTGGCCGGAATCATTATTTCCATCCTTCTGGGAATGTTCATTGCGCGCTCACTGAGCAGGCCGATCAATCAAATGGCCGTAGCGGCAGAACGTATTGCAGAAGGCAATCTCGATGTAGAGATCACCTATGTTTCCAAGGATGAAATCGGCTCTCTTGCCAAGTCCCTCAAATCCGCATCCGAAACGCTGAAGCTTTATATTCAGGATATCTCCGACAACCTCGGTCTGATTGCGGAGGGCGACCTTTCGTCCGAAATCAATCAGGAATACATCGGCGACTTCCAGCCGATTAAGCAGGCTTTCCGGAAAATATCCGGCGATCTGAACGAAACCATGTCCACAATCGACATTTCTGCCGAGCAGGTAAGCAGCGGCGCATCCCAGGTATCCGGCGGAGCACAGGAGCTTGCGCAGGGTGCTACCGAACAGGCCAGCACCATTGAGGAGCTTGCTGCCGCCACTACGGAAGTATCGAACCATATAAAGGAAAACGCGGAGCATGTTCGTACGGTAACCGGATATGTGGAGGAAACTATTTCCGGCGTAAACCGCGGCACCGATCAAATGAAGAATATGCTCGTCTCCATGGATAATATCAACAGTTCTTCCAGTGAAATCGGAAAAATTATAAAGGTCATCGATGATATCGCCTTCCAGACCAATATTCTTGCGCTTAACGCCGCCGTGGAGGCGTCAAGAGCGGGCGCCGCAGGCAAAGGCTTCGCCGTTGTTGCAGACGAAGTGAGAAACCTTGCAAGCAAAAGTGCGGAAGCCGCAAAGCATACCACCCAGCTGATTGAAACCTCCTTGCAGAACATCCAGGAGGGTTCCGATATGGCAAACAGGACGGCTGCTGCGCTTGACGAAATCGCCGCAAAGGTTCACCTTGTAGGAGAAACCGTGGAAAAGATCGACAGGGCTTCTTCCAATCAGGCGACTGCCATTGCGCAGATTACCCAGGGAGTGGAACAGGTTTCCTCTGTGGTACAGACCAATTCCGCAACAGCGGAAGAGAGCGCCGCCGCAAGCGAAGAGCTTTCTGCTCAGGCAGAAACGCTGAGCAAGCTGGTCGGCAAATTCAAGCTGAAGCTGCAAAACTAATACGACCCCAATACCTGAAAAGGGCGTCCGCATAAAATTATGCGGACGCCCTTTCTTTATCCTTGAATACGATATCCTTTCGCCGACATGACTGCTTTCTTCTCAAATGCCGTGAGTTACTCAGACGCTCCATAAGAGGAGGATTTTAATGATAATTTGCAGCCGCTGCGGCCAAAACTACCATAATGATTCCAAACAGAACCGCAAGGCCGATCAAAACAGCCGCAACAATGCACAATACCCTGGCGCGGTGTCTTTGCTCCTCCGCAAAGGGATTCAAATATTGGGCATTAAACGAATTCGGTTCCCCGCATCTCGGGCAGTTCATATACGCCCCATGGTATGTAGCCCCGCATTTCATACAGGTCACAAATTCCCGCACTGGGTTATTGCGTATGCATAGGTAAATAATACCCGGTATCGCCCCTAAAAATCCGATCAGCAGCGCCCACATCAAGGCATTCTGATTCATTTTGGAACGCGCGTCGTTGTAAGCAGCCACCGCAAACAAAACATGTACCGCAATCGATGCAGCCATAATGAGTAAATAAAACGCTATGATTGCGATTACCTCATTAGATGCAATATCCATAAACGCTCTCCATTCTTCCCGTTTGTAATAATTATTATAACGGCTTTTGCTCCGCGGTGTCAAGAACAATTCACACGGCAGAGGTATTTAAAGGGGACCCGCAAAATAACGGACATTTCTATAGAATTTTGTTACCAATAGATAAAATATAGGACTCTTTTTGTTTCATTGAGGAGTTACAGTTATAATGGCAATTCATCGTTCTGTTGTGGTTAATAATATAATAAAAGCGCAAAAAGAGCCTGTCCAATCGAACAGGCTCTTTTGATATATACACTGAAAACTGAATAAAGCAATGAAACAGAGGTGAGAGAAAAGGACTAACCAAGAAATATGGTCAAGCCCTCGACCTATTAGTACTGCCAAGCTGAGCATGTTACCATGCTTACACACGCAG
>JAEWUH010000260.1 GCA_023397245.1 Bacillota bacterium | reverse complement strand
GGGTGTTGAGCTTTCCGGGCTGCCGGGTTATAATTTAACCAATCTCAACAGAAAAGGAGCATTCAAAATGAGCAAGATGAACAAGAAAAAAGTAATCTCGGTGCTTTTCAGCTTGGTGCTGGCATCCAGCCTGGCGGCTTGTTCCGGTACCGCCCAGGCGCGGCCGGAGCTGACCGCCGGAACCGCGGCCGCTTCAAACCTGACGGCTTCTAATATTGCTGCTTCCGGCAGTTCTGACCGTCAGGCGGCTGTTACCCCGGTCTCAACCAATGGAACGCAGGCACAGAACTGCAATCTGGGTTCCATTGTAAAAGCGGCGGCTGCGCAGAACAAAACGGCCTGCCCGAATTCCTCCGCCGCAGTGAAGGCATCAAACTGCCCGAACTCCGCGGCGGCGAACACAGCATCCCAGCCGACCTATACTGCGGCGGCGAACACATCCAATTGCCCGAATTCCTCCGCTGCAGTGAAGGCTTCCAGCTGCCCGAACTCCGCGGCAGCAAACACAGCGTACCAGCCGTCTTATACCGCGGCGGCGAAAGCGTCAAACTGCCCGACAGCGAATAACAGTCAGGCGGCAGCCATTCTGGCCTCGCTCTGCGGCAAAAACGCAGGCAGCATCCTTGGCAATTCCGTTTCCTCCGGCAGCAAGCTTCCCTGCAGCGTCTATTTCTGCCAGGGCAGCATTTGCGGAAAAATCAACTGCAATACCGCGACCTGTGTAACGCCTTCCTGCAAATCAAATTCCTGCGGCTCCGGCACGGGAACCACGTCTTCCTCCGGTAACTCCGGTTCAGCGGGTTCCGCGGTTACACCGAATACCGGTACTTCCTCCGGTTCCGCTTCAACGGCGGGTCAGTCCAATACCTCGATTGCCAATCAGGTTTTACAACTGATCAATGCCGAACGCGCCAAGAATGGCCTTGCGGCGCTTAGCATGAACGCAAACGCGCAAAAAGCGGCTCAGGTAAGAGCGAACGAAATCGTAACACAGTTTTCCCACACCAGACCGAACGGCCAAAGCTGCTTTACCGCGCTGAAGGAATTCAACGTTTCCTACTCCACGGCGGGTGAAAATATCGCCTACGGCCAGCCGGATGCAAAGACCGTTGTAAACGCCTGGATGAATTCCTCCGGACACCGCGCCAATATCCTGAACGGCAGCTTTAAGCAGACGGGCATCGGCGTCTATAAAGACTCCAGAGGCGTTTACTACTGGACACAGGAGTTTATCGGATAATTAAAAATTATAAATTACAAATATTTAACTATCATTTTCACCTCAGATGAATATAATGTATATAGATATATTATATGATCGATTTATGGTGAAACTATGATTAAAGTGACGAAAAACAGAATTGTAATAAGGGGCAGGATCAGGCACATCTTAATTGTGTTTGTTCTTCTGCTCCTTATTTTCGCATTAGTAATAGGGATTACGACGGCATCCGGTGCTTTTGTCCCTTCATGGGCGCCGGAACAGACAGAATCCGGCTCGGGTTCCCGCACGCAGGCGGTATCTTCCGAAACGGTTCCGCAAAGCAGCGCGGCCTCCTCCGAAGCGGCTTCGCAGGCTTCTTCCGAAAGCCTGTCCATCACCAATCCGATGCAGTTTGCCGCGCCCGGCGACGCCCCGAAGGATTCATCTTATTTGCAGGCGATGTATCCGAATCTGTACGCGCAGAAGGTGAAGGCAGCTCCGGAGAAGACCGGAAAGACGGTTTACCTTACTTTTGACGACGGTCCTTCGGACTTAACGCTCCCGCTCCTTGATGTTCTTGACCGATATCAGGTAAAAGCGACCTTCTTTGTGGTGGGCTTCACCGACGCGAAAAGCCTTGCCGCAATGCGGGCGATCGTAGACCGCGGCCACACCATCGCCGTTCATTCCTATACACACAAATACAAAGAGATTTACGCCTCGCCTTCCGCGTTTCTGAAAGACTTTGCCCAAATCCATGACCTCATTCAGAGAACCACGGGGGTCAATACGCAGATTTACCGATATGCCGGCGGAAGCGTAAACGAGTTTAACCAAAGTACCGCCCGGGCAATTACGGGCGAAATGAACCGGCGCGGCTATGTTTATTTTGACTGGAACGTAAGCTGCGGCGACGGAGAGCCGCATACCTCCGAAGAGGCGATCTATAAGAATACGATCAGCGGCGTGCACAGCCATAGAAACTCGGTGATTCTGTTCCATAACTCCTACCTGAAGGGGAACACGCTTTCACAGATGCCGCACATCATTGAAACGCTGCAGAAGGAAGGATACCAGTTTAAAACGCTGGACGCGTCCGTTGACAGCCGGCCCTACAAGTTTCCGCTGCCGAAAGTGAAAAGCTGAAATTGAATCGGTTCTTATCTGAAAGTATAAAAGATCGGATGCTTTAATATACTGAATCAGGCATTAATATTGAAATGTGACTTCGAAGTGATATAATATTAATATAATAAAAGAATAAAAGAATAAAAGAGGGGAATCTGGATGTGGAGATTACTGAAAAAGAGTTTTACAATTTTTCCGGAAGATTTCTCACATTATCCGTCTTCGGAAGAAATTTATCATGCGGTAAAATTCTATTTTGATGACAGCAAACAGAAGTGTGAATTTGTAGATAAGGACAGTCCTCTGTCGTTCCGATTGGACGGCACTCTTTATAGAGCCGCAGTCTTTTCAAGCCGCGGCGGATATTATATAAAATGTAAAGCGATATAGATATCCGATAGAAAGGTATCTAAAAATAAAACAGCGCCTCAGCCGTTATCCATTCGATGTATTGAATGACGGCTGAGACGCTGTTTTTTCGCGATTTCTTTATTTTCCCTGCTGCTCCGCCCGGTATTCGGCCAGAAGCAGGTCGACCATGCGTCCGTAGCTTTTTACGCCGTCCTGCTGCTTGTTCGCTCTCAGGTAGGTGTCGTTTACCGAACTGGAAACCTGGGCAACCGGGCCTTCAAACTGCTTCCAGTAAGCGGAATTGTCGGAAAGGTCGGTCAGGACGCCGCTGCTGAGCTTGGCATAAACCTGTTTGGCGGCGCCGCTGTCCGTGCCGTAAAGCGCGTTGGAGGCGTAAATAAAGGCGGTCATATACCCGGAATATCGGAAATCCGCGCTGGAACTGTTTCTGCACACAAGATAGCCGATGAAATTCGCCTCATCCTCGCGCATATACCCGCGCAGATGGGAAAGCTCATGGCACATGGTCAGCGGGATGGAATAGTGCGGCACATCGGCGTTGATGTTTGCTTCGAAAGTAAATGGGAAGAATATTCCTGTGATGTCGCAGTAAGACAGCAGTCTGGAGCAGACCAGCGGCTTTGGAGGCCCGTAACCCGGCTGCAGGAGCGGATACTTTTTCCCGATTTCATCGAACGCCGCCTGCGCCTGCTTTGCGGTATTATATTGATCAGCGCTCAGCTTCATTACGGATTTTCCGTCGGTTTGGACTTCGTTTCTTAGTACGTTTACTTTTTCGGCAAGTTCGCTGCAAAGGCCGATCAGTTCTTCCTTGGAGGAAGGTTTTACCTCAAGCCCGCAGGTTTGGGAAAAGGTGTACCGGCTGTAGTTGATGCCGCAGGAAAGCGTGTAAACAAAGTAAAGCACGCCCGCAAGGCACAGCAGATTCAAAAGCCCCTTTGCGGCGGTATGTAAGCGCTTTCCCTTGCCGCGTATAATTCTCACGGTATACCGTATAAAATATAGTATGACGCCAAGGAAGAACAGGAAAACGAAGATTTCCGCCAGCGAAAACGGAAAGAGAGAGGTAATCCGATTCACACCGCGCGACAGCACCGGATAGACCGTAACCGCGTACCGTTCCGCAAAGCCGGGATCGGCGGACGCGGCAAGGCTCAGGAAGAATGCGGCCGGCGCCAGAAGCAGCAGCCAGAGCCGCTTGAGCCGGAATAGGCTTTTCAAAACAGATTCGCCTCCGTGATATGGGGAGTTTTTTGTAAAATATACGATATTATTGTAGTATAGCGTCCGGAATTCGTCAATCGTTCCCCCTCGTTTTTGGAAAGGTAACTTTTGCTGCAGCCAAATTTTTTGCGCGGAAATTCAGTTGCCTATCGTTTATAAAAATGGTATGATAACATATATGCAAATTTAAGGAAGTGCGGATTAAATCAAGGTGGCCATCGGGATTTATTCAGCGGTTTCTTAAGAGGGAGGTGGCCGTATGCAGTTTTATATTCAGCAAAGCTCCGGGACGCAAACCCTTTTTACAATCACGGACTCGCTCGGCCAGCCTGTCTACCGGGTGACCGGGGATTCCATGTCCATCGGGAGCAAAATTTATCTGATCGATAACAATGAGAACGAAGCAGCCCGGATTTTCGGCGTAGGCGTTCCGGCGGTATCGAAATACTCTGTCTTTATCAATAATAAGGAACGCGCGCGCGTTCTTCTGAACCTTACGGCGGCGCGGCGTCCGGTCAAAATCAAGGGAGCCAGTTGGCGTTTCCGCGGCAGCCTGCTGACGCGCTCCTACGATATCATCAGCGTGGATTCCACGGTGGTCATGTCCCATGGCTGCTGCTGGAATGGCGGGAAAAATTGCTTTGGCGCCGAGATTACCAACGAGTCCGATGTGCTTTTATGCCTGTGCATCGCGGTGATTCTGGACAGCACCGTGATCCCCGGTTCCGCGGCGGCGCTGCCGGTGGGCTGACGGGGCGGAAAAGAATTGACAAATAATCCCCGCAATGCCATAATAAATAGGTTATTCCGATAATAATCCCCTTTTTCGGGGTTTCACAGGATTGTTCATTTTTGAACGGATGGAATCCTGCAGTAAAATTCAGGAGGAAACAACATGAGCAGGGAACTTGCAAAAACCTATGAGCCACAGGAAGTGGAAGACCGGATTTATGATTTTTGGCTTTCCGGCGGCTATTTCCACGTGGAGCCAGACCCGGAAAAAAAGCCGTATACGATAGTCATCCCGCCCCCGAACATTACCGGTCAGCTTCATATCGGGCACGCGCTGGACGAAACCTTTCAGGATATTCTGATCCGATGGAAAAGGATGCAGGGTTACTCTGCACTCTGGCTGCCGGGTACCGACCACGCCTCTATTGCGACTGAGGCGAAAATCGTAGAAGCGATGCGCAGCGAAGGCCTTACAAAGGAGCAAATCGGCCGCGACGCGTTTCTTGACCGTGCCTGGAAGTGGAAGGAAAAGTACGGCGGGCGCATTGTGGAACAGCTCAAAAAGCTCGGTTCCTCCTGCGACTGGGAGCGCGAACGCTTTACGCTGGACGAGGGCTGCAACAAGGCTGTCCGTGAGGTATTCGTAAGGCTGTATGAAAAAGGCCTGATTTACCGCGGCGAACGCATTATCAACTGGTGCCCGCACTGTAAAACCTCCATTTCCGACGCGGAGGTGGACTTCAGCGAGCATGACGGCTTTTTCTGGCATCTGCGCTACCCGTTCAAGGACGGCAGCGGGTACCTTGAACTGGCCACTACCCGCCCGGAAACTATGCTCGGCGATACCGCCGTGGCTGTTCATCCGGAGGATGAACGTTATAAGGACATGGTCGGCAAGACATTAATTCTGCCCCTTGTGGGCCGTGAGATTCCGGTTATTGCGGATGAATATGTGGAACGCGATTTCGGTACCGGCGTGGTAAAGATTACGCCCGCCCATGACCCGAACGACTATGAGGTCGGCCTGCGCCACAACCTGCCGGTCATCAACGTGATGAACGACGACGGCAGCATCAATGAGAACGGCGGCAAATATGCCGGTATGTCCGGTATGGACGCCCGCAAGCAGATCGTGGAAGAACTTAAGGAGCAGGGTTTCCTTGTGAAAGTCGAACCGATCAAGCACAATGTCGGTTCCTGCTACCGCTGCAGCACCGTTGTGGAACCCAGAGTTTCCAAACAGTGGTTTGTAAAGATGAAACCCCTTGCCGAGCCCGCAATCGACCGGGTGAAAAATGGCGAGGTCAAATTCGTTCCGGAACGCTTTGGGAAAATTTATTATCACTGGATGGAAAACATCAAAGACTGGTGTATTTCCCGCCAGCTCTGGTGGGGTCACCGTATCCCGGCTTGGTACTGCCCGGACTGCGGCGAGATGACCGTAGCCCGCGAGGAACCCCATTCCTGCCCGAAATGCGGTTCCAATAACCTGAAGCAGGACGAGGATACGCTGGATACGTGGTTCTCCTCCGCGCTCTGGCCGTTCTCCACGCTCGGCTGGCCGGATCAGACCGAAGACCTGAAATATTTTTATCCGACCGATACGCTGGTAACCAGCTATGATATTATTTTCTTCTGGGTAGCGCGCATGATTTTCTCGGCCATCGAGCAGACCGGAGAAGTGCCGTTCAAGACCGTGCTGATTCACGGGCTGATGCGTGATTCGCAGGGAAGGAAAATGAGCAAATCGCTCGGCAACGGCGTGGATCCCCTTGATATTGTCGATAAATACGGCGCGGACGCGCTCCGGTTCATGCTGGCCACGGGCAACAGCCCGGGAAACGATATGCGCTTTTCCGCGGAAAAGACGGAATCCAGCCGCAACTTTGCCAATAAGATCTGGAACGCCGCCCGTTTTATCCTCATGAACCTTGAAGGACATGAGGTAAAGAACGAGCTTCCCGCAGACCTTGCGCTGGAGGATAAATGGATTGTCAATTCCTTTAATAATGTAGCGAAGGAAATAACGGAGAATCTTGAGCATTTTGAGCTCGGTATCGCCGTGCAGAAGCTCTATGATTTCATTTGGGACGAGTTCTGCGACTGGTACATCGAAATTGCGAAAATCCGCCTGTATTCCGAGGAGGAAAAGACGGCGCAGAACGCGCGTCAGGTACTCGTATGGGTTATGACCGGCACGCTGCAGCTCCTGCATCCGTTCATGCCGTTTATCACCGAAGAAATCTGGCAGTCGCTCCCGCACGACGGCGAATCCATTATGGTTTCCAAATGGCCGGAGTACGAGGAAGCGCACAGCTTCCCGCAGGCCGCGGAGGAAATGCGCCGTATCATGGACGCGGTGCGCGCAGTCCGCAACCGCCGTTCAGAAATGAACGTGCCGCCTTCACGCAAAACGCATCTTTATATTGCCACCGAGTCGCAGGATACTTTCCGCGAGGGTTCGGCAATCAT
>JAEWUH010000231.1 GCA_023397245.1 Bacillota bacterium | reverse complement strand
GCGGCGCATTAACGCCAAATCAGGATATCCGCATTTAAGACCTTATTATTTTCCTTTTAACAGAATTTTCTCATTTGACGCAATATGTTCATACATAAATCTACGCGCTTTTTCCGCGTCCCCAGCTTCGAGCGCATCCACGATTATGGCGTGATAATAGCACCCAGCCTCTCCGCCCATAGCCCGCACTACCCGTTTCATATGTGCCGCATAAACCTCGCTGATAATTTCGTATGTCTTGATGATCAGGCTATTGCGCGATATCGCGGCTATGCGGTAGTGAAACTTCAAATCAGCATCCGCGAGCGCTGAACGGTCGTTTTGCAAAGCGAGCATTTTCGCGAGCGTGTCCCGCAAATCTGCTATATCTTCCGTTTCTGCGCGCCCCGCCGCGATTGCGCAAGCGCCGGACTCAAACTCGCGTCTGAATTCAAGTATGTTTTCGATATTTTCCTCTAAGTACACAACCGGAATTAAACTGTTCAGCCCGCTACTTTCGTCAATTCGAGCAACATACGACCCGTCACCGAGGCGTGTTTCAATAAGCCCTAGCCCGACAAGTCTATGCAGCGCGTTACGTATCGTCACCCGCGAAACCCCGAACATTGCGCTCAAATCGCTCTCCGACGGCAGCTTTGACGCCGGCGGCCATTCGTGTGAACGTATCCTCAGTTTCATCTGTTCCAGTACCTGACTGCTCAGGCTGATATGTTCAATGCGCTCAATCACTGCAATCACCACATTTTCAGATTGTTTGTGTCTGACTATGCTGCTCATAAGACAACTACCTGTATTACAGGCTAATGTTGATATTATACAATACTATTTCTAGATGTCAATATATTTTAGAAAATATTTAGTGAATTATAGCTAATCAAACGGAAAAACCGGGAAATATCATCGATAAAGGCTGCTCGTAAGACAACTACCTGTATCACAGGTTAACTGTTAATATTATATAATACCATTTCGCAATGTCAATGCATAAAAATTACAGATATTTATGGAAAACTTTTAGTGAATATAGCCAACCAGAGGGCAAAACAGCGAAATATTATAGGCAAAAGATAGTTTTAGTACATCTTATGAAGCCGTTTAGTAGCCTAACAGCATTCTTTCAGTTTCGCACATAAATCGGACACATGCATAGCCACTATGTCCCAATCCACGGAGAGAACCAACCCCTTAGGTATCATACTGCTCAGACTCGCACCAATGCAGCCGAAGAGAGTTAAAAAAGCCAGATTGTAACAAAAGACAACAAATAGAAGAAATCGTTGTACATATTAACAAAATTTAAATATAACGTTGACTTTTAATTAAATAATACTATAATATGCATGACAGGCAGTATTACAGGTTGTCAGGCAGACTGTTCAACAGGATACACCCCTGGAAAGGTGGTGTGAAGCATCAACTGTGACAATCAAGCATGCTCTTAACGGATTTTCAGTTCTCAGCGCGGTTTATCAACGGTATTATTCATTTCAAACCCGAACCTTTAAAACGAAAGGATAAATTGCATGAAAGGTATTGTATACGAGGGACCAAATAAAATGAATTATCAGGATGTTCCTGATGTTTCCCCAAAACAGGGCGAAGTTAAGCTGAGAGTCAAAGCTTGCGGTATCTGCGGCAGCGACGTACATGGTTATCTGGGCTTGACCGGGCGGCGGCTTGAGCCTATGATGATGGGTCATGAGTTCGCCGGCGAGGTCGTAGCGTTGGGTACGGATGTATCCAGTCGTAAGATTGGCGATAAGGTAGCGGTTTATCCGGTTGATTTCTGCGGAGAATGCGAAATGTGCAAAAGAGGTGATGTTCATCTGTGTCTGCACAAACGCGCGTTCGGTGTTCTGGATGTGGACGGTGCATTTGCCGAATATATCTGTGTACCTGAAAAATGCTGTTTTACAGTAAAGGACGATGTTCCTTATGCAATAGGCAGTTTAATGGAGCCGCTGGCTGTATCTTATCGCGGAGTGGGGCATGCCGGAGATCTGAGCGGAAAAAATGTTCTTCTGGTCGGTACCGGAACAATCGGCCTGTTGGCACTGGCATGTGTAAAAATGAAGAATCCCCGTAAGATCTTCGTTTCCGATTTGAGCGATTCCCGTTTAGAGGTCGCCCGCAGCATGGGAGCAGACGTGCTTATCAACCCCAGCAAACAGGATTTTAAAGAAATCATTTTGGCCAACACCGACGGCAAAGGTGTGGATGTGGCGATTGAGGCGGTGGGCGCGACCCCGACCGTACAACAGGCAATGTCAGCGCTGGCTTTTGGCGGAACGGCTGTCTGGATCGGCAATAACAAACCGATGGTAGAGATCAACATGCAGGAGATTGTTACACGCGAATTGACCGTTCACGGTTCTTTCCTTTACGGTTACGAAGAATTCAAAACAGTCGTCGGGCTGCTCAACGAGGGAAAACTTAATGTTGCTCCGCTTATTAGCAAAGAAATCACGCTGGCGGAGGCTCCGGACTATTTCTATAAACTGGCGCATAACCCAGGTGAGTTAATCAAGGTGGTTGTTGTGGATTCTTAAGCTGCAATACATAGTTTTTCGGCCTAAATCGATATTGGCATTCGGTTGCGTTGTTATGAAACAGCCTGTTGCAATATGTCGAAGCAAGCAGTATTATCATATATATAATGTAATATTAGCAGATACGCAGGAGGGTATAACAATGAAAATTAAACCGATTGTCTACCAGAAAATAAGCGATCAGGTGTTTGAGCAAATGAAACAGCAGATTTTACAGGGTGCCTGGAAGCCTGGCCAGAAACTGCCCTCTGAAAATGATTTGGCGGCCAGTTTTGGGGTGAGCAGAATTACGGTGCGGCAGGCAATGCAGAAATTATCCGTGCTTGAGCTGGTTGAAACCCGCTCCGGCGAGGGTTCCTATATTAAAGAAGCAAGGCTTTTCCCCATCATGAATGGTATTATACCAATAGCCTATTTAGGTGATAACGACATTCGGCAGGTACTTGAATTTCGGCAGATGGTAGAAGTCGAAACCGCGGGCTTTGCCGCTGAAAAGGCGACTCCGGAGGAAATTGCACAGCTGAGAGCACTCTACAATGAGATGCGGAAAATTGAAATAGAAAAAGACCGGCAGCAATTTGCCAAGCTTGATTTGGATTTCCATTTTAAGATTGCTGAAATGACCAAGAATGAACTG
This sequence comes from Bacillota bacterium, assembly GCA_023397245.1. Lineage (GTDB taxonomy): Bacteria > Bacillota > Clostridia > Oscillospirales > Acutalibacteraceae > DATAML01. Next base: position 4,187 of record JAEWUH010000231.1, on the reverse strand, counting down.
ATTATTGCCACCCACAATATTTTAAAAGAAATACTGAGCACTGCTATGGAACAGATTGTAGAGCATCTCGGAAGCGATATTGGCATCTATTATCATGGAAAGCTGCTGGAATCAATAGAAGCGCGGGACGTTAAACGGACAAAGGACATTATGCGGGAACATGTGCAGAAAACATTGGAGAGTATGTGTAGTAATAAATGACTGTTGTTACCGGCAAACTATAACCATACTTGTCAAAAAGAAGCGGTAGTAACGCATAACGATACTACCGCTTCTTTTTCAATGGTAAAAAGCTTAAGTTATGGACAAAAATAAAGCTCCCCGATATATTAAAGTTGCGGTCTGCCAACCTAAAAATATTGAGGAGATCTTTACAATGAAAGACATAAATTCACATAAACCCCAGTTGCACTTCCGGTCTTATCAAGGTGAGAAGCCATACATAGAGATAGGCACGCCTCTTTTGAGGCGTGCCTATCTCTATGTATGGTACGATGGGTGAGAACCCGCGTCCTTAGCTTGGGAGGCTAAGTTTTCTGACCATTTTGTCCTAGAGCCAACTAGGATTTTCATTTTTGACACTGAATTTAACACTAATCGATAAGCACTGGGGAAAATTACAATATGGTTATTTGTTGCATTAAAATAATTAATGTTTTTCTCAAGAGGTTTTAATAGCCCACTCCTGCTTTTGACAATCCCACTTTTGCAAAATCTCATCTTCAGTCACGAGCGCCTTATAAATTGGTTGCAGAAAATCAGCGATTGTTTTCATGACAACTTCAAACGACAAATCTTTTAAATGGATATTTTTCAAAAAATAGCGCCACTTAATTTTCATATCTTCATCATCCGCAAGCTGCACTACTCGGGCAAAGCTATCTTTTTCATAAGGCGTTCCGCGATTTTGCAACGTCTGAATGATTGCTTCCTGCAACTTACGTCCGTCAAAATCAAAAGTATGTGCCAGATAGTAAATATCGTAAAAGTCTTTCATGCGTCCTGTAAGCTCGAACCGTTGAAGTATTGCATCAAATTTTTCAGCTATTGTGCTTTCCAAAGAATACGTTGAAATTTCAGGGGCTTCAAAATCCGCTAACTGAGTTTGTATTTTTCTTTTCTCCGACCTTGGTACAATGATATCCCCTACGCCGATATCTACATTGAATGGAACCCGTACATTTTTGATTTTTCCAATAATTTGCGTGCTAATGCCATTGTATTTTCTTTGAAGAGCAATCGGTTCTGCCCCTTTTGCTTCAAGCTGAATAAAATCATTCCCTGTAGAGGTATTAAGAATGCCCTGTATGATCCGGTTCATATTGTCTAAATCATTGGGTAAATAACGTAAAAGGAAATCAATGTCCACTGTTGCGCGGCTTTCAAAATTTGTTAGCGTATAGATAAACAAACCGCCCTTAAGCACCAAATTTTCTGCATAGGAAGACTTGGATAACCGCCGCAAGAATTCTTCCTGAAAAAACAACTGCAAACACTGCTGATAACTGACGCCGGAAGCCTTTGCTTTGTTTCGTAGTTTAGCCAGAATAGACGCTCCAATATCCGGCATTACAGCCACACTCCTATCAAATCCCTTACTCGTTTGGTTACCCGCAGCTGCTTCGCATAATACATAAGGTGAGGAATGTTCTTTTGGGTGTCAACCACATAGCTTCGCACAGCTTTATTAAAAATTTCCTTGTCCATCTTACGTGCATAGCGCATACAATCGCAAATCGTTCTTTCCTTGTCATAAATTCTTACTGAATTCCCATCTATCTCTCCAGCAGTCAAACCAATTTCCAACAGTGAAGGCTCCACATAATATGGCTTTACAAATGGATAATTCGTTTTAAACCTCGACTTGCCGGAATCCTTACTTACAGCAATATGCCACTCCAAAGGATTGCGGTCACTGTAACCATGATAGAATAGTGCGGTATTCATACAAAAGATTCCATCAGGAAACAGCCTGTTAACCACAATCACTTCACTAGAATTATTGGGATCTATCCATTGATAATAACCATACCGAATTTTTTCAATATATCCATCTCCGATAAGTTTTTGAACGTCAGAATAATAGACTCTGGACTCAGAAAGTTCAGCGGTGCGCATCATCCCATCATGGTCAGCAAATATTTTTTCAATCTCATTTATAGAACGCATACGATGTTCCTCTATAACTTTTATAATTACTTATTGATAAGCGGATTAAGTTATATTAGTAGTATGCGCCGAGAATGTCGATTTGTCAATATTCCTTTTTTTATCGCAATCAGCACCATCATTAGAAGGTACACAAAAATGTATTCTCCCAGTCTCGATAGTGACACAATAAATAATAATGGAAACATCGCCTTATATCTTTCTATTATTTAGAGGTCTTCCATATCAGAATCATCAATAGAACCGCCAACTAACAACCAACCGTGAGGAGTGCGTAGATATAGTTGCCCCTGCCCCCATGCGATACCTTCTCCGAAAAATCTAAAACAATCTGCACACATGCAAGCCCATGCGCCATGATCCTGCAACTTGCCGTCAATCATGTATTTTTCGTCTTCAAACGAGCAGTGACAAATATCGCATTCAGCAGGAGCGTCTTCAAAATATCGGTTTTCTTTTTCGCGAAATTCATGTCAACTAATTCATCTAGCGACAGTGTGGACGAACCCGAGTCAAAAAAAGCACCTTTATCACGTGGTTGTATTTTGGTATTGATTTGTAGAACTAATTTTTTGTTTGCCTCTACGTATTCAGAAAATAGGGTGATCATATCGGTTGGCTCACAAGTACGCCATTTCTCATCACGAAGCTTGAAAAAAATGTTTTCTTTGTCCACTTTATCGCAACGGAAAGAACGATATTGCATGCCCAAATCTTCGATAATGTCGCTATCTCGCGATTCTTTCCCGCCCCATGTGGCCGCGAGTAACAAAGCATCTAAATTTCCATCATAGTATTTTTTCAGCACTTTTGGAAATGACAACGCCTTTCCTGTGTTTTCGAGTGCACCGAAATACGTTCGGACATCATTGGGATTATGAACAATAATGTGATAAGAGGGTATATACAGGAGACCGTCTTCCCTTGTTGTTGCATAATAGATCGTAAATACTCCAGTGCACGGGTTGTAAATTGATATGTCAATTTCCGAATCCGGAAATTCCACTTGGATTTCCTCAATAATCCTGAGTATATGAGCTTTCCATATGGGGTTTTCAGACAAACAAGACGAAATTTCACTCTTGAGTGTCTTTATATGTGCGGTATTATTGACAGAGAGTTTTTTCTTGAATCTTTGTCCGGTGGAACCATCCTCACCTCGCAATTCAGAAATAATGGTTTCATCGCTTAGCAAAGCGTTTCTAGCAAATGAACCGTGTCGGATAATATTAAGAATTTTGGAATTTGGCGCATCAAGCAGTTTTTCGAATTTCGCAGGATACCCAATTTCATAATAATCATTTTGTGGACGGGGCTTCATACCGCCGACACTCTCGTGTAGGTAACACAAAGCTTCCTCTTCTTCCATGTCAGGAAGTAGTTCTTGAACTTCTTCAATTACATCTGAATCGCGGCATATCCCATCATTTTTCCCCCAACAATTTGTTTGATAGAACTATTATATCACTTTAAGCAGATCCTGCCATTCGGTTTTGCTTTCGAGTGTAATTATAGGACTTCTACCAAATCCACCGCCCACGAGCCCGCATGAATACAGGTATAGTAAAAGGCCGTCGATTTTTATCGACGGCCTTTTCAATGGTCGGAGTGAAATTATAGGACTTGGAGAAAGCAAATAATATCAATAGTTTGCAGGCAGTCAGCAAGCAGTATTTATATTTTCTTATATAAAATATATTTTATAGATATTAGTCTTCAATTATTTTTGCACGATACATTCCTTGCTTTTTTAATATATCTACCACATTATACTCGTCAAGGCCCTCAATACAGATTCTGCGGCATTCACCGGGATAATCTTGTGAAAAAGTATTCCAAGCAGTTATCAAATGGTCAGTTTTGTGCAAACCATATTTTGTTAGCAGGACGACATACTTTTCTGGCATCTCCGAATAAATAGAAACCACTTTGTATTTCTGAATAAAAATCTCTTCGTGACTTTTATGAGATGCAATAGCAAATTGAGATAATCCGTCACTTAATAATAGTTGACCGTA
>JAEWUH010000148.1 GCA_023397245.1 Bacillota bacterium | reverse complement strand
GCCGTAGCCCTGGCGCATCAAGTCCTGCGCCGCAAGGCCGGGAAGCTGACGGAGCTGCTGCAAATCCTGAAAGTTGGTATGGAACGCACCGAACTTCTCTTTTTCCATGAATTTCTTTATGGCGACTTCCTCGCGCGCCTGATAGCGTACCGCTTCGACGTTGTCCGTAGCCATTTCATAGTTTTCGGCGTACTCTTTCATCTGCGCATCGATTTCCTCTTCCGTAACGGAGTCCACCAGCCGGATAATATCGCCGACGCCGTAATGGTCAACCTGCCAGCCGAACTTGATATGCGCCTCTACCTTGTCGCCGTCTGTAACAGCCACCTCGCGCATATTGTCGCTGATGCGCAGCACACGGAGCTTTTTGCTCTCATAGGCGCCCACGGCGGCACGCATCCATCCGCCCATACGGGTGCGCATGGTTGCCTCCTGCCAGTAGCCGGAAATCACTTTCTGCTGGAGCCTCATCCTCGCGGCGATAAAGCCGTGTTCGCGGTCGCCGTGGGCGGATTGGTTCAGGTTCATGAAGTCCATATCGATGCTGTCCCACGGAATATCGCGGTTAAACTGAGTATTGACATGCAGGAGCGGCTTTTGCAGCGCACTGAAACCGCGAATCCACATTTTGGACGGAGAAAAGGTATGCATCCAGGTAATGATGCCGGCGCATTTCGGGTCGTTGTTTGCCGCCATAATCACATTGTAGATTTCATCCGAATTGCGTACGACCGGCTTGAATACGACCGTGCAGGGAACTGCGGGGTCAGCATTAAAGCCGTCCACCATGATTTTGGAATGCTGGTCAACGGTCTTCAGCACATTCTCGCCGTACAGGTCCTGACTGCCTACGATAAACCAAAACTCATATTTCTTTAATGAAGACATTTATAATTCCTCCTTGTTTTTTTAGGGATTGTTCCGAAGGCATTTCCGCTAGGAAATACCTTCGGAAAGAAAGTGGGGATTTATTTGCAAGTTTTCTTGTACTCTTTTAAGCGCTTCATCACGTCGTTCGCGCCGCGCCCGAAGTAATCGTGAAGGGTGCGGTACTCGGCAAACAGCTTATCGTAAACCACCTCGTTCTCAGGAATCGGATTGTAAACGGTATCCTTTACCTTACCCATTGCCCGGGCCGCCTCAAGCACGCTGTCATAACCGCCCGCGGCTTTTCCCGCCGCTACCGCCGCAAAAATCGCGGAACCAAGGGCCGGGCCCTGCTGCGAACCCGCGATCTTGACCGGCATCTTAATAACGTCGGCGTAAATCTGCATGGTCATCGGGTCCTTCTGTGAAATTCCGCCGGAAGCGAAAAATTCCTCCACCGGCACGCCGTGCTCGCGGTAATTTTCAATGATCATCCTGGTTCCGTAAGCGGTGGCCTCGATGAGCGCGCGGTAAATTTCCTCCGGCTTGGTCTGCAGGGTCATGCCGAGCATCATGCCGGTCAAGTCCACGTCAACCAAAACGGAACGGTTGCCGTTCCACCAGTCAAGGGCAAGCAGCCCGCTCTCGCCCGGCTCCTGCTTCTCCGCTTTTTCACGCAGATATTTATGTATGTTTTTGTTTTCTTTCTTGGCCTCTTCGTAATAGGACGCGGGCAGGCAGTTGTCAATAAACCATGCGAAGTGGTCTCCCACGCAGGATTGGCCGGCTTCGTAGCCAAAGTAACCCGGCATCACGCCGTCTTCCACAACGCCGCACATACCCGGAACCTGGTGCTCCTCGGTGCCCATCATAATATGGCAGGTGGAGGTGCCCATAATGGCCAGCATTTTCGCGGGGCCGTCGATTCCCACCGCAGGAACGCAGACATGCGCGTCCACGTTGCCGATTGCAACCGCCGTTCCGGCCTTCAGCCCGGTAAGCTTTGCTGCTTCCGGCGTGATTGTGCCTGCCCGGTTGCCAAGCGGCGTAATGCTGCGGGACAGCTTTTCATCCACAACATGCTCCAGCTTCGGGTCAAGGGCTTTGAAGAAGTCCTCCGACGGGTAGCCGGTCTTTTTATTCCAGATTTCCTTATAGCCCGCCGTGCAGGAGTTGCGGGTCTCTTTGCCGCAAAGCTGCCAGATTACCCAGTCCGCCGCTTCAATAAAGCGGTCCATGGCATCGTAGATTTCCGGGTCCTCGTCTGCAATCTGCCAGATTTTTGGGATTGCCCACTCGGAAGAAATCTTTCCGCCATAGTTTTTCAGCCAAGCCTCTCCGCGCGCCGCGGCAATTTCATTCAGCTTATTTGCCTTGTCCTGCGCCGCGTGATGCTTCCACAGCTTCACATAGGCGTGGGGACGGTTTTTATACTGCGGCAGGAAGCACAGCGGAGTACCGTCCGCCTTGACCGGCAATACGGTGCACGCGGTAAAATCCGTTCCGATTCCGATTACATCCTCGTTGGACACTCCGGATTCCTTTAATACTTCCGGGATTGTGTGCGAAAGCACATCAATATAGTCCTGAGGATCCTGCAGCGCCCAGTCGTGCCCGAGCGGCGTGCCGTCCGGCAGGGTTCTGTCCATAACGGCGTGCGGATACTCCCAAACAGAGGAAGCCAGTTCCTTCCCCGTTTTCGCATTCACCAACACGGCCCGCCCGGAGAGCGTTCCATAATCTACTCCGATTACATACTTCGGCACAATGTTTCCTCCTCCAACATAATAATTGTACGTACAACTTATCTGAAAAAAACAGGGCCCTTTCCGGGCCGCGTGAGTCCGTCAGGTAAATCAAAGGTTCCTGACGGATTCACGCTCAATCACTCTCGGCTGAAATTCCACGGTCGCTTTAAAAAGGTGGTCACTGATCAGATTCAGCAGATTTTTCGCTGCTGTTTCCCCCAGTAAATCCATGGGATGCGCCACGGAGGTAAGCGGTACTTCACAAAGGCTTGCCAGGTCCGAATTATCGATACTTACAATAGAGACGTCGTCGGGCACATGAATTTGATTCAGCTTCAGCAGATCCACCATTTCCAGCGCCACTTCGTCGTTATAGCATACAAGGCCGGTGCAGTCCTTAAGCCTGCGGAGGATACGCTTTGAGTCCGTCGGCAAATCAGAAATATCCTCCGTGGAATACCACAAAACATTTTCATCGCGAATCTCCGCGCCCGCCTTGAGCAGAGCTTCCATATATCCGGCGTAACGAAGATGGCCCTGATTGTCATCCGACTTAAAAATTCCGGCAATCCTCTTGTGTCCCGCCTTAATCAGATAGTCTGTGGCAAGAAAGCCGGAGGCATGGTCGTCCATTGCGACATGGGGTATTTTGCTGTTGGGGTAAAAGCTGTTGATAAAAAGCACGGGAATGCGCTGTCTCTGGATTTCCTCATACAACCCGATATTCGGGTTGGGCAAACCGCTTTGGGTGGGCTCAATGATTATCCCGTCAACGCCTTTTTCCAGCATGGAGCGTAAAACCCGATTTTCGTTCTGCACTTTGTTGTGTGTAAAAGCAAGCTGCATGGAATAGTTGTTTTGCGTAAGAACCGTTTCAATGCCGCGGATAATATTGGGGAAAATATAGGCGCCCACATAAGTGGTAACCACGCCGATCACCATGTTTGGCTCATGCTTCACCGTTGTGTTATAGGTTATGTAGGTGCCGCTCCCCTGCCTGCTTTCCACATATTTTTCCTGAACAAGGATATTGATTGCCTGCCTTACTGTCTGGCGGCTGATACCAAACATAGAGCTCAATTCATTTTCAGAATAAAGCTTTTCGCCGTATTTCAGCTCATCGGTTTCAATTTTATTTTTAATCCATTTTACCAGTACCATGTATTTTGGTATATCCGCCATCATATAGTTCTCCTTCGTGCCTTAAATTGCTTAAATCATACTTCAACACATCCCCGGTTGTCAATCAGTTCTTCTTCTTTGAAAGCAGGTCAAATGTTACCGCTCCGAGAAGCACAAGACCCTTTACAACTTTCTGAATATCGACCGACCAGCCGATCAGCGACATGCCGTTGTTCAGAACGCCCATAATAAGCGCGCCGACAACCGCTCCGATTACTGTACCGATACCGCCGTATGTAGCAGCGCCGCCGATGTAGCAGCTTGCCATTGCATCCAGTTCAAAGCTGTCGCCCGCCTTTGGCGTTGCGGAGGCATTCCGTGCGGAAAGCACAATGCCGGCAAGGGCGCACAGAAGACCCATATTGACGTAAACCCAGAACAGAACCTTATCGGTCTTGATACCGGAGAGCTTTGCAGCCTTGACGTTGCCGCCGACCGCGTAAATCTGACGGCCGATTACCATCTTGCTTGTGATAAAGGTATAAATCGCGATCAGGACAAACATGAGCAAGAGGACAACCGGAAGACCGTTGTACTTGGCAAGTTCAATGGTAAAGAAGTTCGTTACGAAAATGATGATGCAGAGCTTGAGAATGGTCTGCCAGGCCGGCTGAATTGCGAAATTATACTTCTTCTTTACTTTAATGCTGTGCAGCTCATTGATTACGACGATTACCGATGCGACCAGACCGACAACAAGGGACCAGATTTCCAGTTTCTGTCCGCCGATCGTTGCATATGCGGTCGGAAGATAACCGGCGCCGACCTGAACGTACTCGTTCGGAAGAGGGCCTTTGGTCTGGCCCTTCAGGACAACCATGGTAAGGCCGCGGAAAATCAGCATGTTTGCCAGAGTAACAACGAAAGGCGGTACATGCAGGAGGGAAATGAAAACGCCCTGCCACACGCCGACCAGTACGCCGATAAGGAGTACCAGCAGGAAGGAAAGCCACACCGGCATATGGTAGTCCAGCACCATAATAGCGCAGACTGCGCCGGTAAATGCCACGACCGATCCGACGGAAAGGTCCACATAGCTGGTCAGAACGCAGAGCAGCATGCCTACCGCAAGAATAACAACGTAACTGTTCTGCATGATGAGGTTGTTAACATTCATCGGGCTTGCATTCTTGCCCCCTGAAAGCGCGGTGAAAATAAGGTAGATTGCAATCAAGGCAATCATCATGCCGTATTGCTTGAGATTGATACTTGAAAATTTCTTCTTGGCATCAGTCAACATATTACTTTTTCTCCCTTCCGGTGTGCTTCATGATAATCTTCATAATAAGTTCCTGAGAAAGGTCCTTCTTCTGGACCTCACCCGCAATTTCGCCTTCATTGATTACATATACTCTGTCGCAGATTCCGAGCAGCTCTGGCATTTCTGAAGAAATGACGATAACCGCCTTGCCCGCATCCGCCAGGCTGTTGATAATCGTATAGATTTCGTATTTTGCGCCTACGTCGATGCCGCGGGTAGGCTCATCCAGAATCAGCACATCCGGTTCGGACATCATCCATTTTGCGAGAACGACCTTTTGCTGATTTCCTCCCGAAAGGGAGCCTACTTCCTGTTCAATGGAATTGGCTTTGACATTAATCTTCTTCTTGTATTCCTCAGCCTGAAGAATCTCTTTGTTCTTATCAATGATGTTGCTTTTTGAAAAATGGCTGCCAAGACTCGCCAGCGTCATATTCCATTTAATATCGTTGATCAATACCAGTCCGTATTGCTTTCTGTCTTCTGAAACATAGGCAATTCCGTTGTCAATGGCATCCTTTACGGAGCTGATTCTGAGCTTTTTGCCGTCCTTATAAACTTCGCCGGAAATCTTTGAGCCATATGCCCTGCCGAAGATGCTCATCGCCAGCTCGGTACGGCCCGCGCCCATCAGTCCCGCAAATCCGACGACTTCGCCCCGGCACACGTTGAAGTTCGCATTTTTGATAACCTGGCGGTCCGGATCGTCCGGATGGAAAACGTTCCAGTTCTTTACCTCAAAGCATATGTCGCCGATATGGCTTTCCCGCTCCGGATAGCGGTTTGTCAGCTCACGGCCGACCATGTCCTTGATGATGCGGTCCTCGGTAATTTCATCCGTGTTCTTGTCGAGCGTTTCTATGGTTTGGCCGTCGCGAATTACTGTGATCCGGTCGGAAATGGCGCTGATCTCGTTCAGCTTATGGGAAATCATGATGCTGGTCACGCCGTGTTCCTTTAAGCCGACAATGATATCGAGCAGCTTTTTGCTGTCTTCGTCGTTCAGCGCCGCGGTCGGTTCGTCCAGAATCAGCAGCTCGACCTTTTTGGCAAGCGCCTTTGCGATTTCCACAAGCTGCTGTTTGCCGACGCCAAGCGAATTGACGACGGTGTTTACGTTTTCGCTTTCCAGGCCTACTTTTTTAAGAAATTCAATCGCTTTCTGCCTGGTTTTGTCCCAGTCGATAACCCCGCGGGAAGCAGTGACTTCGTTCCCCAGGAATATGTTCTCCGCGATCGTAAGATACGGGCTGAGCGCAAGTTCCTGATGGATAATTACAATACCCTTTGCTTCGCTGTCACGGATATCGTGGAATCTGCATTCTTCTCCGTTGTATATAATATCTCCAGTGTATTCACCGTAGGGGTAAACACCTGAGAGAACGTTCATCAAAGTTGATTTTCCGGCGCCGTTTTCACCGCACAATGCGTGAATCTCGCCGCGTTTTACCGTTAAGTTAACATCGTCCAAGGCTTTCACTCCGGAAAACTCCTTGGTAATGTGCTTCATTTCGAGCAATACGTCGGACATATACTCGCCCCTTTCATGCTGAATGTAGGATTTAGGCGGCAGCACCAGGCTGCCGCCTAAATCTTAGGAGTGTTTATAAAATGAAATTACTGGAGGTCGGACTCTTTGTAGTATCCGGTATCGATCAGAGCAGTTTTATAGTTGTCCTTGTCAACCGCAACCGGAGTGCAGAGGTAGGAAGGAACAACGATCTTGCCGTTGTTGTAGGTTTTCGTATCGTTGATTTCGGGCTTGGAACCGGTGAGAACAGCCTGAACCATCTTCACGCACTTGTCGGCAAGGATACGGGTATCTTTGAAGATTGTCATGCTCTGTTTGCCGGAAATGATGTTCTTAACAGCCATCTTTTCTGCATCCTGGCCGGTAATTACAGGCCATTTTGAGCCGACCTTGTAGCCCGCGCCTTCCAGAGCGGAAGCAATGCCGTAAGAAATACCATCAAACGGACTGAGAACGATATCCACGTTTTTGCCGTTGCCATAGTTGCCGGAAAGAAGGTCTTCCATACGCTTCTGGGCAGTTTCCTGTGACCAGCGGAGGATTGTGATCTTGCTGAAATCGGTCTGGCCGGATACAACAACCAGTTTGCCGCTCTTAACATAAGGATTCAGGACTTCCATAGCGCCGTCATTCAGCATATGGGCGTTGTTATCATCATCGGAGCCTGCAAACAGCTCAATGTTGTAAGGACCTTTGCCTTCTTTAAGGCCCATCTTCTTCTCTATGTACTGGCCGATTGCCGTGCCGACGCCTTTGTTATCGAAGGTCGCGTAGTAAGAAACAGCGTCCGTGTTCATGAGAAGACGGTCATAAGCGATAACCGGGATGTTGGCCTTCTTGGCAGACGCAAGAACATTTACCAGAGCGCCGGAATCAACCGCTGCTACAACCAGGCACTTTGCGCCGCTGGAGATCATATTTTCAAGCTGGGAAACCTGGGCCTGTACATCGTCTTCAGCATACTGAAGGTCTACGGTATAGCCGAGAGCTTCGAGTTTCTGTTTCATGTTCGCGCCGTCCTGAATCCATCTCTGGGAAGACTGCGTAGGCATTGCAACGCCGATTCTTGCGCCGCCTGCACTGGCCGGGGCTGCTGCGGAAGCCGCTTCAGACGCCGCCGCGCTCGCTGCTTCGGAAGCAGCCGGTGCTGCGTTGGCCGCCGCCGCACTTGACGCAGAAGACGAGGAGCCGCATGCTGCCGTAGAAATTAACATACATGCACCAAGAACAATTGCGATTAACTTTTGGAACCTTTTCATTCTCTTTCTCTCCTTACAATTTGTTTGTGAACAACTTATTTGATAATCCGCAATGAAATACGGGAATATCACAACTTATAGTTTCTTTAAACATCCTCCGCGATTTTATGTCTATATTATATAAGCAAGATTTTCACTTGTCAATATGAATTTAACATTTTTTAATCATTTTAAGTGTATTTATACGTACAACTTGTACTATTTACAAATTTACTTGACCGGTCAATTCCAGATTTTTCCCAATATACGGTGGTTTTTCAGCGTTACTGTGAGCGGATCCTCTACAATATGTATTTACATCTTGCACGGTTTCTGCACCGTTCCTTTCACCTGCCCGACACAATCTTTTCTTTTTTGTTTCATTTGATTTTCATAAAATAATGTTATGATGCCTATAACAAAATAAAAAGGAGTACAAAATGTTCACTGGAAAACGCTTTGAGTGCGCCGCGGAAAAAACTTTCTCCGCGCTCGGCACGATCAATTATATAAAAATCTGCGGCGGCCGCGAACCTAAAAAAATTCTTCAGGAAGCAGAGGGCAGAATTTTGGAAATCGAAAAACGGATGTCCGCATTTCTGCCGGACAGCGATGTTTCCAAACTGCGCCGGAACGCCGGAAACGGGTTTGTGAAAATCAGTGAAGAAACCTTCCGGCTGCTCAAAACGGCGGTTGAGTTCGGGAAACTGACGGACGGCGCGTTCGACATTACCGTACGCCCGCTGGTGGAGCTTTGGGGAATCGGAAAAAAAGGAACCTTTATTCCTTCCCCGGAAGAAATACGGCAGGCGCTGCGCATGGTAAGTTATAAGGACGTCGAACTGGATGAAGGAAGCTTCAGCGCGGCGCTGAAGCACCCCGGCCAGTCGGTCGACCTCGGTTCCATCGCCAAGGGCTACGCGGCGGACGAGGTAAAACGGATTCTGCTGGAAAACGGGATTCAAAGCGCAATGGTCAACCTCGGCGGCAACGTAATGGCGGTGGGCAGCCGCCCGGACGGCCAGCCGTGGAAAATCGGCATTCAAAATCCGCTGGCCCCCACCGGCGAATTCCTCGGCGTTTTATCCGTAACGGACAAAACCGTGGTGACCTCCGGCAGCAACGAACGTTTTTTTATAAAAGACGGGGTGCGGTACCACCACATTCTCGACCCGCGCACCGGCGCGCCGGCGCAGAGTTCCCTGCTGAGCGTGACCGCGGTCTGCGAGAGTTCCACCCATGCGGACGCGCTGACGACCGCCCTTTTCCTGCGGGGCCCGGAAAAGAGCGCGCCGCTTCGGAAGGAAACGGGAGCCGAGGCCATTTTCATCGATCAGAATCTATCCGTAACCGCAACCTTCGGTCTTAAAAATAATTTTACTGTAAAGCGAGCTGAATCAAAATGAGTAATACCAAACATAAATTTTCCGTTCTGCAGGCCGTACGCCTGCTGCTGCAGATTCTGTTCTTTCTCTTTCTCCCGGCGCTCTACATCGGGGCGCTGAACGGCGTAAAGGAAATCTATCAGGCGATCATCCACCAAAGCTTCAGCGCGGCTCTGGTTCCGCAGATCGTAGAAGCCGCCGTAGTCATCCCCGTCACCGTGCTGTTCGGGCGTTTCTTCTGCGGCTGGATGTGTGCGTTCGGCTCGTTCGGCGAATTCATCTATATGATCTTCCATAAAGTATTCCGTAAAAAAGTACGTATCAGCGAGCAGACGGACCGTCTGCTGAAAAACGTAAAATATATCATCCTTGCCGTTTTGGTGATCGCGGTGTGGAGCTTTGAGCTTCCCCTGCTCAGCACGGCAAGCCCGTGGGACGCGTTCGGCATGCTTGCCACCGTGGGAAAAGCCCCCGATTTCTCCTATGTAATGACCAGCCTGACCGTCGGATTTATTCTGCTGCTTGGCATCATTGCGGGCTCCGCCGTGATTGAGCGCTTTTTCTGCCGCTACCTTTGCCCGCTGGGCGCGATTTTTGCCATCGTTTCAAGGCCGCGTATCGCGAAAATCAAAAAGCCCTCCGCGCAGTGCGGAAACTGCCGCGCCTGTACCAACAAGTGCGCGATGGGGATTCCGCTCTATAAAATGGATAAGGTCAGCACCGGCGAATGTATCCACTGCATGAAGTGCGTTACCGTCTGCCCCAGAGGCAACGCGGACTTTACGGTCGCGCGGAGCGACGTGCGCCCCCTGCTGGCCGGCACCGCGGCGGCCGCCGCCATGGCCGGAATGTACTGCTCCGCGGAATTTGCCCTGAACCTGACCGGGACGGGAACGACCGCTGCCGCCGCCGAAGCAGGAAGCAGCACCAACCGTACCTACAGGGACGGAACCTATGAAGGCTCCGGAACCGGGTTCCACGGCGGAATCACGACCGTATCCGTTACCGTAAAGAACGATAAAATCACCGATATTTCCACCGTTTCCTATCAGGACAACGATCCGTTCTACAACAAAGCTTATCCCACGGTCACAAGCGAGATCATCAGCAATCAGTCCCCCGAGGTGGACACGGTTTCCGGCGCGACCTTCAGCAGCAACGGCATTATGAACGCCGTTGCGGATGCGCTGAGCAAAGCGAAGGTCTCCTCCGTGGAATCCGCCGTATCCTCCGCGATGTCCTCCTCGGAGTCGGAAGCTCCCGACACGCAGGAAAATCAAAACACGGAACAGGGCATAACCTCATCCGCTGCTTCATCCGCTTCTCAGGCGTCTTCCGCATCCTCCAAGGCCTCTGCGTCCTCGAAATCGCCTGCGTCTTCGGCTTCTTCCTCTGCTTCAAACGGGCAGTACAAGGACGGCACCTACAGCGGCACCGGCAACGGCTTCCGCGGCGCCACGACCGTATCCGTGGCCGTTTCCGGCGGAAAGATCACCGATATCAGCGTGGAATCCTACCAGGATGACGACCGGTTTTTCAACCGCGCCTATTCCCAGGTAACGCAGGAGATCCTCAGCAGCCAGTCCGCCGAAGTGGACGCGGTTTCCGGCGCCACCTTCAGCAGCAACGGCATCATGTCCGCCGTTGCAGACGCGCTGAAAAACGCGGCGAAGGCATAACCGGTAAAATAATTTTTTAAATAAAAATTCACTTGACAACCAAACCTGCATATATTATGATATGAGAAATCTCTTTGCACTGCATATAAATCTACAGTACAAACTGAGCAGGCGATGAACCGATAAGGTTTGTGGGGCTGGGCCGGAAACGGCAGCAGATTGGGTTATTTCACATCTGTGGGACAGTTTATGTTCCGCAGGTGTGTTTTTTTACACTTTTTTACGGAACATTGGCTGGATTCGTCAATTATTTTGACAGTATGAAGTGCCATAGAGCTATCTTTTATACCGAAAGGCAGACGGAGGTAACTTTTATGACCGAAAACAAAACCGTAAAAAACACGCAGGGCCTGACCGCCGCGCAGGCACAGAAGCTGCAGGAGCAGTACGGAAAAAACGAACTGGTTTCCGCGAAAAAGGAGAGCTTTTTCATCAAGGTACTCCACATTATAACGGAGCCCATGTTCCTGCTTCTGATTGCGGCCTCGGTGATCTATTTCATTCTGGGCGAACCCGGCGACGGGGCGGTAATGCTGATCTTTGTCGCGGGTGTCATCAGCATCGACATCATTCAGGAATGGAAAACCGACAGAACACTGAATGCGCTCAAGGACCTTTCCGCGCCCCACGTAACGGTAATCCGCGACGGAACGGAGCAGACCATTTTGAGCAGCGATCTTGTCCCGGGCGATCTTATGCTGATCTCCGAGGGCGTAAAAATACCCGCGGACGGCGAAATTGTAAGGGAAAACGATCTTTGCGTGGATGAATCGTCCCTGACCGGCGAAGCCGAGGGCGTGTGGAAGATTCCGGCCGGCAGCGCCGAACCGGGCGCCGATTACTGGCGGAAGGACTACTGCTACGCCGGCACGCTGGTAACGCAGGGCAGCGCCGCGGTATGCGTGGATAAAATCGGCTCCGCTACAGAGTACGGAAAAATCGGCAAAAACGTGGCTTCCGCGCCGGAAAGTCCAAGCCCGCTGCAGAAACAGACGGGCAGCCTTGTGAAGACCTGTTCCGTGATTGCCGCCGTGTTGTTCCTGCTGGTGGGCGTTATCACGTATTTCAATCTTCCGGATCACGCGTTTTTTGCCCGGCTGACCGAAAGCGTTCTGTCCGGCATTACCCTCGCCATGGCAATGATCCCCGAGGAATTCCCGGTTATTCTCACAGTATTCCTTTCCATGGGCGCATGGCGGCTTGCGAAGAAGAATTCTCTTGTGCGCAGGCTGCACTCCGTGGAAACGCTGGGCGCGGTTTCCGTGCTGTGCGTGGATAAAACCGGAACCATCACAATGAACCGCATGACCGTGCGCGATACCTGGGCTTTGAACGGAAATACGGACGAACTCGCGGAAACCATGGGGCTCGGCTGCGAAACCGACGCCTACGACCCGATGGAAAAGGCGATGATTGCATACTGCGAAGAGCTGGGCGTGGGAAAAGACCATCTTTTCGGCGGCAAGCTCATCACCGAGTATGCCTTTACCAGCGAGCTGAAGATGATGGGCCACGTATGGAGGCACGACGGTGAGATCATCATCGCGGCAAAGGGTTCCCCGGAACGCATCCTGACCATCTGCAAACTAACCGAGGCAGAACGGAAGCAGGCGGAGGAAAAAATCCTTGAAATGTCCCGGCAGGGTCTGCGGGTCATCGCCGTAGGCATGATGAAGCCGGAAAGCGAAGCGGATATCCCCGCGGCCATTACGGACTGCACGCTGAAGCTGTGCGGTCTGGTGGGCCTTGCCGACCCGCCGAGGGAATCCGTAAAAGAGGATATCAAAAACTGCACAAGGGCGGGCGTGCGCGTGGTAATGATTACGGGCGACAACGGCGTAACCGCCAGCTCCATCGCAAAACAGATCGGCATGCCGAACAGCGAAAACATCATCACCGGCGAAGAGCTTGACCGCATGGACGACGCCGAGCTCCGCGAACGGGTAAAGAACGTAAGTATTTTCTCCCGCGTGGTACCGGAGCATAAAATGCGCATCGTCAAAGCGTTTAAGGAAAACGGCGAGATTGCGGCCATGACCGGTGACGGCGTAAACGACGCGCCCGCCCTGAAATACGCGGATATCGGCATCGCCATGGGCAAACGCGGCTCCGAGGTCTCGCGCGAAGCCGCCGACCTCATCCTGATGGACGACAATTTCTCCACGATCGTGGATACCATAAAGGACGGCAGAAGGATTTACGACAATATCCGCAAAGCGGTGGGCTATGTTTTCACCATCCATATTCCCATCGCCTTTTCCGCCCTGCTCGCACCGTTCCTGAATATCAGTCCGGCAAGCCTGCTGCTGCTCCCGCTGCACGTTGTGCTTCTGGAACTGATCATCGACCCCACCTGCTCCATCGTGCTGGAGCGGCAGCCCGCCGAAAAAAATATCATGAGCCGCAAGCCGCGCCGCCCGGATGAAAAAATCCTGACCCCCGGCCTTCTGGGGAAAAGTGTGCTGCAGGGGCTGGCCGTCTTTGCCGCTTCGTTCGGAACCTATTATCTGTTCCTGCGGCAGAACCCCGCCGACGCCGCGCTTGCGCGTACGATGGGCCTTTCCATCGTGATGCTTGCCAACCTGTTTCTGGTGCAGGTCAACAGCTCCGAGCGCGATTTTGCCGTGCAGTCCCTTACGCGCCTTGTGAAAGACCGGGTAATGTGGACGGTATTTTTCGGAACCATCGCCGGGCTGCTGCTCATCCTCTATACGCCGCTGTGCGGATTTTTAAAGCTTGCGCCGCTGACCGCCGGCCAGTTCTTTACGGCCTTTGCAATCTCCGCCGTATCCGTGCTGTGGTATGAGATCGTCAAGTTGATTGGGAAAATCCGGAACAGAAACCAATAAGAAACAGACCGCAAAGAAATATTACACAGAAAATGCGCTTCGATCAGGCTTGCGAAAGCCGTTTCAAGGCGCATTTTTTGTTGCGGCAGACCAGGCAGGCTGCGGCAAATTTTGCATTTCGTACACAATTTATCGGCAGTCTGAATTTCATTTTCCTATTTGGTGAGCATATAGAGAAGGCGAAGGGCGTGAACATTTTCGTCGGTTCTCGCCCGGTAGTAAGCATTTTTGAGCATATCGTTCTTTTCCGTCTGAATGTACTGCTGGCCGTATTTACGGAAATCTCCGCTCTCATCCAGAACCCGGTCGCGCAGAATCTCGCGGTACGTGCCCTTTAAAACCGGCTGCGGAATGAACGGATGATAGCCGCGGCCCGTCATAATCCGGTAAATCCGCTGGAATTCCTCGGCGTGCGCCTGCTCATCCTCCGCAAATTCCAGCAGAAGCTGGTGCTCATCCTCGTCTGTGGCTATATTGGCAAGCTCCCGGTAAAGAGCGGCGTCACCAAGCTCCGCGGTAATATACATCTGCAGCTTTTGCGCGGTCGTCATATCCAAAACGACTCCCCCTTTTCATTTAATGTTTAATACAGTATATGAACGGGGAAAACTTATGTTAAAGCAATTTACTTTCTTGAATTCAGCCCGGTTTTAGCCTATAATGATTGCAAAAGATTGCGAGGTGTTACCAATGTCGATCGGTCTTGTGCTGGAGGGCGGCGGCATGCGCGGTGCCTACACGAGCGGTGTTCTGGAGGCTCTGCTGCAGCACGGAATTGAATTTCCGACCGTTTACGGGATTTCAGCCGGAGCGTGCAACGCACTCAGCTATATCTCCAAACAGAAGAGCAGAAATTATGATATTTTCTATAACTATATTACCGATAAGCGCTACATCAGCGTGGAGAATCTGAACAAAACCGGTTCCCTCTTCGGGTTCGATTTTATTTTCGGCGAGCTGTCCCGCGAGCTGCTGCCGTTCGATTACGAAGCTTTCTTCAATTCCCCGGTGAACCTTAAAGTCGGCGCAACGGATTTAAAAACCGGGCAGGCCGTATTTTTCAATAAGGCGGAGCTGGATGAGGATTTTACCGCGGTCAAGGCCTCCAGTTCCCTGCCGTTTCTCTCCAACATTACTTCCTACCGCGAACACGAGCTGCTGGACGGCGGCTGCGCCATGCCGATCCCGCTGGAGCGCTCAATCCTTGACGGGAATAGTCTTAACGTGGTCGTGCTTACCCGTGATATTTCCTACCGCAAAAGCCCGCGGCCGGAGTTTCCACGCTCCGTGCTGCGCGTAAAATACGGCGATTACCCCAACTTTGTGGATACGATGCTGAAACGCCCCGAGGTTTACAACAACGAGCTGGAGGTCTGCCGCAGGCAGGAAACAGAGGGCAGTGCCGTGGTCATTCGCCCGAGCAGCCCGATCATGACCAGCCGCTATGAAAAGGATCCGGAGCATTTAAGGCTGATTTACGAAATGGGTCTGTGTGACTGCGAGAAGAAGCTGGAGGAAATCAAGGGCATTCTGGCAAGAGCATAACGGGCGGTGCAGCATTTTGGTTTTACCTAAAATAGAAAAGCGACAGCTGATCCGACCAATCCGCTGTCGTTTTATTAACTGTAATAACCGGCAGCAGCCGCCCGAATTGGGCGGCTGTTTGCCGTTAAGGCTCCTGAACTTCCGGTACGGCCGGTAAACTTTTCTCCGGCTCCCCTTTCAGGAAGTTCCCAAACGACTTTCTGAAATAAAACGGAATCATACCGAAAAGTACAACCGAAAAACTGGTGACGATAACGGCTGGGATTGGGAATATTCCGCCTAAAACTCCGCCCAGAGCCATGGCAACCGGGGTAAGGCTTTGCGTTGCCATACTCATGAACGCCATTACTTTTCCGCGCATTTCACCGGGGGTAGCTCCCTGCACCGTTGACATAAAGATTACATTGATAATAGAATTAAAGAACCCGCCAATCAGGATGAGCCCCATCATCAGCAAATGACTGTTCAGGTACAAAATTCCCAAAATAAGGCTAAGAGAGGAAACCGTATTGGACAGAGCAAACAGTATTAAGTTTTTGCGCGCCGGAATCGTCACAATGGAAAATACCACAAATCCGGCCATGCAGCCCCCCATGTAACAAGCCATCGCCGCACCGTAAAGCCCGGAGCCGAGCGACGGCGTTTTTTGGAACAGGGGAAGCAAAAGCACAATCGCAATAAAGGAAAAGAAATTTGTCAGGGCCGCAAGCAGAATTGTATCGCGCAAGCCTTTTTGCTTCCAGATATAACGGAACCCTTCGCCCATATCCTCCATAAACCGGAAATCCTCATCCCGCTTTGTTTCTTTTCTCTTAAAATGCATAAATAGTATGGAAAAGCCGGAAAACAGATAGGATAGTCCGTTAAACAGGAACAGGAGCGGTGCCCCAAGAATTTGAAACAGAAACCCGCCGGAAACACTCCCAAGCATCGTAGCGCCCGTACCCACAACAGAAAATACAGAATTGGCATTGGATAATTTTTGTTTCGGTACCAAATCCGGAATCGCGGCCATTACACCCGGCCGGAACGCGGCGCCGCAAAGACTTAAAAGTACGCCGGCCGCGAACACCATCCAAATCTGCAGCCAGCCCTGAAACGCCGCCACGCCAACCAACACAATCGCGGCGCCGCGCAGCAGGTCCATCAGAACCAGCAGCTTCTTCTGGCTGACCCGGTCAATTAAAACACCGGTAAAAGGGGAAATCAGTATCCCGGGCAAAGTAGAAGCCGCCTGCAAAAGTCCCATCAGCGCGGTGGAACCGGTCACGGAAAGCACCCAAAAACCCAGTGCGATGCTGTAAGCCGCGTCTCCTAATGTGGAAACAAGCTGCCCCTGCCATAAAATTAAGAAATTTTTTGTCCAAAGTTTTTCCTCAGTTGTTTTTTTCATTTTTATCTCCTCAATACGGAAGAGAACAGGCTGTTTCCCGGGCGGCCGTTGCCTTCCTGACTTCTGTTCTATTATAGAAGCAGTTCTACGGAAGCAAAATACTTTTTCTGCGTCAGGTTCCTTTTTCACCGGCAAGAGGTAAATAATTCTCACTAAGATGCAGTTTTGTCCGGTAAACAAATCAATTATCATCGGCTAAGCCGATTTTGCCTCAGCTTGGGGCGGATAATGTCCGGGAACGGATAGTATCCGCCTTTTTTTGCTTGACAGGAAAACAAATAGGGTTTATCATTAGTTTTGTTGCAAATAATTTGCATTTAGAGAGGTGCACTCATTGAAAAAAATCATTGCTGTTTTCCTGTCGGTTCTGCTGCTGCTCGGCGCCGCGGGCTGTGCGGGCAGAACGCAGAAGGAAGTAAAATTCCGGGTGGTAACGTCGTTCTATCCTTTATATATTATGGTGCTGAACATCACGGACGGAGTCGATGGCGTACAGGTGGACAACATGGCCGGGCAGCAAACCGGCTGCCTGCACGATTACCAGCTGCAGTCCAAGGATATGAAAAATATCGAGCGGGGCAACGTTTTTATCATGAACGGCGCCGGGATGGAAAGCTTTATGGATAAGGTAACCGCCCAGCTGCCAAACCTGCGCATTGTGAATTCCGGCGAGGGCGTAACGCTTCTTAAGGATGAAACCGGTGAGGAAAATCCGCACATATGGGTTTCCATATCCAATTATATAAAACAGGTTGAAAATATTGAAAAGGGGCTTGGGACTGCCGACCCCGTCCACGCCGCCGCCTACCGGAAGAACGCGCAGGCGTACGAAGCGAAGCTCTCCGCGCTGCGGGACAAAATGCACGCCCAGCTGAGCGGGGTAAAAAGCCGCGACATCATTACCTTCCACGAGGCGTTCCCTTATTTTGCGGAGGAATTCGGCCTCAACATTGCAAAAGTCATCAACCGTGAACCGGACAGCCAGCCGAGCGCGCGGGAGCTTGCCCAGACCATAAAGCTGATAAAAAGCACCGGGGTCAGGGCGGTCTTTGCGGAGCCGCAGTACCCGAAATCCGCCGCCGATATCGTGGCGAAGGAAAGCGGCGTAAAAGTATATTCGCTTGACCCCGGCGTGACGGGCGAAAATGATAAAAACGCCTACCTGAACGCAATGGAAAAGAATTTAGCTGTGCTGAAAAAAGCGCTGTCTTAATAAGGAGATACCGATGGATACCTGCAGATGCAATACAAGAATCAGGAACCTTACCGTAAAAAAGCATGACGGCATTTTGCTTTACGACGTTTCGCTCGACGTGCACCACGGGGACATTCTGGCCCTCATCGGACGGAACGGGGCGGGCAAAACCACGCTCCTCAAGGCGATCCTCGGGCGTATTCCCTACACCGGGAGCATTATGTATACGGATTCCAAAGGGGAGCCCATCGCGAAGCCGCGCATCGGCTACGTGCCGCAGAATCTGGTGTTCGACCGCTCCACCCCGGTCACCGTGGCGGATATGCTCTGCGCGAACATCAGCCGTTATCCCGTATGGTTCGGGCATAAAAAAGACAAGCTGGAGCACGCGGAAAAGCTGCTTGCGCGCGTGGGGGGGAACGCTTCCCTCCTGCCGAAGCGGATCGGCAGCCTTTCCGGCGGCGAAATGCAGCGCGTGCTGCTCGCGTTCGCGCTGGAGCCCAAGCCCGACCTCCTCCTCCTGGACGAACCCGTTTCCGCGGTGGACCGCAGGGGAATCGAGGTTTTCTACGACCTCGTTACCCAAATGCGCGCCGAACACCAGATGCCAACCATTCTGGTATCGCACGACCTTTCCCATGTGGAGAAATACGCGACCAAGGCCGCCCTGCTGGACCGCACGGTCTTGGTAAGCGGCTATGTAAAGGATGTTATGAAAACGCCCGAAGTGCAGGAAGCCTTCGGATTAAAGCTGGCCGGAGGTGCGAAATGATCAACGTATTCTATTCCCTGATTGATTTTGCCCTACCGTTTGAATGGACCGAGTTCAGCTACATGAAAAACGCGCTGCTCGCGATTCTTCTGATTACGCCGCTGTTCGGCCTTGTGGGCACGATGATCGTCAACAACAAAATGTCGTTCTTCTCGGATGCGCTGGGACATTCGGCGCTGACCGGCATCGCCATCGGCGTACTGATG
The DNA here is from genome assembly GCA_023397245.1 of Bacillota bacterium. GTDB lineage: Bacteria > Bacillota > Clostridia > Oscillospirales > Acutalibacteraceae > DATAML01. The sequence continues at coordinate 8,971 of JAEWUH010000148.1, read as the reverse complement.
GGGATTGACAATTACCTGATTTCCATGATGGGCTTCGCGCTCCTGTTCGCGCTCTGCATCTCCGCCGTGATGAACACCAACACGTCCTCGGCGGATACCATTATCGGCGTGTTCTCCTCCACCGGGCTTGCGCTGGGCATTGTGCTGCTCTCCGCCTCCGGCGGGTTTGCGAAGTATTCGTCCTACCTCATCGGCGATATTCTGACCGTGCAGCCGGGTGAAATCGCCCTGCTCCTGCTGATTCTGATTGCGGTCATCTTGCTCTGGGTGCGGTTTTTCAACCCGTTTATGCTGACGAGCATCAACGCCGACCTGGCGGCAAGCAAGGGGATTAACGTGCGCCGGGCGGAAAAAGTCTTCGTGATCGTGGTCGCCGTCATCGTCACCATTTCCATCAAATGGGTGGGCGTGCTGATCATTAACTCGCTGCTGGTGCTGCCCGCCGCCGCCGCGCGGAACCTTGCCAAAAGCATGCGCTCCTACCATTTCATCACCGTGGCGATTTCGCTGTTTTCCGGCGTGAGCGGCCTCATCCTCTCCTACTACACCGGCACCGCCGCGGGCGGAACCATTGTGCTGGTGGCGGCGGTGATTTTCTTTGTGAGCTTTTTCGCGGCAAAAGTAAATCAAAAGGCTTAATGATTATAGCTGAAAAGTTCCCCCCTTAAAATCGCCGTATATATTAGGATGCGTCATTTTTCTCTTTGTGATATTATAATATAAATGCTAAAAGGAGAGAGAAATTTGAATATTACGGTTATTTTTGGTTCTCACCGTTTCGGCGGGGTAAATCAGGAAATTGAAGCAATGCTCCGCAGTCTCCGCTCCAACCATAATTTTGAATATATTCATATGGCAGACCATGAAGTGAAAGGATGTATTTCATGTCATCAATGTGCGCAAAAAGGGTATTGTGTACTGCCAAGTTCGGACTTAGATCATTTTCAGGAGATTTATGACAAATTAATTGCTACCGATGCAATCTTTATTATTACCCCGGTTTATGCGGGGATTCCATCGCGCTTAACTGCGTTATTTGAGCGCTTGACGAGTGTTCTGTTTGATACAAACCAAATGAACACGGACAAAAATCCCTTGCTGAATAAAAAAGTTGCTATTTTCAGCTACTGTTCCGCCGGAATTTGTGATGAGACACAATTAAAAATAATATTTCAAAAATTCGTAATGAAGAATTACAGTTTTACAGAAGTAACCTACCCCTATTTAAATGATACCGGCAAATATAATTCCTCCGATGGCATTACAGACTATGTGAAAGATGTAGTGATAAATCTTTTATAAATTTGATGACAAAATAAAACGTGTTGCACCCACTCCGTTATCTGTGCTATGATTAACAGGTTAGAGCGCTAAAGCAACAACCTGTAATGTACATATATAGGAGGATTTTATGAAGCACCCGTACTTTAAGCCGGCGGATATTTTGCTGCCGAAAAACGTCCCCACAGAGAACTGGTGTGTGGTCGCCTGCGACCAGTATACCAGCGAGCCGGAATACTGGCAGAAAGCAAAGGAAATCGCGGGGGGTTATCCCTCTGCCTATCATCTCGTGTACCCGGAGTGCTATCTGGAATCCACCGACGCTGAGCAGTACGCGGCGGGCATTAATGCCGCGATGGAGAACTACCTTGCGGACGGCGTATTCCGCGAGCTGAAAAATCGCTATATTTATGTGGAGCGCACCCTCGCGGACGGTCAAATCCGCCGCGGCGTGATGATGGCGCTCGATCTGGAGCAGTACCGCTACGAGGCGGGCAGCAAAACGCCTATCCGCGCAACCGAGGGCACGGTGCTGGAACGCATTCCGCCGCGCGTAAAAATCCGCCGCGGCGCGCCGCTGGAGCTCCCCCACATCATGATATTAATCGACGACAAACAGAAATCCGTCATAGAGCCGATTGACAAAGCCTCCCTTACCCTCGAATACGAGGGCAAACTGATGCAGCAAAGCGGAAGTATAAAGGGATTCAGCCTGAACGACGAAGCAGCGCAAAAGCTGGAAGCTGCGCTGGACAGCCTGCCGGTAAATGACAACCTGCTCTTTGCCGTCGGCGACGGCAACCATTCGCTCGCTACCGCCAAGGCCTGCTATGAGGAGCTGAAAAAAACGCTCACGCCGGAACAGGCCGCAAACCATCCCGCCCGCTGGGCGCTGGCGGAGGTGGTAAACCTTTACGACAATTCGCTGCAGTTTGAGCCGATTCATCGCGTGGTGTTCCAGACGAAGCCCGCCGAACTGCTGGCCGAGCTGCGCAGCTATTACGAGATCTCCGATACCCCATGCGAAGGACATCGCATCACCTGCGTGATCGGGACGGAGAAAAAGGATCTCTGGGTCAAGAACCCGCCCTCCAACCTTGAGGTGGGAACCCTGCAAAAATTTCTGGACAGCCGCCTTGATAAAATCGGCGGAAAAACCGACTATATCCACGGCGAAGACGTTGTGGAACGCCTCTGCGCGCAGGACGGCGCGGCAATCGGATTTCTTCTCCCCAAGATGGAGAAAAGCAGCCTTTTTGAAACGGTCGCGCTGGACGGCGCACTCCCTCGGAAGACCTTTTCCATGGGACACGCCTGCGACAAACGCTTTTACATGGAGTGCCGAAAAATCAGATAATCCGACAAAAATGACGGCGGGAGCTTCTCTCCCGCTGTCATTTTTATTCAAAACGGAAATGTTGATGGAACGGCTTTATAAAGGCCTGAATTTGTGTTAATATTGTGTTAATATTAATGTTGGCGATTTCTATAAAATCGAGAAAAAACTCATGTGTAACAGGCTGCTTTTGGGCGGCGGAACGGGGGAAATATGTCTGACGTTATTCGCGTATTTGTAGAGAAGAAACCGGGCTTTGATGTGGAAGCACAGCACATAAGGGCCGATCTTGTGGAGAACCTGGGGATGGACTCCATTGAGGAACTCCGGCTGATTAACCGGTACGATATTTCCGGCCTTAGCAAAGAAGAATTTCAGGCCGCCAGAGGAACCATTTTTTCCGAGCCGAACGTAGACAGCGTCTACGATGAGGAATACCCGCTGCCGCAGGGCTATTCCGTATTTGCCATGGAATACCTTCCCGGCCAATACGACCAGCGCGCCGATTCCGCCGCACAGTGCGTGCAGCTTTTGACGCAGGGAGAACGCCCGGAAGTTGCGACCGCCCGCGTGATTGCCATCCGCGGCAACCTGACCGAAGAGCAGCTGAAAAACATAAAAAGCTATATGGTAAACCCGGTGGAAAGCCGGCTTGCCTCTCTTAAAAAGCCCGAAACCCTTGATATCACAGCGGACGTGCCGCCGGATGTCGCGCGTGTTGCGGGCTTTATTCAGTGGAACGATGCCGAGCTGAACGCGTATTATCAGTCCATGGGCTTCGCCATGAGCCCCGAGGATTTGAAGTTCTGCCAGAGCTATTTCCGTGATCAGGAAAAGCGCGACCCGAGCGTGACCGAGCTCCGCGTCATCGATACCTACTGGAGCGACCACTGCCGCCACACCACCTTCTCCACCCGCCTGCAGAATATCAAAATTGAGCAGTCCGCCGTCAGCGGCGCGATTGAGGACGCACTGAAGGCTTACTATGACGCGCGCAAAGAAGTCTACGGCGAGACCGACCGCCCCGTTTCCCTCATGGATATGGCGGTCATCGGCATGAAACTCCTGCGTAAAAGAGGGATGATTCCAGACCTTGACCTGAGCGAGGAAATCAACGCCTGCTCCATCGAGGTTCCGGTCACCGTAGACGGCAAAACCGAAAAATGGCTGGTACAGTTCAAGAACGAAACCCACAACCACCCCACGGAAATCGAACCGTTCGGCGGCGCGGCCACCTGCCTCGGCGGCGCCATCCGCGACCCGCTTTCCGGCAGAGCCTATGTCTATCAGGCGATGCGCGTAACCGGTTCCGGCGACCCGCGCGTTGCTTTTGAGGATACCATGCACGGCAAGCTCCCCACCCGCAAGATCACCACGGGCGCGGCGCACGGCTACAGCTCCTACGGCAACCAGATCGGCCTTGCCACCGGGCAGGTGACCGAGCTTTACGATTCCGGCTACGTTGCAAAACGTATGGAAATCGGCGCGGTCATCGGCGCTTCTCCCAAGGAGAACGTCGTCCGTTCCGTACCGGATGAGGGCGATATCATCGTGCTGCTGGGCGGCAGCACCGGCCGCGACGGCTGCGGCGGCGCAACCGGTTCTTCCAAGGCGCACACCGAACAGTCCATCGAAGTCTGCGGTGCGGAGGTACAGAAGGGGAATCCGCCCACCGAGCGCAAAATCCAGCGCCTGTTCCGCCATCCCGAGGTGGCCAAGCTCATCAAGCGCTGCAACGACTTCGGCGCGGGCGGCGTCTGCGTGGCCATCGGCGAGCTTGCGGACGGCCTGAAAATCGATTTAAATAAGGTCCCGAAGAAATACGAAGGTCTGGACGGCACCGAGCTTGCTATCTCCGAATCACAGGAGCGCATGGCGGTCGTGCTCTCCCCCGCCGACGTGGACGCGTTTATTGCAGCTGCGGGCAGTGAAAACCTCAACGCACAGGTCGTGGCCGTGGTTACCGAAGAGCCGCGCCTCCGCATGAAATGGCGTGAAGACATCATCGTAGACATCAGCCGCGCGTTCTTAGATACCAACGGCGTCACCCAGAAAAACGACGTGACCATCGAAGCGGTCAATCCCGCTGAATATTACCGCACGCTTGTTCCGGCCTGTCTGAAGGACAAGCCGCTCGGCAAAGCGTTCAAAGAAAACCTTTCCCGCCTTGAGGTCTGCAGCCAGAAGGGGCTGAGCGAGCGTTTTGACGCAAGCATCGGCGCCGCCACCGTGCTGATGCCTTTTGCGGGCAAATATCAGCTTACTCCTGAGGAAGCGATGGCCGCAAAAATCCCCGTGCTCCACGGCGAAACCGACGACGCAACCGCCATGGCCTACGGCTATATTCCGGGCATCGCGCGGTTCAGCCCGTTCCACGGCGCGGCTTACGCGGTTGTGGAAAGCCTTTCCAAGCTGGCCGCCATCGGCGCGGACCCGATGAAGGCAAGGCTGACCTTTCAGGAATATTTTGAGCGGCTCAACACCGACCCAAAGCGCTGGGGTAAACCGGCGGCGGCGCTGCTCGGCGCACTCACTGCGCAAATCGGCATGGGACTTCCCGCCATCGGCGGCAAGGACAGCATGAGCGGCTCGTTTGAACAGCTCGACGTACCCCCCACGCTGGTCAGCTTTGCCGTGACCATGACCAAGGCGAGCAAGACCATCTCCGCCGCATTTAAGAATGCGGATTCCACGGTTGTTCTGTTCCCGGTACCGGAGAACAAAGACACTCTGCTGCCCGACTGGAATAAGCTGAAGGAATATTATAAATCTATTACAGATATGATAGGAAACGGCAGCGCGGTTTCCGCCTCCGTTGTAAAAGAGGGCGGCGCGGCTGCTTCCGTAGCCAAAATGTGCTTTGGCAATAAGCTCGGCTTTGCGTTTGAGGAAAGCGCACAGAACGCTGAAACCCTGTTCGCACCGGTTTCCGGCTCGATCCTCGTGGAGCTTGCAGCCGGAAAAGAGGCCGCGGCGGACGCGGTGCCGGGCGCGGTAAAGCTGGGCAAGGTAATCGCGGAGCCGAAAATCACCCTCGGCAGTGAAAGCCTTGACTTGGACGACCTGATTGCCGCGTGGAGCGGTACACTTGAGAAAATATTCCCGCAGAAAGCGTCGGAACAGTCTGTTTCCCACGCTGTTCCGCTTTATAGTGAACGCAGCGGAAAGGCTCCGGCAATCAAAACCGCGAGGCCGCGCGTGTTCATTCCGGTATTCCCCGGCAACAACTGCGAGTACGACAGCGCCAGAGCCTTTGAGCGCGCGGGCGCACAGCCGGAAGTGCTGGTGGTGCGCAACCTCAGCACCGCGGACATCGAGAATACCATTGAGCGTATGGTAACAGCCATCCGCCAATCGCAGATCATCATGATTCCCGGCGGCTTCTCCGGCGGCGACGAGCCGGACGGTTCCGGCAAGTTCATTGCCACGACCTTCCGCAATCCGAAAATCGCCGAAGCGGTGAGCGATCTGCTCAACAACCGCGACGGCCTGATGCTGGGAATCTGCAACGGCTTCCAGGCGCTCATCAAGCTTGGCCTGGTGCCCTACGGCAAAATCATGCAGCCGGACGAGAGCATGCCCACCCTGACCTTCAACACGCTGGGCCGCCACGTTTCGCGCATGGTATATACCCGCGTGACCTCCGTGAAATCCCCGTGGTTTGCGGGCGTAAACGCCGGTGACGTATTCGCGGTGCCGGTTTCCCACGGCGAAGGGCGTTTTGTGGCGAGTGACACGGTGATGAAGGAACTGATCACGAACGGACAGGTCGCCACACAGTACACCGCTCCGGACGGCGAGCCCAGCGGCAGCATCGAGTGGAACCCGAACGGCTCGGTCTGTGCGGTGGAGGGCATTACGAGCCCGGACGGCAGGGTTTTGGGCAAGATGGCCCACTCCGAGCGCAGGGGCGAGCACTTATACGCCAATGTACCGGGCGAAAAGGATCAGAAAATCTTTGAATCCGGTGTCAAATATTTTAAATAAAACCAGGTGAACAACAACCATGAGCGATTTTCTGAAAAGAACATGGGCTGAAGTCAGCCTAGACGCAATCGATCATAATTTCAAGGTGATCTGCAATCAGCTGAACCCGGAAACGCGCGTCTGCTGCGTAATCAAAGCGGACGCCTACGGCCACGGCGCGGTGGTGCTTGCAAAGGAGTACGAAGAACTCGGCGCGGACTGGTTCGCGGTCTCCAATTTGGAAGAGGCCATGCAGCTGCGTAATGCGGGCATTGGGCTGCCCATCCTTATCCTAGGCTATACCCCTCCCGAAAATGCGGCCAAACTGAGCGAGCTGAATATCTCCCAGGCGGTGCTTTCGGCGGATTACGGCGTACGGCTTTCCTTTGAAGCCCAGAAGGCAGGCGTGACGGTAAAGGTTCACATCAAACTGGATACCGGCATGAGCCGCATCGGGTTCGTCTATCAGGACCCCGCGCGCGACGCGCGTGCCATCGAGGATATCCGGAAGGTATGCAGGCTGTCCTGCATTGACACGGAAGGAATCTTCACGCATTTCGCGGTGGCTGATGAAGGCGACGGCGGACGCGATTACACGATGAAGCAGTTCAGCAATTTTACCGACGCGATTTCCCAGCTGAAACGGCACGGCATCAGCTTTAAAATACGGCACTGCGCAAACTCCGCGGCCATTTTCGATTATCCCGAAATGCAGCTCGATATGGTGCGCCCCGGCATCGTGCTCTACGGTCTGATGCCCTCCGGCAAGCTGAAAAGCAAACCGGATTTCATTCCGGCCATGGAACTGAAAAGCGTTGTGTCGCTGGTAAAAACCGTCGAGCCCCAGACCACCGTAAGCTACGGCCGGTGCTTCACGGCGGAGGAGCCGACTAAAATCGCCACCGTGCCCATCGGTTACGCGGACGGCTACCCGAGGCACCTCTTCGGGCAGGCGGATATGCTGGTAAAAGGGAAAAGGGCACGGATTGTCGGCCGTGTCTGCATGGATCAGCTCATGCTGAACGTCACCGGCATCCCGGGTCTGCAGGAGGGCGACACCGTAACGGTTTTCGGCCACGACGGGGAAAGCTTTCTGCCGGTGGATGAGCTTGCCGAACTGAACCAGACCATCAATTACGAGCTGGTCTGCATGATTTCAAAGCGCGTTCCGCGTATTTTCTATAAGAACGGAGAAGCAATCGGCAAACTGGACTACATATGTGAATAAACCGCTTATATCCCTCCCGGGCAGGTATTTCATCCGCCTTTCCGGGAGGGTTTACTATTTGCTGAATCGTGGGAAAATATGGATTTTCCTTTGTTTACTTGACATAATTAGGAAACAAAAATATAATAATAAGCAGACATTCCCATTTCATTTTATCATTTGTGACTGGGTTTTCGAAAAAATCCCGTAGCTTTTAACGTATGGGGAACGGCGGGATTCAGGCGCATTCATCGGCAGTCCCCGAACGGTTTACAAGACGATTTGCTGCGGCATTGGAATCAAATACCGAATGCCGCAGCTGTTTATTTAAGTCCGGCCTTTTTACGAATATTTCAGCGGAAGTATGAAAATCAGCAAGATTGAACGAAAACGGAGGAAAAACATTGAAAAAAATCTTATCGCTCGTATTAACGCTTACCGTCATTGCTTTCTTCAGCATTCCGGCAATGACAGTGTCCGCCAGTGACACCCTTGCCCTTGACCAGAGTTCGATTGCGGTGAAGCCGGGAGATTTCACCACACTGACCGCCAGCCTGAACGGGATTGCCACCTCGGATGTGAGCTGGTCTGCGGCCGACACGAACATCGCCACCGTCAGCGGCGGCACGGTAACCGGCGTTTCGCTGGGCATGACAACCATCACCGCAACCACAGGCAGCGGACTGAGCGCAACCTGCACGGTAAGCGTCGCGTACAAGGGAATCGATGTTTCCAAGTACCAGCAGACCGTAGACTGGAACAGCGTGAAATCCAGCGGAATCGATTTTGCTTTTATCCGCGCCGGCTACACGGGGCTGGATTCCCTGACCCCGCAAACCGACCCTTATTTCAGCTCCAACTATTCCGGCGCACTTAGCGCCGGTTTAAAAGTGGGCACGTACTATTACAGCTGCGCCACAAACGTTGCGATGGCTCAGCAGGAAGCGAACGCGTTGCTCAGTATCCTCGGCGGCAGAGGAATGGACTACCCCGTCGTATACGATATCGAATACAGCGAGCACCGCACTATGGACAGCGAAGCGCTTGCCGACGTGGTCATCACCTTCTGCGATACCATGCAGGCCGCCGGCTACAAGGTTGCCGTTTACAGCTCCCCCAGCATTTTTAACACCAACCTTTCCAGTTTCAGGCTGGACGTCTATGACCGCTGGGTAGCGAAC
>JAEWUH010000131.1 GCA_023397245.1 Bacillota bacterium | reverse complement strand
CGCAGAAGTAAAACGCACCCGCCCCGATATCTGTTACGGTATCGGGCAGCGTAAGATTTGAAAGCTTGGTGCAGTGATAAAAGGAGTTGCTGCCGATATTCTTTAAACCGCTGTCAACCACTACATTGGTCAGATTGGAGCAGTTATAGAAAGCCCTGCTGCCCATTGCGGTTACGTTTCCGGGAATCTGCACATCCTGCAGCTTGCTGTAGCTGAACGCGTCATCCCCGATTCTGGTTACGGTTTTTGGGATTGCAACGGCAGTCACGCTGCTGTTCTGGAACGCGCCGTTCCCGATTGCCGTTACTCCTTCCGGAATTGTTACGTTGGAGTCGGTTCCGTTGTACTTTACGAGAACCCCCTCGCTGTTAATGGTAAAATCGCTGGTTTCCGCAAAGACGGCTGTGCCCGTAAACATACTTGTAAGAATGGATAACACCAAAATCAGGGCAGCCGCCGACCGGCTTACTTTTTTCATTTCCTTCCTCTTTCCGCTTATGTAAATTTTAACTTCCGGTTAAGTATATCGCCTCCGGCAATGTGCTTCAATCCGCAGTTATTTCCAGTAAATTCGCCGGATTTTACCGGCTTGCTCCACTCTAAAAAAGGCGTTAAAAAAGAAAACTTTTCATGCAGACACGCTGCCATAATATGAAATAATAACTTACACTTTCAGGAATTCGCTTATAATTAAGTTGAATTAATATACGGTTTCTTATATCCTGAATATGGGGGTACGGGAAATGTCAGCAAATATAAAACGGTGTGAAGGCGAATCCGGCCAGGTAATGGTTCTGTTTGCACTGCTTGTTACGGTTTTGATCGGCATGGGGGCGCTTACCGTCGATATTGGCAGAATCGCGGTCGTAAAGTCGAACCTGCAGAATGCCGTTGACGCCGCCGCGCTTGCCGCCGTAAATGATCTGCCCGACGAGGCGGCTTCCCGGAATTCGGCGGAGGAATACGCAGGCGCAAACGGAATCAGCAGTCCCGTCACCGTACTGTTTTCCAATTCGGACCGGAAAGTGACCGTAACCGCCTCCCGGCCGGTGGAATACACCTTTGCAAAAGTGATGGGCTTCCAATCCACAAACGTAACCGTAAAGGCGGCAGCGACGCTCTCCGATGTGCTGTATCCTTATAAATATGCGCTGTTTTCCGGCAGTAACATCGACCTGCTTACCATGACCGGGCAAAACCGGATCAGCGGGGATATCCATTCGAACAACAGCATCGTGATTAACGGCCAGACGGATGTGGACGGCACGGTGACGGCAGTGGGAAATATTGACAACAGCGGGCTGACCGCCACCGCAGTGAAAAACTCTTCCAATATCTCCATGCCGGATTTTTCGGACGTTCTGAATAAAGCCTATACTTACACAAACGGCGGCAGCAGCCTGACACTGACGGCCGACCAGCTGAACAGCCTGCTCGCTGCAAACCCCGTCGTCTATTATGACGGGAGCCTGACCATTGACGGCAGCGGCATCAATTCCTCCGGCTGCATGATCGTCTCCGGGAACATTACCTTCCACGGCAGCGGCGTCAGTATGGACTCTGCCGCCTCGGTATGTCTTTGTACCCTGAACGGAAGCGTTACCTTTGACGGCGGCGGGGAAAATATGAACGGCATCATCTATGCCCCGAACGGCACCGTAACCCTGAACGGGAAGAGCGACCAGATATACGGCAGCATCATCGCGAACGAAATCAACAGCAACGGCGGTATGAACGTAACCTATCAGGACTGGGTGGCGGAAAAAAGCATTCCGCCCACAATCCGAAGGCTGGCGGAATAAGCCCTTCTGTAAAAAGTAAACCCGGAAGAACACACAACGCTCTTCCGGGTATTTTTATGCTTATTATTTTGAAAATCCTGCTATTACTCAAGAATCTCTTTGCGTTCATGTTTCGGCTCCGGGCTTACAGTGGCAGTAAGTATCGCCTCTTGCTTCTCTTTTTTACAGGTCTGCATTTCCAGCGAAGAAAGCTTAAGGTTCGCCTCATCCAATTTCCGTCCTAAGGTCAGTTTTTCGACGGTTACTCCGGACTTCTGGTTAATCAGTTCGATTGTATTTTTATTTGCTTCCTCCAGCCTTGCGCCCAGCTCCCGACTGCACAGCTCAAGCTTTTTGTTTTGAACCATGATTTTATCAACCGATTCGATAAGATGACCGACGCTTTCCTTCAGCGCGCCGTTTTCCTCCCGGAGCGTCTGCACCGCCGTCTCCTTTTCCTCCAGCTGCGCGTTCCGGCAGGCAATGATCTCCGCCTGCTTTGCGGTATCCGCCATCAGTTCGTCAATCCGCGCCTGCAGCTTTGCCGTTTCCCCTTCGGTAATAATTCCTTTCAGGTATTGAACTTCGTCGCTCAAGCCCTCTGCTTTGCCGGATAAATCGGCGACCAGATCGTGCTGTTTTTTGGTCTCCGCCTTCTCGCTGATAAGCAGCTCCTTCTGAATCTGCGTTTCCTGCTTCGCTTTTTTCAATTCGGTTTTCATTTCCCCGACGGTATCGTTCAAACGGTCAATTTGCGTTTCCAGCTGCTGCTTTTCATAGTTGGCTTTCCGTATTTCCGCTTCCATGGCGGCATTTTTGCTTTTCAGCGCGATAATATCCTGCGCCGAAAAGGTTTCGCCTTCCAGCTGATAGGCCGCGATTGCTTCCGTCAGGCTTTTTAGCTCCGCTTCGGCCTTCGCCGCTTTGGTCTTCAATACCTCGCTGTTTTCCAGAAGACTTTTCTTTTCCTCATAAAGCTCCTGCAGATTCTGGTTGAAGGTCTCCGCCGCGGCCATCTGCTGACTGCGGAGAACCGTCATATATTCCATGATTGATTTTTTAGAGTATCCGCCCAGTGTCCTTTTAAGGTAATGCTCCATATTCTCCTTCTCGGTTCGTTCCCTGAGAAAGATGACTTCGTTTTTTTCGCTGCTATCCGGCATGGAAAGCGCCTCCGTCCTGTTCTTCATTTATCATTAAAATATCCCCGACGCGGATTTTTCCGGCTGCAAATCCGCCCGGCAGTTCAAGCACATGCTTTGTCCCCCTGAAAAAGTGCCCGATTCGCCACGGTTTAACCGTTTCGATTCCAAGCACTTCCATTTTCGCGGAAAGGTAAACCGTATCGATGGGAAACCGCATAAAGAAGCAGTGTATGGACGAACAGCGAAAAAGCAGCAGCCCTTCGTTATTCTCCAGCTTTTTCTTTCCCATCAGCCCGATGAACCTTGCAAAAAAGCGGTCCGCAGGCTGTATCCTGTCCGCAAATATTTTATCGCCAATCCGAACCGTCATAGAATCACCTATCCCAACGCTTTTATGATACTTAACACAGCCGGCCCCAGAAGGACAATGAAGATGACCGGAAAAATGAACATAACCATCGGAATCAGTATTTTCACGGAAATCTTGCTTGCCTTTTCCTGTATTCTGGCTTTTCTTGCCTGCCGCATCGCCGCCGACTGTGACTGAAGCACATTTTTAATGGAAATACCGAGCTGCCCCGCCTGAACCACCGCCCCCGCGAACGACTTTAAATCCTCAATCTCGCAGCGCTCGCCCAACAGGGTCAGCGCGTCTTTTCTGGGTCTGCCCATGGTCATTTCGCGGTAAGTGACCGTAAGCTCGTCGATCAGCGGCCCCTCCATGTTTTTCGTTACATGGTCGATCGCCTGTTCAAAACCCAGCCCTGCTTCCACGCTCACACTGAGAAGATCAAGCACCTCCGGGAGCTGCTTTTCGATCTCCTGCCGCCTTTTTGTCACACTGAGAGACAGGAAATAGCGCATTCCCGTGTACCCGGTAAAAAGCCCGATCAGAAGCGCAAGGATGACGTTCCCCGGCTCCAGTTTAAGAAGGATTGCGATAAATGCAGCCAGCAGCGCGGTTCCGGCGATCACCAAAAACCGGATTATGCTGAATTCCGCAGCGCTCATGGTAAAGCCCGCCTGCATCAACATTTTTTTCAGCCTGCCGGTCTGCCGGTTCTTCGCCGGATCGCTTCCCTCTGATTTTGGCGCGATTCTTGTGAGCTTCCCCGCCAGCTTCCGCAGCATGGGCTTGATCAAACGGTCCGCAAGCGGCTTGCCCATTTCTTCGTCGAGCGCAAATGCTTTCCTGGAACCGCTGCCGATGGAGTCCAGCCTGCGGCGCACCGTGTCAGCCTGCTCGCCCCTGCGGTGCAGGAGGAGCAGAATCAGGGCATATATCAGAACACCCGCACAGACCGCAGCAAACCATTCCATCTTTCTCGCGATCCTTTCTTGAGAAACAGCCGTCTCAGTATTTGATATCCACAATTTTATTGATTACAAGGAACCCGATCACTTCAAGCGCCACCCCAACCGCAATCATAATTTTGCCCGCGGTTTCCTCAAAGAAGGAAAGAATATAGCTCGGATTGACGACCATGAGCATCAGAAACAGCACCACCGGGAGCAGGCCGATGATGAGCCCGGAAATTCTCCCCTGCGCGGAAAGATTTCTGACTTCGTCCCGGATTTTCACCCGGTCCGTTATGGTAACCGATATATTATCGATGATTTCGGACAGGTTTGAGCCGACCTGCGCGGAGGTCGCCACGGCAGAAATCAGAAGACCAAGGTCCTGATTCTGCGCCCGTTCCACCAGATGGTCAAGCGCTTCCTCCTGCCGGACGCCGTAACGCATTTCACGCAGCGTTTTTTCAAACTCGGTGGAAATAGGCGGCTGCATATCCGACGCGATACTCTGCATGGCCTGCTGGAAGGAATAGCCGGATTTGATACTGTTGCTCATGATGACGAGGGACTGGCCAAGCTGCTTGTTGAATAAATCCTGCCGTTTTTTCTTGCTTCTCTGCACCAGTACAGGCGGAATCGCAAAGCCGACCGCTCCCGCGCCGAGTGCGGAAACCGGGTTTCTGCCCAGCGCAAGCAGCATCAGGCTCGGCAGGAACACCGCCCCTGCCCACGCGCAGAGGTATTCCTTTGCGTTCAGCTTTACGCCGGCCATCGCAAGGCTGTCCTCCAGCTTCCGGCTGATGAGGCCGCTCCCTTTATTTTGGCTGATCCTTTTTTGTTTTTCCCGGATCACATCGTCATGGATGCCGTCCATGTCGCTGTTGGCGATCAAACCGTCCAGCCTCTTTTTTATTTTGTCCTCGGAGGAACGGTCAAAAAGCAGGAGGAAAACCAGATATACGAAAACCGCCGCGGAAAGCGACGCCAAAGCTGTCTCCATCGTTGCACCTCAGTTGGTAAACCAGTCGTCCCGCACCAGAATGCCGTTGGACGCAAGCTTTTCCGTAAAGCCCGGCCGGATTCCGGTGGAAGCAAAACTGCCCTTGATTGCGCCTGTTGAGGTCACGCCGTCCTGCCGGTAGGTGTAAAGGTCCTGCAGGATGATGGTGTCCCCTTCCATGCCGACAACCTCCGTGATATTCACAATTTTTCTGGAACCGTCCTTGAACCGGGACTGCTGCACAATCAGGTCCAAGGCAGAGGCAATCTGCTCGCGGATTGCCTTGACCGGAATGTCCATGCCGGACATGAGAACCATCGTTTCCAGACGGGAAAGCAAATCCCGCGGCGAATTCGAGTGGGCGGTCGTAAGCGAACCGTCATGCCCGGTATTCATGGCCTGAAGCATATCCAGCGTTTCGCCGGAACGCACCTCGCCGACGATAATCCGGTCCGGCCGCATCCGCAGCGCGTTCCGCACAAGGTCGCGGATGGTAATGGCGCCGGAGCCCTCAATGTTCGGCGGCCTGCTCTCCAAAGTAACCACATGGTTCTGGCGCAGCTGGAGCTCCGCCGCGTCCTCAATCGTTACAATGCGCTCGTTATCCGGGATAAAACCGGAAAGAATGCTCAGCAGAGTTGTCTTTCCGCTGCCGGTGCCGCCGGAAACTATGATATTGAGCCTGCCCTTTACGCAGACCTCAAGAAACGATATCATCTTTGGGGATACCGAGTTATATTTAATCAAATCGCCCGCCTGAAGCGGGTTCTTGGGAAATTTTCGAATTGTGATGGTCGGCCCGGTAAGCGCGACCGGCGGAATAATGACATTCACGCGGGAACCGTCTGCAAGGCGGGCGTCCACCATCGGGCTGGCTTCATCTACCCTTCTTCCCACGGAGGCCACAATGCGGTTGACGACATTCATGACGTGGTCGGCGTCCCGGAAAACGGTGGAACTCAGTTCAATTTTGCCCCTGCGTTCCACATAGACGCGAAACGGGCCGTTCACCATGATTTCGGTAATGTCCGGGTCACTGAGCAAAGGTTCCAGCGGCCCCAGACCGACAATGTCGTTGTAGACCTCGCTGACCACCCTTGCCCGGTCGATTCTGGTAATGTTGATGCCGTGGCTGCCGATGAACGCGTCGATGGTACCTTTGAGGGAATCCTCATGCTGCCTGTCGGCCATGTCGCTGTCCGGCGCTTCGCGGTTGATCCATTCGATCACTTCGCTGTGAAGGCGGTCTTTCAGCTCCGCGTACTCATCCGCCGCGGCACTCACATTTTTTTCTGCAGCCGGTTCCTGCTGTTCTTCCGCCTGCCGGGCCGCCGATTTCTGCTGTTCCAGCCGTTCAAGCAGGGTCATAAGAATTCACCTCCCGGAAAATGTGCTAAAAGACTTCTTTTCTCCCGTTTGTGCGGTACTTGCGGAGAAGCTTTTTCTTCTCTTTTGCACCCAGCTTCTGGATATCGTAATCGGAATCCCCGCTCAGGAGCAGCTCCGCCACATCGGCAAGCGACTGACTGAGCTTGGTATTCGGTGCTCCCAGAATAAACGGCACGCCGCGGTTGAGCGCGGAAACCGCCACCTTGTAATCGCTGGGAATCTTTGCCCAAATGGGGCAGCCGATAATTCGCTGGACGTCGTTCAGGGTTATGGTATTGATCTCCACCGCCCGGTTGACCAGAACCCGTACCTTGTCCTTCTGCTTGAGCGACTCAAACAGAGAAAGGGATAGCTTGGAGTTTTTGAGGATGGAAATATCAAGGCCGGTGACAAACAGCACCGTTGAGGAGCTTTCAATCGCCGTCATGGTAACCTCGTTGAACCACGGCGGCGTATCGATAATGACAAAGTCATAATAAGAGCGCAGGAGGCTCAGAAGGCTCTGCACCCTGTCCGGCGAAACGACCTCGGAATATTCCGGGCTTTTTGGCGCGCAAAGCACATGGACGCCGCTGGAATGCACGACCATGTAGCTGCGCACGGAATCGATATTCGGCGTATAAACGTCCTGCACCAGCTCGGCAATCGTTTCCTTCGGCTCGATATCCAGAAAAATATGAATATCTCCGAACTGGAGGTCGAGGTCGACCAGAGCCACTTTCTTTCCGCTCTGCGCAAGCCGTACGGCGATGTTGGTGGCAATCGTCGTCTTCCCCAGTCCGCCCTTTGAACCAAAAACGGTGATGACCCGCGACATCCAGGTAATATTCTGCTTTTCCGCCAAAGAATTCAGCCGGGTGGTTTCGCTGTTGTAAACCGATTTGATATACTCGGCAAACTCTTTTGCGGTTGCGGGAAATCCGGTGATATTATGCGCGCCCGCCCGTGTCGCTTCCATTAAAATATCGGCGTCCATATTTTCGGCAAGGAGTACCACAAAGGTTCTGGGTTTATGGAGGACGACGCGTTCCGTAAGGTTCAGCACGTCGGGGTCGCCGCCGCCGAGCGTCATAATCAGGACATCGGGCGATGTGTTTTCGATTTTGTCCAGAGCCCGCACCCCGCCGGACGATTCGCCCACTACGGTAATATCCTCGTCGTCGATCAGCCTGCGCATGGCGTTCAGCGTGCTCTCCAGCTTGCTTACAAGCAAAACATTGATTTTCATCTAAAACCCTCCCCCGGCGTTCAATTTCCGATTACATCCTGCTGTGTAATATGGGGCACTTCAACCTGTTTGTTATCGATCGGAGACCGCAGGATTGCCTGAAGCGAAGCGTTTTTCGCCGCAAAGCTCAGTTCCACGGCCTGCTGCGGCGTAACCTCAAGCGTGATGGCCGAATAGCCGGAGGAATTGGTTTTCGCGTCCTTGGAAAGGGTCTGGTCGGTGGCAAGCACCTTGATATTCTGCAGCAGTATCTTGGACATCGGGGCGTTTTTCACGGCGGAAGAGCTGGCGCTTTTTTCTGCCTGCGCATCCACCTGGAACTGCGCGATGAGGTCGATCCGGTTTTCCGGCTTGATCAGGCCGCTCAGCCCTTTGGTATTGTCCACCGCGATCGTGATGGCTCTCATGCCGGGCGTTATGGAATAGGCCAGTGTCTGACCGTCCGTTTTTCCGGCTTTGATCAGCCGGTCGCTCAGTATCTGTTCCCCGGCGACCGCGTCCGTTTTCATCACCGCGCCTACGGCAAGCGGCAGTTCTTTGACCGCGTTCGGAAGCACTGCTTCCGTCTCGATTTCGGAAACCGTTACCATGTCACCGGTAATCGTGGTATTCGCCTTGATATCTTTTGCCGCTACAACCACGCTTGTCCGAATGATTTTTGAGGGCTTATTGACGGAGGAAAAAAACAGGTAAACGCCGAGCGCGGTGGCCAGCGCGGCAAGAAAAGCCAATATTCTGATCTTTTTCACACTGAACCCTCCGTTTTCAATACTCTTGAGGTACTCTACTGCTCAATTTTCATAACGCTATCCGCGCTGATTTCGATGCCGGATTTTCCAAGCACGGTGGAAGTCACTCCCGTAAGAACCGGAACGGAAACCGTTACGTGTATCTCTACCGAACCGGAGCTGGGATTTGTAAGCGTAACCGCCGGAGAGGAAAGCGACGGCGCTTCACTTTTCACGACGGCTTCCGCGTCAAGAGCGTCGTCATTCACGGTACTGTCGTTCATATGGATCGCGGTATAACGCGCCGCTTCCCGGCAGGCGTTGTTGACGGTGATCTGATTGCTGAAAATCCAGCCGGCATCAATAATAAAGCAGAATAAAAGGATGAGGAACGGCAGAACAAGGGCAAACTCAACCATGGCCTGCCCTTTTTCACTTTTCATATCCATCCGGCTCACCATCCTTTAAAAGGATAAAGCCAAACCCCGTCCCTGGAGCCGAGGTTTGGCTTCCCGATATTAATCTGATTCTATCAGGATGTAACAGATGCTGTGGATACCGCAGAACCAAGCGTATCGGAAGTCTTTGTGAACAGGCTCTTCAGATTGCCGCCCATCGTCGTTAAGATAACAATAACAACGATTGCAACCAATGCCAAAATCAGTCCGTACTCAACCATACCTTGTCCGCTTTCCTCGTTCTTAAGCCAACTGAATAATTTTTTCATCGTACCGGCTCCTTTTCAAATATTTCTGAACTGTAATACCCTCTAACCTAGCCTATAGTATGGTCATATTTTACCAATATTTTTTGTATTTTGCTGTATTTGCAGGAAATATGTGACTATGTGTAAAAATTTTACATCCCTGTGGAAGCACTGATTCCATCAAGACGTTCATCGAAATGTATTAGTGATTCCTCAGGAAAGGATCGGAACCAGAAGCAGTACGACAGCAACCGCCATCCCCGCCATCATAAACGGAGCGAAAGGAAGCATGCTTTTCAGCGTAATTTTTTTCAGCAGCATCCCGATCAGGCTGTACGCGATCATCAGCACGCTCATCGCGATTAATCCGTACAGGATGTGAGGATAACCCAAAGCAAGCCCCATGGCGCCCGCAAGCTTAACATCCCCCGCCCCCACCGAATGGAAGCCCATTGTTCCGGCCAGAAACAGAAAGCCTGCCATAACCGCAGCCATGGAAAGCGCCGCAAAAAGCAGGCCGTTCAGTCCGAAACAGGAAAGCTGAAAAGCGATGCCGAGAACCATAAGAAGAAGCACCGTTTCATTCGGTATGGTATGGATTTGCACGTCGATCACCGAGATCAGAATGGCCAGACTCCAGATCAGGCACAGCGCGGAGGCTGAAAAAAAGTTCCGCGAATAATACGAAATTGCCGCCCAGCCGGGTGCGTTAAGCAGAACGCACAATACCGGCAGTCCTATGTATTTTTTTGCGGCAGTGCTTTCATACTTTTCTCTGTATTTGGCAAGCATTATTTTCCGGGCCGCCAACGGAATAAAAAAGCCCCAAACCAACCCGAATAATGCCGGCACAATTACCCAAACCGTTTTCATTTCATCACCAAGATATCTTTGAAGAATTATTTTGATATTCAAACTAATTAAACAAATCATAGCAGAAGAAGTATCAGGAAGTCAAGGAAATAATCGACCGAATTTGGTGACAATAATTCCCACACCGTGCAAGTACAAAGTTCAGCAAACCGGACAAACTAAAGCAGAAAGGAAGATGATTCTATGAATGAAAAAGAAAAAAATTTGAAGCCTGACCCGGATACCGTCCGACCGCCGATGCTGCCCACGATTCCGGCGGCACCACCAATCACAATGCCGGTTCCCGGAGCATCCGGCACAAACGCAAATACCAGCACACAGCCCGAAACCGTAAAGAGGTAAAGGATCGAGGTGACAGCAATGCAGAAAAACGGCCTGCCCGCCATGCAGAAAGTGAACATGGAGAATCTAAGTGGTAAAGTAACCGATAAAAATACGGATGCCAGCCAGTCAGGTCAGGTTGAAAACCAGAACCAAAAACACAACACAAAAAAAGTCGCGCTGGGGCCTAATACGGAAAGATGAAAGGAACCCGAAAAGCCGGATTTTGCTCGGCTTTTCGGGTTCCCTGTTTAATTATAAAATGATAACCTACTCTTCATGCTGCATTTGTTCCCATTCACGGCATACAAGTTTTACAATACGGTCTGCGGTATCCTGCCGAAACGGCAGAACATGCCCGTGAAATTTGTAGTACTGCAGATAGCTGTACAGCGTTTCGTAGCCGCCCTTTACCCACTCCTCGCTGTGGGGCAGATACCCCGTGCAGCCGTTTGTATATCCGTTCAGAAAAAGGTAAGGCGCGTGCGCACGCTCGGAAGCTTCAAGGGAAATTTCGCAGAAAATTTCATCCGGGACGCCGCAAAAGCAGACGCCGTTCAGGCTGAAAAAGTGAATTTTGCCTTTCTGAACCTGCTCTGTGATACCGGACTTTCTGAGCCTTGCGCATTCGCTGAGCCATTCCGTACCGTCAATGCCGCACAGCGTTTTCGCTTCGTCCGCAATCCGTTCGGCCTCCGTCCGGGACGGCACATCGGAGCAGTAATCAAAATCCCTGGAATACATCAGCAGGCTGTCAACTGCCGCCACGTCAAATTGCAGCTGCTTTGCGGAGTTCAGAAGGAGACCGGATATCCGGTCGAGGTCGGGAATACTGCCGCCGAGTATTTTATCAACTCCGGCAGGCTTAACGTTCCCTGCCGCCCCCTGAATCAGCATAACCGGGCAATGGAAATATTCCCGCAGCTTTTCGCGGGCGACGCCGAAGTAATCGCTGGATATCCTGTTGTACCCGCTCATCAGAATATTTGCGTGTGCGGTAACGCGCAGGACAACGGCCAGCGGGAGACCGGAGGAATCGGTTATTTTCAGCGCCCCAAGCCGTTTATCAACTACGGTGCAGCCTTCCCTGCGGTTTTCTCCGATTTCCGTTTCCCCCATCGCCCAGCCCGCTTTGCACGGCTGCAGCTTTTCCGCCGCCTTGGAAACGCTTTGTTGGATCCGGTCGCACATCAAGTGAAAATATCTTTCCCCATTGACCGGAGATAACGGCGCGGGAGCGGAATGGGTATGCGAAAAGCAAAGCATGACACAGGATATATCGGTTTTAAGCTGCCCGGCTATCATCGAACGCAGCTCATCGGACAGAGCTGTCGTCAGGCCAAGACTGTCCACAGCAACCAAGCAATAGCGCCTGCCGCAAAACTCCAAAATGAGAGCCTGCGCATACAGGGGATGCAGAACTCCCTGTGATTTGCTGTCCTCCCGGTAGCATCCGATCAGTTCAACTTGAAAATCCGGCGTAATATCCGCTTGTGCAAAAGCGGCTTTAAAATCAGAATGATTGTTCATTTGGCTTTCTCCTTAAAATTATATTTCGGATAAAGCCTGAGACAGGGCAGTCGTTCTGCTTCATACAGCTTTGCCCTGTCAGGCTCTGTAAGAAGCTTGTACAATCATGAGTTCCATGCGATCACCTCGGTTAGACCAATCATTCTATGCTTTCACTGCATATTTCTAATACGAATTATACACCACTTTACGCATCGGCTCAAGTCCGAAAAAGCACACCGGCAGCCATTAGAATTGTTCGGATGTTGCCGCCTTCTTACATCAGGTCAGGCTATTAAATTTTATATAATATTTGACAAACTGGTAAAAGCAGGCTATAATAGATCACGAGTTATACAAATCATACTTTTCACACTTTATGGAAAATGGGGGAATCAAAATGGCTGCTCCAAAAGGGAAATATGCGTGGACCGTAAAGGTCGGCGAAAAAGGACAGTTTGTCATTCCAAAGGAAGCAAGGGACCTTTTTCATATCAAACCCGGCGATACGCTGATTGTTTTGGCGGATGAAAAGCGGGGTATCGCGATACCGCCGCAGGATATGTTCGCAAAATTATCAAAAATCATTTTCTCTGAAAAACCGGATGAAAGCGAGGAGGAATAATTATGTTCGGGGAAGGGATTTCTGCCAGAAAAGCTTATCTTGACAATATTCGTTCTTTCACGATACTGCTGGTCGTCATTTACCATGTAGCTTATGTATTCAACAGCGCGGGGGTCATCCGCAATATCACAATGCAGGGGATTCCTGCGGTTGACAGCATCTGTTATTTTGTGTATCCGTGGTTTATGTGCCTGATGTTTCTGGTTGCCGGCATCAGCGCCAGATATTCCCTGCAGGCGCGCGGCAGCCGGCAGTTCGCCAAAGAGCGGGTACGAAAGCTGATTGTGCCGTATTTCGGCGGTATGTTCCTAATCGGCTGGCTCAACGGATGGGTTACCGCACATTATGCGGATATGTTCGGCGGCCAGCAGGTACCGGGTATCGTAAAATACCTCGTATACTGCCAGAATGTAGGGCCGTTGTGGTTTCTGCTGGAGCTGTTTTTGGCTTCCATGATTTTGCTGCTCCTGTGCAGGGTTGACCGCAAAGACAGGCTTTGGGCTCTTGCGGGCAAAGCGAACCTGCCGGTTCTGCTGTTACTGGTTCTGCCGGTATGGGGCTCCTCCTTTATCCTGAATACACCGGTTGTGGTTGTTTTCCGAAACGGAATCTACTGGCTGATGTTTCTGCTCGGCTACTATGTGTTTTCCCACGACGGGATTCTGGATAAGCTCAAGCAGGCCGGTATCCCGCTTCTGATTATCGCCGTCCTTCTGGGATTTGCCGAGGTCTGGTATTTCTTCGGAAAAAGTTTTGCAGCCGACGCCTGTCTGCAGCACCCGCTTACGAATCTGTACCTTTGGATCATGATTCTGGCCATTCTGGGGTGTGCTCAAAAGTGGCTTGATTTCAGCAATCCGTTTACGAAGTACCTTAAAAAACGAAGCTTCGGGATTTACGTATGCCATTACCCGCTCATGATCACGGCGGTGTATTTCATCATTACATACGCAAAGCTGCCCATGCCGGCGATCTATCTGATTACTCTGTTTATCGCTTTTGCCGTTACGATTCCTTTTTATGAAATCACAAGCAGGATACCGGTCATCCGCTATCTACTGTTCGGAATCAAAAAGTAAAAAGAAGCCCGAAGAGCTGATTTTACGCAGTTCTTCGGGCTTCTGATATCTGTTAAGACAACAATTTTTAATCCATCCTGTTATCAAGAAGCTTCAGAATGTTCAGAGGCTGAAGGTTTGCCTGCGCAAGGATAGCCAGCCCCACTT
>JAEWUH010000082.1 GCA_023397245.1 Bacillota bacterium | reverse complement strand
GTCGTGTACGAATCCATGTACGAGGTACATGTATCCGGCCATGCCTGTCAGGAAGAACTCAAACTGATACTCGGCATCACAAAGCCGAAATACTTTATTCCGGTGCACGGCGAGCAGAAAATGCTGCGCAAGAGCGCGGGCGTGGCGGGCACCATGGGCTACGACGCGTCCCGCGTTTATATCGGCGATATCGGTGACGTGCTGGAATTGAACCAGGATTATATGCGCAAGCTCGCTTCCGTGCCGGCTGGCCGGGTTCTTGTGGACGGCCTCGGCGTCGGTGACGTCGGCAGCATCGTGCTGCGCGACCGCAAGCATCTTTCCGAAGACGGCCTGATTGTCGTGGTCTGCACCATCAGTTCTGACGACGGCCACGTGATTTCCGGCCCCGATGTGGTCTCGCGCGGATTTGTCTATGTTCGCGAGTCCGAGCCGCTGATTGACGAAGCCAGAGAGCTGGTTGATTCCGTACTGCAGAACTGCGCCGAAAACGGGATTCACGACTGGGGTACGCTCAAAACGCGTATTAAGGATGAGCTTTCCCGTATGCTTTATGACCGTACGAAACGCAGCCCGATGATCCTGCCGATCATCATGGAGGTCTGATTCCTTTAGAAACTGCGTTTGGTATCAACTGCCGAAGGAGTAATTGCTTTGAAAAGAAAAGTGTGGGTATCGTCGCCGGTGTTTTATATTATCACGGCAGTCATGCTCATCATGGCCGGCCTGAGCTGGTTCTGGAACGCTTATGTCTTTACCGGGGAAATGCTGCTTTCCGTGATTTCTATTGCGGCCGTTGCGGTTTCAACGGGAAAGTTCAAAATGCATGTGAACACCGCGGTGAAAAGCGCCCAGAAGATTTTATCCGGTGAGGAATACCGGGCGCTTCAGGAATTTACCATGCCGGTGGCCGTAATCGGCAACGCGGGGGACATCATCTGGGTGAACACTGCGTTTGCGGCTCAGGTCGGCACAAAGCGGGAATGCCGCGGCGAGAACATTTTAAAGTTTATTTATCCGAAGACGATCAACCAGATCATTGCCGACAGCGGCAGCGATATCACGGTCGGCAGCAGGCAGTTTACGGTTTTTGCAACCGGTACGGAATACGGCAGCATCCTTTATTTTGTAGACGATACCTATTACAAGGAAATCAACAGGGAATATACCGAGCGGCGCCCGGTTGTGGCGCTGGCTTTCTTTGATAACCGCGAAGAGCTTGCCCGGGACTGCACCGGCAGCGAGGACACCCGCATTGCCTCCGAAGTGGAGAGTGCGCTCCTCGCCTGGGCGCAGAGCATGAACGGCTTCCTCAAACGGCTGAGCGGAGGGCGCTACCTGATTCTTACCGACGAGGCGCATACGCGCGAAGCGATGGAGAAACGTTTTCAGATTCTCGATACGGTTCGGAATATCAAAGCGGGCGAACGCCGCAGCGCAACGATATCCATCGGCGTGGGCCGGGGGGCTTCTTCGCTTTTTGAGGGCGAGGAGTGGGCGCGCAAGGCGCTGGACATGGCTTTGGGACGCGGCGGCGACCAGGTCGCGGTCAAACAGAAGGATGATACATATGAATTCTTCGGCGGCCTTTCCAAGGGCGTGGAAAAGCACGATAAGGTGCGTACCCGCGTCATTGCCGCAACGCTTTCCGACCATATAAAAGGAAGCGAAAACGTCCTTATCATGGGGCATAAATATTCCGATCTGGACAGCGTCGGCGCGTCGATCGGCCTGTGGAGCTCCATTACCAAAGTGCTGAAAAAACCGGCCTATATTGTAATTAACCGCACACAGACGCTGGCGGCTCCGCTGATCGGCGTGATGGAAGCGGAAAATGAGGGCAGGATGTTTGTTTCCCCGCTTGACGCGCTTTCCATGGTCAGCCCGAAAACCACGTTGATTATTCTGGATACCCATTCTCAGGAATTTGCGGAAAGCCCGGAGCTGCTCAGCGCCGTGCCGCGCATCGTAGTCATCGACCACCACCGGATGATGGTGCGGCATATCGAAAACGCGCTTGTTTTCTACCATGAACCCTATGCCAGCTCCACTTCCGAAATGGTTTCGGAGCTGATTCAGTATATCGGCGACAGTATGCTCACTCAGGCGGAGGCAGAAGCGCTTCTGTCCGGCATTATGCTCGACACCAAAAATTTCGTGCTGAAAACCGGCGTGCGCACCTTTGAGGCGGCGGCGTATCTGCGCCGGCGCGGAGCCGACACGGTAGAGGTAAAGCGTATGTTTTCCGATACCATCGAAACCTACAAGGCAAAATACCGGATCGTGTCCAGCGCGGAAATACTGGGCGAGTACGCGATTACGTACGCGGAAAAGGAATTCCCGGATATCCGGATTACCTCCGCGCAGGCGGCGGACGAGCTTCTGTCTATCCAGGGCGTGAACGCTTCCTTCGTAATTTTCCCGACCGGGAACGTGGTGAACATATCCGCGCGTTCGCTGGGGGACGTCAATGTCCAGCTGATTATGGAGACCATGGGCGGCGGCGGCCATCTCACCATGGCGGGGGCCCAGCTTACCGGCGTGACCGTTCAGCAGGCGCGCGAGCAGCTGACCGATATCCTCAGGAAGCAGCAGCCCGCAAATCAATCACAGTCATAATCAATGATATATAATACAGATACGGAGGAATCAACATGAAGGTAGTACTGCTTGAAGATATTAAGGGAAGCGGCAAAAAGGGCGAGCTGATCAATGTCAGCGACGGCTACGCGCGCAACTTTCTTTTCCCGCGCAAGCTTGCCAAAGAGGCAAACGCTCAGGCGATGAACGAGCTGAAAAACGCCGAGGAAGCCAAAGCCTTCAAGCTGAAAAGCGAAACGGAGGCGGCGCAGAAGACCGCGGACCAGATCAGCGGGAAAAGCGTACGTCTTTTCGCCAAAGCAGGGCAGGGCGGGCGTTTGTTCGGTTCGGTGACCTCAAAGGAAATCGCCGAAGAGCTCAAAAAGCAGTACCGTGTTGACGTGGACAAGCGCAAAATCGTCCTCGACGGCGATATCAAAGCGTTCGGAACCTTCGAATGCGAGGTTAAGCTTTACAACGGCATTTCCGCAAAGATCTACGCGGTAGTCGGCGAAAAGGAATAAGCTGCCGCTGCACGATTTTGTAATTATAGGGAAGGAGGAAATCAGCTTGGATACGTTATCGGCGGGCAGTTACAGCGCGTTGAATCTGCCGTTCAGCCCGGAGGCCGAACAGTCCGTTCTGGGAGCGATCCTGCTGGATTCTTCCTGCCTGGACCGGGTCGCGCAGATTCTTCCGCGTCCCGAATATTTCTATCAGACAAACAACAGCCTGATCTACGCCACCATGCTCGAAATGTTCACGGTCGGCCAGCCGGTCGATTTTGTGACGGTGCTGGAAAAGCTGAAGGAAAACGAAAGCTTTGACGAAACAAACGGAAAGACCTACCTGCTCCAGCTGGCGCAGCTGGTTCCCTCCATTTCGAACGTGGAATCCTACGCCGCCATCGTGCGCGATAAATTTGATATCCGCACCCTCATTACCACGGCGCGGGATATCGTGGAGGAGGCCTCCGAGGGCGCGGCAGACGCCGCCACCCTGCTGGATTCCGCCGAACAGCGTATTTTTGATATCCGGCGCGGGAAAAATATGCAGGGACTTCAGCGTATCGATGAAATCATCGTGCAGACGTTTGACCGCCTGGATTTGCTGAATTCCCCCGACGCCGACCTGTATAAAGGCGTTCCCACCGGCATCAAGGAGCTGGACGATACCATTACCGGCCTGAACCGCTCGGATTTCATTCTGCTGGGCGCGCGCCCCGGCATGGGAAAAACCAGCTTTGCGCTGAACATCGCAAGGCATGCCGCGGTAAAGGCGAACAAAAGGGTTGCCTTTTTTTCACTTGAAATGAGCAAGGAACAGCTTGCTTCCCGTCTGCTTTCCACGGAAGCGATGGTTGGCGGCACCAAGCTGCGTACCGGCAAATTAAGCGACGATGAATGGATCCGCATTATTGAAGCCGGCGACATCCTTTCCAAAACGCAGATGTATTTTGACGACAATCCGACCATTACCGTGCCGGAAATGAAGGCAAAGCTCCGGCGGCTGAAGGACGTTGACCTTGTGGTCATCGACTACCTGCAGCTGATGAATTCGTCGAGCCGTATCGACAACCGCGTGCAGGAAATTTCCCAGATCACAAGAAACATGAAGATCATGGCGAAGGAACTCAACGTTCCTGTCCTTGCGCTTTCCCAGCTTGCCCGTGACAGCGAAAAAAGAACCAATCACCGTCCCGTGCTTTCTGACCTGCGCGATTCCGGTTCGATTGAGCAGGATGCCGATATCGTCCTGTTCCTTTACCGTGAAGATTATTATCAGGATTCGGAAACTCCGGGTGAAAACGGGGACAAAAACAGCGGCGAATGTATCGTAGCCAAGAACCGCCACGGCGAAACCAAGACCGTTCCGCTCCACTGGCAGGGCGAATTCATGCGCTTTACGGCGCAGGAGGTTGTCCGCAGTGAATGAGAAAATCACCGAAAATAAGAATGTTCTTAACATAGAAAACAAAATTGAAAGAGTAATCGTCAAATGGGACATGCTCCCGCAGGGCTGCACCGCAGTGGTCGGCCTTTCGGGCGGCGCGGATTCCATGGCGCTTACTCATTTTCTTTTAAAATATGCTCAGGCCAATCATATTCATATTTTAGCGGCACATATTAACCATGGGCTTCGCGGCGAAGAAGCAGACCGCGACGAACGCTTTGTTGCCGAATGGTGCGAAAAAAACGGCGTCGGGCTGAAAATCCTCCGCGCCGATATCCGCGCACTGGCCGCGGAACGTTCACAGGGCCTCGAAGAGTGCGGACGCAGCGTGCGCTATGAGTTTTTTCGGAGCCTTTGCCCCGGAACCGGAAGAATCGCCACTGCCCACACGCTTTCCGATTCCGCCGAAACAGTGCTCCTCAATCTGGCAGCGGGGGCGGGAACGCGGGGACTGCGCGGCATATCCCCGGTAAGGGAGAACATCATCCGCCCGCTCCTCGGCATTACGCGCGGGGAAGTGGAAGCCTACTGTGCGTTTTACGGACTTTCCTATGTGACGGACAGCTCCAACCTTACGGACCATTACGCAAGAAATAAAATCCGGCATTCGGTCATTCCGGTCTTAAAAGAAATCAATCCCGCTTTCGAAGCAAACGTCCTTTCTATGACGCAACACCTCCGGGAAGACGAGGCCTGGTTTGAGGAAAAGGCGCGAGCCGGTCTGGCGGCGGCAAAATGCAGGGGAGGATACCGCCTTTCCGATTTAAAAGTCATGCCCCGCCCGGTTTTGATGCGCGCCGTCGCCATTGCCGCGGGGACGGCCGCAGGGGCAAGGCTGGAAAGCCGGCATCTGTACGCGGCCGAGGAAATTATCCGGCGTTCAGGCGGTTCGGTGACCGTTGCGGGAGGAATACAATTTACGGTACAGGGCAATACTGTCTTTATTACAAAGAATGAACCGGCCGCTCAGTGGAGCGAACCTTTGAACCCCGCCGGAACCGTTCTTCCGGACGGCCGGGTGCTTGAAGTGAAAAAATTATGCCGGAAAGAATATGAAAAGCGCTGTGAAATTCACAATTTGTTATTTAATAATCTAATTAACTATGATACAATACTTAATATTACTTCTGTTCGAAACAGACGCAGCGGCGACTTTTTCCGTCCTGCCGGACGGGGAGTAACCAAAAGTCTGAAAAAACTTTTTAATGAAGCAAAGCTGGAACCTGTGCTGAGGAGCAAAGCCGCAATGCTTGAGCGCGGCGGCACAATCCTCTGGATTGAAGGTTTCGGCGCTTCGCAGGACGCCTGTGTTACGAACGACACTCAAAATATTGCGGAAATTATAATTAAGGAGTGCTAAAAGCTTTGAAAAACGATATTCAGTCCGTATTATTCAGCGAGGAGAAGCTTGCCGGAATTGTAGAGAGAATCGGTAAGCAGATCAGTGAGGATTATAAAGACAAAAACCTTTTGATGGTCAGCGTACTGAAAGGTTCCGTCGTTTTTATGGCAGATTTAATGCGCGCAATCACCATTCCCTGCAGCATTGACTTCATGTGTGTGTCCAGCTACGGTTCCGGGACCAAGACCTCCGGCGTCGTCAAAATCATTAAGGACCTGGATATCAACTTAAAAGGCTATGATCTCCTTGTTGTGGAGGATATTCTGGACAGCGGTATGACGCTGAGCTACATACTCGAGCTGCTGCAGTCCCGCTCTCCCAGGAGTGTTCGGCTCTGCACCCTGTTCGATAAGCCGGACAGGCGTACTGCGAACATAAAGGCTGATTATGTCGGAACCGTTGTTCCGGATGAATTCATCGTAGGCTACGGCCTTGATTACGATGAAAAATACAGAAATCTTCCGTTTGTGGGAATCCTGAAACCGGAAGTTTACACAAAATCAAAGTGATCCAAAACCACTGCAGAAACTCATGTAAGGAGTGAACTTCATATTGGATAATAAAAGAACCCTGAAGAATATAGCCCTGATCCTCGGTATCCCGATCATTCTGTTTATGCTGATCGCGATGATATTGGGAAACCGCCCTCAAAAGACTTATAATTACTCCGATATCGTCTACGATTTTCAGGATCAGAAGGTGACGGAGTATTCCATGGACTGGGGCAGCGGTGAAATGATCATCACGCTCAAGGACAAGTCCAAAATAAACTATACCGCTCCGAATTCGCTCCTTCTTTACAACGACATCAAGCCATACGTGGAGGAGTACAACAAGGCGAATCCGCAAGCGCGCATGGTGGAAAATATCAAGCGTCCTACCGAGACCTCGTGGCTGTCCAGTATGCTTCCCATGCTGATTACCCTTGCGGTCATGATCGGCTTCTGGTGGTTCATGATGAAGCGCCTGAATACGGGCATGGGCGACGCAGGAAAGCAGATGAACTTCGGCAAGGCGAAGATTAAGCAGATGGCCGATGAAAAACGCAAAACAACCTTTGCCGACGTGGCCGG
>JAEWUH010000025.1 GCA_023397245.1 Bacillota bacterium | reverse complement strand
GAGGAAAGCTGGGCGGTCTTCTGCACCAGCTCGGAGGAATTGTTCAGCTTGAGAACCGCCGCGGCTTCGTCGATTTCCCGAATTGTCCTGTTCAGAAGCGCGAGCACGCCCGCGCCGGTAACACCCTCAATGCGGCGCACGCCGGCGGCTACGGAGCTTTCCGAAACGATTTTGAACAGACCGATTTTCGCGGTATTGTCAATGTGGGTGCCGCCGCAGAATTCCTTGGAGAAATCGCCGACGGTCACGACACGCACGATCTTGCCGTATTTTTCACCGAACAAAGCCATAGCGCCGAGCTTTTTGGCTTCCTCAATCGGCATTTCGCGGGAGTCCACGTCGATGCCCTTCAGGATCACTTCGTTTACAAGCGATTCTACCTTGTTCAATTCTTCCTTTGTCAGCGCGGAGAAATGGGTAAAGTCGAAGCGGACATGCTGCGCGTTGACCAGCTGGCCGGCCTGTTCCACATGGTTGCCCAGAACCTTGCGCAGGGAAGCCTGCAGCAGATGGGCGGAGGTGTGGTTGCGCATGACGGAAAGACGGTTCTCCTTATTCACGGAGGCCTTTACTTCCTCGCCCACGTTAATCATACCCGCCGTTACAACCGCATGATGCAGGAAATTCTTCGCGTGGTTCTTGGTGGTATCCTTTACATCCAGAATCGCGTCGTTTGATTCAACGGAACCGATATCGCCGACCTGGCCGCCGCTTTCGGCATAGAACGCGGTTCTGTCCAGCACAAGCGTAACTTCGTCGCCCGCTGTTGCGGATTCGGCGCGCTCGCCGTCCTTGATGATTGCAAGCACTTTGGCGGTGGTTTCAAATTGTTTATAGCCGAGGAACTCGGTCTCCGGAACATCGTCCAAAAGGGAGCTTTCGCCCTCCCACGCGTCCGCGCCGGCGTTCTTGCGCGCGGCTCTGGCGCGTTCGCGCTGCTCGAGCATCAGGCGGCGGAACTCTTCCTCGTCCACGGTCATGCCGCGCTCTGCGGCGATTTCCTTGGTGAGGTCGATCGGGAAGCCGTAGGTATCGTTGAGGCGGAACGCGTCCGCGCCGGAGAACACCCTGCTTTCCGCGTTTTCGATGTAAGTATTCAGGAGCTGCAGGCCCTGATCAATGGTCTTGGCGAAGCTCTCTTCTTCCACGCTGATTAGCTTTGTGATCATGGCGCGCTTTTCATCCAGCTCCGGATAGGCGTTTTTGTTTTCATCAATGACCGTGTTGGCAACCTCCGAAAGGAAGGTGTGCTGAATGCCGAGCAGACGGCCGTGGCGCGCGGCGCGGCGCAGCAGACGGCGAAGAACATAGCCTCTGCCCTCGTTGGACGGCATGACGCCGTCGCCGATCATCATGGTGGTGCTGCGGATATGGTCGGTGATCACGCGCAGGGAGATATCGGTTTTCGGGTCAGCTCCGTACTGTACGCCGGCAATGCGGATGATATGCTTCATAATATTCTGAACGGTATCGACGAGGAACAGGTTGTCCACGCCCTGCATGATGCAGGCAAGACGCTCAAGACCCATGCCGGTATCGATGTTCGGATGATCCATCGGCGGATAGTTTCCTTTTCCGTCGCTGTTGAACTGGGAGAATACGACGTTCCAGAATTCCACGTAACGGTCGCAGTCGCAGCCTACGCCGCAGGTGGGAGAACCGCAGCCGTACTGTTCGCCGCGGTCAAAGTAGATTTCGGAGCAGGGACCGCAGGGGCCGGAGCCGTGTTCCCAGAAATTATCCTCCTTGCCCAGACGGACAATATGGGACGGGTCCACACCGACTTCCTTCGTCCAGATTTCAAAGGCCTCGTCGTCGTCGGTATAAATGGTTACCCATAATTTTTCTACGGGCATTTCCAGCACCTTGGTGCAGAATTCCCATGCCCACGCGGTGGCGTCGTGCTTGAAATAGTCGCCGAACGAGAAGTTGCCCAGCATTTCAAAATAGGTGCCATGACGCGCGGTGATGCCGACGCGCTCGATATCCGGGGTACGGATGCATTTCTGGCAGGTGGTTACCCGCTTGCGCGGCGGGGTGACCTCACCGGTAAAATACTTCTTCATCGGCGCCATGCCGGAATTGATGAGCAAAAGGCTGTTGTCGTCCTTCGGAATCAGCGAGAAGCTCGGCAGCCGCAGATGCCCCTTTGATTCAAAGAAAGACAAATACTTTTCGCGCAGTTCATTTAAACCTGTCCACTCCATTACAATAACTCCATTCCGCCATATGGCAAAATAATTTAAATATGAAAGCGCTTAACCGAAAATCGGTAAAGCGGCCGAAAGACGAATTGACGGCTGCATTTTCGCTTATTTTCTCAAAAAAAATAGACTTCACCATCCACAATGGGACGGAGAAATCCGTGGTACCACCCAAATTGCGCCAAAGCGCCGCTCAAATCCCTTAACGCGGGGGACGCCGCGGCTCATCGCCGCAGGGCTCGGGGTTGGCCTGTTGTGCCGGCAGATGCGGTAATCTTTCAGCCGCGGATTCCCTCTCTTTTGCAGTGCCGAATCAACTTTTACCCTTTTTCGCCTTTATCCTGTTTGCACCCGAAAGTGCATTTTGTTTCATCTTGATTATAAACTGATTTTGCGGGCTTGTCAATCCACTTGTGCGGCCGGTTCGACGTTTTTCTCATACAGGGAATCGGCGATCTGCTTGAAAACCGGCCCGCAGGTGGCGCCGCCGCCCGTGCCGTTTTCAGCCAGCACCGTAATGACATATTGGGGACTGTCATAGGGATAGAAGCCGGTGAACCAGGACTCGACCTGCTCCACTCCGTTTACATATTTTCCGGTCTGCGCCGTCGAGGTTTTTGCACCCGCGCCGCCGTATTCCGGCTTGCCCTTTTTGCTGGTTCCCGTTTCGATCGATTCCTTCATAAATTCCCGCAGTAAACTAACCGTCGTATCCGAAAGCACCTGCGTGCTTTGCTGTGGCTCCGCTTTGGAAGTATAGTTCCGATTTTCGTCTACGATGCCTTCATACAGATACGGCTGGGTAAAGCTTCCGCCGCTCGCTATGGCATTCACCATGGCGGTAATCTGCAGGGGCGTAGCGGTCAGATCGCCCTGCCCGAAGGAAAAATTGGCGAGCGCCCTCGGTATTTTCAGGCTCTGCAGGGTGGGCAGGTTTCCCGCCGAGGAGGTCATGCCGGGAGCGATTTCGTATCCCCTGCCGAACCCCAGACTCTGCGACATGAGCAGGAACTGGGACTCCGGCATCTGCTGCATCAGGTTTACAAAATAAACGTTGCAGGAACGCGCGATTGCCTGTCCCATGTTGACCGTGCCGTGGCTCTCGGAATTAAAGCAGTGCACGGAACTTCCGTAAACATCGATTGCACCCTTGCAGTCGTACGTCGTATCCGGCGAAATCCCGTACTCCAGTGCGGCGGAAGCCGACACCAGCTTAAACGCGGAGCCGACGCTGTAGGCCGAAAGGCAGCGGTTTACCAGCGGGGAATCCTCTGACTTCAGCGCGGAGGCGATATCGTTCGGCGAATAATCCGGCAGGCTGACCATGGCGCGTATTTTGCAGCTCGGCACCTCCGTAACGACCACCGCGCCTTTGGTCAGGTATTTTTTCGCGGCCTGTTCCGCAATGGTCTGAATATCCTTGTCAATGGTCAGCACCACGCCGCTGTTGCCAAGATAGCTCGTATCGCTGATTTTCCGGTTTTCCCCCCGGAGTACCCGGTTCACCGCGTCCACGCGATAAGTTACGGTGATCTGTCCCTGATTTTTGGCGAGCTGCCCGTTAAAGGCTTTTTCGATTCCGGCAGCACCCGCACCGGAACCGTCCAGGTAACCGATGACGTGCGGCGCGGTCTGCGTATCGGAATAGCGTTTCCGCAGCGTGAACAGATCGATTCCTTCCGCGGTAATTTTCTGCGGTACTTTCATGGTAAACGGTTTATTTGCCGTCAGGGAAGGATATATTTTCTGAAGTGCGTCGGCACTCAGAATTTTGCTGAGTGCGGCGGCGCTCTCCACGCTCGGCGCAACAGCCGCGGCGTACTCCTCCTCGCCGCCCGTCAAAGGGGATTTGTTGCAGTCATAAATTGTCCCCCGCGTACCTGCAACGGCAAGCTTATAGCTGCTTTGCCGGTCGGCGGTCTGTGCAAGCTGCGCACCGGTAGAAACATTATAAACGCTCAATATCAATAAAAACATGCAAAGCATGAGAATTCCAAAAAACGCGACCACTCTTTTTTCCATAAAATAAACGCCTCCGTAATGGATAGCATTTCCAATACGAAGGCGTTTTATTCATTTCAGGCTGTCGATAAGCCGCGCAACCGCAAAATTATGGAACATCTTGGGTAAGGGATTTAGAAAATCACATGGAAGCAGTGCTGCGTTCCTTTCGCAGGATCGCGCCCTTTGCAATCGGGCGGTCGGTCCTCAATCGGACGGTCATCATCGCGTGGGGCGCGGAATCGATTGCAGTGCCGTCCGCGTCGGTGATATCGTCCAGCTTTACAAGATAGGGGCGCGTTCCCGGTTCCAGCACGTCGGCGGTATCTCCGCGGAAAAAGCGGTTCCGCTGTGAAAGCGTCGCCACACCGCCGGAGTAATCCTCGCAGACAGCAATCACTTCGTAATCACGGACATAGCCGCCGTTGGAATATACCTGCCCGGGCTCCGTGCCGAAATAGAACCCCGTGCTGTACTCCCTGTGACTGATTTTGTTCAGCTCTTCCGCAACCCACGGAGAAAGCTTCGCTTCCGGATCGTTCCTGTATTCGTCGATTGCGTGGCGGTAAGCGTTCGTGGTGACCGCCACATAATAGGCTGATTTTGCCCGGCCCTCAATTTTTACGCTGGAAACGCCCGCTTTTGCCAGTTCCGAAATATGCTCGATCATACACATATCCTTTGAGTTTAGAATATAGGTGCCGGACTTGTCCTCAAAAACAGGCATATACTGCCCGGGACGCTTGGATTCCATAAGATAGTATTCCCAGCGGCAGGGCTGCGCGCAGTCGCCGCGGTTGGCGTCGCGGTGCGTGAGATAGCTGGAAAGCAGGCACCGGCCGGAGAAGGAAACGCACATGGCGCCGTGGACAAAGCACTCGATTTCAAGCTTCCTCGGCGTTTTTGCGCGGAGCTCCGCAATTTCCTCCAGATTCAGCTCCCGCGCCAAAACCACGCGGGATGCTCCCAAATTATAGAATTCACCGGCAGAGGCGTAATTTGCCACGCCCGCCTGCGTTGAAATATGGATTGCCACCTTCGGCGCGTATTTTTTTGCCATGGCCATCACGCCGAAATCCGCAAGGATGAACGCGTCCACTCCGGCGTCCTGCGCTTCTTCCAGAAAGCCCGGCAGACGCTCCAGTTCCTCGTTGTGCGGGATGGTATTGCAGGTCAGGTGTACCTTAATATGATGCTCGTGCGCCAGCGCCACCGCTTTTCGCAGCTCGTCGCGGCTGAAATTAGAGGGCGCCGTCCGCATTCCGAACTCCTGCCCGGCAAGATAGACCGCGTCGGCGCCAAAGTCCACCGCCGCCTGCAGGCGCTCCATGTCGCCGGCAGGGGCAAGCAATTCCATCGAGTTGGTAGTTTGATTCAATGAACAGCCTCCAGTTTATTTCAATCCTGCTTTCACCAGGTTGGCCTCGTGCCCCGCATTGGTCTTGGCGTAGTACGCTTTTCCGTCCTTGTCGTGGCAGAAATAATAGTAGTCGGTATTCGCCGGGTTCAGGGCGGCGTCGATTGCTTCGGCGCCCGGGTTGCAGATCGGCCCTGCGGGAAGGCCCACAATGGTGTAAGTATCGTATTTGCTCTTATATGTGTCGCGCAGGTTCGAGGGAACCGCGGCCTTTGTGCGGTAGGGATAATACGTGGTCGGGTCGGAACGGAGCCGGCTCAGGTCGCCCTTGCTGCTGGCAAGACGGTTGTGGAAAACAGAGGAAATCCGGTACATATCCTCCTTATTCGCGGCTTCCGCCTGAATCATGGAGGCCAGAACCATCATCTGGTCCACGGTCATCTTCTCTGCCGCCGCTTTGTTGCGGATTTCTGCCGTGAGCTTCTTGTTGCAGTTATTCAAAAGCTTTTTGACCACGCTTTTCGGGTCTTCGTCCTTGTAAAACTCGTAAGTATCCGGGAACAGATAACCCTCC
Source organism: Bacillota bacterium (assembly GCA_023397245.1). Classification (GTDB taxonomy): domain Bacteria; phylum Bacillota; class Clostridia; order Oscillospirales; family Acutalibacteraceae; genus DATAML01. The sequence goes on along the minus strand of JAEWUH010000025.1, from coordinate 3,123 downwards.
AGCTTATAATAACGGTCCTTCGCGTTGGTAATGGATTTTATGATCTCAAAGCCGCTGTCGAAATTATTCGAATTCATAACGGCCAACGCATCCTTTGCGGTGCAGACGCCGTTTTTTTCAAGCAGCGCGGCAATCTCAACGGCATTCATCCCCTCGGGGAACGTAATTTTAATCGTATCCACGCGGTTGCTGTTTGTCTGCAGGCTATTGATGATCGCTTCGTAGTCCATATTTGTATCGATTTTATAGCTGCCGTTATGGTAATGCCCGTCTGCTTTTGTAAGCTTGGAATAGAGCTTGAAAAAATCGGTTTCACGGATTACCCCGGCATCCTTCAGAATCTGCGCCACCTGATCCGTAGTCGGGTTTTTGGGAATCTCCACCGTTACGCTGACCTTTTCCCGGTCTTTTGCAAGCATATCGTCGAATCCGCCGATTGCAAGCTGAGAAAGCAGAACAGAAAGGAACAGAACCATAAAGAACCACATGAACCGGAAAAGGAACCGGTTCATCTTCCGCTTTTTGCGGTTGCGCCACCGGTGTTCTTTTTCCGCCCGGGCTTCCGCCTCCCGCTGCAGGGTACGGTCGCGCTGAGCCGCCTCGGGATCGCTGTAGCTGTGAATCACTTTTTCAAAATCCCCGCTGTCTTCCTGCGGACTGCGGTAATCCGAATATAAATCCGTATCCGGCAGATCATCGAAATCATCGTCTTTAATATTCAGCTGAAAGCGCTCCACCTTTTTCCGACGGTTCACGTCGTTCTGCATATTATCGTCACCCATGGATGCAACCTCCTGTTCTTCATGCTGAAAATCAGTCGTTCCGGTTTGCGATGCGCCGGTTGTATTTTTCGGTAATCAGCAGGTCGACCGGCTTGTCATAATAGCCGTGCGGCAGGTTCCACTGCACGCAGCCGGCATAACAGATTCCCACCGTGTCGCCTTTAAAATCGGCCAGAAACCGGTCGTAGTAGCCCTTGCCGTATCCCAGGCGGTAGCCCTGGGCATCAAAGCACAGGCCGGGAACAATGCACAGGCCTCCGGAATAATCCGTAACAAGCCGGCATTTGGACGACACCGGCTCCAGAACGCCGAACAACCCTTTTTCCAAATCGTCGAGGGATCGGATATAATAAAACTCCATGTCGCAGGTTTCCGGCACACAGCGCGGCACGGCCACCTGCTTGCGGTTGGCAAAGGCGGCCTTTATCAGCGATATGGTATCCACCTCGATCGGTTTGCTCACGTAAGTAAATATGGTATCCGCGCGGGAATATTCCCCCAGCGCCAGCAAACGGCTCTGAATGGAGGAATCCATCTCAAGCTTCTGTTCCGGGTCCATGTGCTCCCGGAACTTCCGGTAACGGGCGCGCAGATTCTTTTTTACTTCTCGGATGTTCTTTACATACATTGTATATTCTTCCTAAGCGTATTTGATTTCTCCGCGCCGTAAAGCACCTCGACAATTTTCAGTGCAAAGTCCACCGTAACGCCCGCGCCCTTCCCTGTAATGATTTTCCCACTGACACAGACGGAGTCCTTAGACACCTCTCTGGCGTGCAGGTCCTCCTCGTAGCCGGGGAAGCACGTTGCCGTATGATTTTTAAGCAGACCCATATGGCCGAGGATGGATGGGGCGGCACAGATTGCCGCAATGTATTTATCGTGGTCGGCGCAGTATTGAACCGCTGCGCGGACAAGGGACGATTTTTCAAGGTTTTTGTGCCCCGGCCCGCCAGGGAGGATAACCATATCCGGGGAGGAAAGGTCCGCTTCCCCGATTTCAAGATCGGCGGTCACTTCGATATGATGGGAACCGGTAATCCTTTTTCCGCCAACCCCCACGGTGGCAAGACTGCATCCCGCTCGCCTTAAAATATCCACGGTGGTAAGCGCTTCAATTTCTTCAAATCCGTCTGCAAGAAAAAGATAAATCATCGAACAGTCCTCCCCATTTAATCAAGTGCAAGGCCGAGATAAGGCTCCTTTGCGCTTTGAAGCGGCTCAAGCGGCGCCCCACTGAGCGGTTTTATCATGCCGAACGCGGATTTTTCCCCCTGCTGCGCGAACAGCCGGCTTCCGACGGGAAGCCGAAAGAGATAGGTCTGCGCGGGCATTTCACAGATCAGGCAGGCAAGCAAATCCGCAAGCGTATCCCCATCCGCCATAATTTCCAGCACCTTGCAGGTATTCGCGTCGAGCCTGCGGCAAAGCGCATAGGCCGGCCTGTTGCCTGTTCTTGAGCAGATCAGCCTGTCTCCGTAGACCTTACCCATTCCCGCGGCAAAACCAAATGCTTCCTCGCTCCAAAGGACCGAACCGTTATCCCCCGCAAGATAAGAATTCCGCAGGGCAGTCAGCTGGCGGTAGTTCAAAACGGTTTTTCCGGCCTGCCCGGATTCGGCAAAATCACAAAGCCGGCTCAAAGAAACGGAAACCGTCCGCACCTGAAAGAAAGCGGAGTAGTCCGATTTTTCATAAAGAGGATACAGCCCCCGGGTTGCCGGCAGAACAACGGAGTACCAGTCGCCCCGGTTCGCGCCGGCGAGCGCGGCCCATGCCAGGAGCGCCGCCATATAGCCGTGGCAGCGGTACTGCGGAAGCGTTGCGGCGGCATAGATATAATGCGCCTGCAGCGGTTTGGAATCCGCCTCGATGTATGCCGGAAGCAGATAAACCACCGATGCAATTTTGCCGCCGGCCCGATACACCAGACAGTTTTCGGGGCGGAAATAGTTATTCAGAAAATATTTTGCGGGGCGCGCCGGTTCGTCAAAGCAAATCTGCCAGATCTGCGCAAGCTCGCCGCGCATCCCCCAGTCCGCAAATTCAATCATTGAACAGCTTCCTTAGATTCTTCTTTTAATGTTGCCAGATATTTCTGCAGTAAAAACACGGGATGGTAGGAAAGCTTTGCCTTGCGAAGGCCTTCCAACCCCAAATCCTCTTCCCGGTTGATATACTTATATCCCTCAAGGCGGCGGGACGCAAATTCATGGTTGATGGCGGGATACAGCCCGTTATAACCGTCCAGCGCTTTTTCAAAATGAATCAGATACGTCTGCCGGTTGATTTCTTCCCCTATGGTAAAGGCCGCCGGTTTTCCGTCGATACGGATCAGCCC
>JAEWUH010000264.1 GCA_023397245.1 Bacillota bacterium | reverse complement strand
GTGTTGCGCTGGGACGCGCAATCGTCCGTAACCCGAAGGTTTTCCTTTTGGACGAACCGCTCTCCAACCTGGACGCAAAGCTCCGCGCGCAGACCAGAACCGTTATTTCCAAACTGCATAAGCAGCTGGGTACAACCTTTGTATATGTAACCCACGACCAGACGGAAGCGATGACAATGGGCGACCGTATCGTTGTGATGAAGGACGGTTTCATCCAGCAGGTTGACACGCCGCAAAACCTTTATGATCTCCCGGTTAATATGTTTGTTGCAGGGTTTATGGGCTCTCCGCAAATGAACTTTATCAACTCTACCATTGAAAAGAACGACGGCAAATATTTCGTGAAATTCGATAAATACAGCATCCAGGTGCCGGCCGCTAAGAACGCGAACGACGTTCTGAAGGATTATGTTGGCAAGGAAGTTGTGTTCGGCATCCGTCCGGAAAATGTTCACGACGAACCGGAATTCCTCGAGAAGAACGGCGAAGGCATTGTGGACGCCGATGTTGAGCTGACGGAGCTGATGGGCTCGGAAACCTACCTCTATCTCAACTGCGCGGGCAATTCCATCACCGCCAGAGTGGAGCCCACTTCCACCGCCAAGACCGGCGACAAGATTCGCATCGCATTTGACCTGGGCAAGATGCATCTGTTCGACAAAGAAACAGAGGCTACCATATTAAACTGATTCGTTTCGATTCACTCTTAAGCCGTACCAAAAGGTACGGCTTATTTTTAACAGGGCACATCCTCTTTTTTCGCTGTGTTTCTCCTGTTCTCCCGTGAAATGCCGGACATTTATTTTTGCGTCTGATTTTCTTTTCCGCAGCGTCCTCGTCGTCGCGGGTGCCGGCCCGCTCTTCTCTCGTCCCTGCAGGGCAAAAACCCTCTTGCAAATCTTGCTTTCTCTTTCATGGGAGAACAGTATGAAAGCGGAAAAGAATGGGAATAAATAAAAATGGAACGCAGGAATGCCCTGCGGGAAGAAAAAATCCGCCGCCGGGGCGGATAACCGCAGGTAAAATATGAACAATCTGTTAATTCCGTAAAATATTTTGTCGTTTTTTTATTTATTCTTAAATTCGAGGTTGAAAATTCAGGGAATTTTATGTAAAATGTATGTAGCATTTTATGATTATCGGAAAAGATTATACAAGTTATATAAAGTGAGGGAAAATCATGTCAAACAGGTTATTTCAGGGGGTTATCCACCAGATGCGTGACGCGATCGACCGGACGATCGGCGTGATTGATGAGACCTCGGTGATTATAGCGTGCAGTGAACTTGGCCGGATCGGTGAAGTAAACGACAGTATTACTGCGGAGATTTTAGCTTCTCCTTCCACCTTCGTGGTAAACGGCTATACCTATAAATCCTTTGGAAGCCGTCCGCGCCCGGAATACGCCGTGTTCGTGTCCGGCAGTGACCCGGAGGCCAGCCGCTACGCGACCCTGCTTGCGGTTTCACTCAGCAGCATCAAGCAGTATTACGATGAAAAGTACGACCGCAGCAATTTTATCAAGAATGTGATTCTGGACAATATCCTGCCGGGGGATATCTACCTAAAAGCCCGCGAGCTTCGGTTCAACACCGATGTGAGCCGCGTGTGCATGCTGATCAAAATTACAAACAAGTCCGACATTTCTGCTTATGACGTAATCCAAAACCTGTTCCCGGACAAGAACAAGGACTTTATCATCAATATCAATGAAAGCGATATTGCGCTGGTAAAGGAAATCCGTACCGGCATAGAGCCCAAGGATCTCGACAAGCTGGCCAGCTCCATTGTTGACACGCTTTCCAGTGAATTCTATACGCACTGCGTGGTGGGTATCGGCACCATTGTGACCGGCATCAAGGACCTTGCGCGCTCCTTTAAGGAAGCCCAGGTGGCGCTTGAGGTCGGCAAGGTATTCGATACCGAAAAGCCGATTGTCAGCTACGACAATCTCGGAATTGCGCGCCTGATTTATCAGCTGCCCACAACCCTGTGCGAAATGTTCCTCAAAGAGGTTTTCAAGCGCGGCTCCATTGAGTCCCTTGACCATGAAACGCTGTTCACCATTCAGCGCTTCTTTGAAAACAACCTGAATGTTTCCGAGACCTCCCGCAAGCTGTTTGTACACCGCAATACGCTGGTTTACCGTTTGGAGAAGATCAAGAAGATTACCGGCCTTGACCTGCGCGAATTTGAAGACGCCATCGTGTTTAAGGTCGCGCTTATGGTAAAGAAGTATCTTTCTTCCAACCCAGTTAAATTTTAGTACAGCAATTTGAAAAAGAGTCAATTATTACAAAATTATTACAAATTAATTCGCATATAGAATAATAAAATCGCTGCCCATTGGTATTATGTAAACATGCCAATGGGCATTGGTTTACTGTTTCTTTTCGCCGTTGGCTATTCGAATGAGAATTACATGATGCCGCGCCTCCGGGCGGTAAAACCTGCTTCCGGGCGGTATCCGATCAATATGATGGAGCGATTGCATGATTGAATTTCAAAATGTGAGTAAGACTTACTCAAACGGAACGAAAGCGCTTAGGGACGTCAGCCTCAAGGTTGATAAAGGGGAATTCGTATTTATCGTAGGTTCTTCCGGAGCCGGCAAAAGTACATTCCTGAAACTGATCATGTGCGAAGAAAAGCCGAACGATGGACAGATCATCATCAATAATCTTGATATTACCGGTTTAAAAAAGCATGATATTCCTTACCTGCGCCGTACGATGGGAATTGTGTTCCAGGATTTCCGCTTAATTGACAATATGACGGTTTTCGAGAACGTGGCGTTCGCAATGCATGTGGTCGGCGCTTCCTCGAAAGACATCAAAAAGCGCGTCCCTTACATATTGGGGCTGGTGAACCTGCAGGACAAGGCCAAGTGCCATCCCGGAGAGCTTTCCGGCGGTGAGCAGCAGCGTGTGGGACTTGCGCGTGCACTGGTCAACAATCCGAAGCTGATTATTGCGGACGAGCCCACGGGCAACGTGGACCCGGCCCTTTCCTTTGAGATTGTGGACCTGCTCAGCGAGATCAACCGGCGCGGCACCACGATCCTGATGGTAACGCATGAGCATACGCTGGTAAAGCATTTTAAAAAGCGCGTGGTGGAAATCCACGACGGCGAAATTGTGGCGGATACCGCCTCGCAGGAGGTGCGCCATGAAGATTAACAGCTTAAGGTATCTGGTTAAGGAAGGCTTTAAAAATATCTGGAGCAACCGCACCATGTCGTTCGCTTCCATCGGCGTACTGGTTTCGTGCCTGCTCCTGACCGGCGCGGCGGTGCTTTTCTCTCTGAATATCGATACCGCCATGAAGTCGATCGAAGGAAACAACTCCGTGAAGGTCTATATGAAGCAGGGGCTGCCCACGCTTTCCGCCATCAAGGCCGGAGAGGAGATCAAAAAGCTGGACAATGTCGCCACCTGTGAATTCGTCCCCAAGGACGACGCGATCCAGCAGTATAAGAACCTTTTGGGTGACGACGCTACGATGCTCGAAGGCATGACCGGCAAGGAAAACCCGCTGCCGGACGCGTTTAAGATTTCCTTTAAGGACTTGTCGCAATACAAGCAGACGGCTGAGCAGATCAAAAAGATTGAAGGCGTGGATTCCATCAACGACTATTCCGATATCGCGCAGAAGCTCACCAAGCTGGACCGAATGATTACGACGGCCGGTTTTTGGATCATTTTGATCCTCAGCCTGGTTTCGCTGTTTATTATATCCAATACCATCCGCGTCACCATGTTCTCCCGCCGGCTGGAGATCAGCATTATGAAATCGGTCGGCGCAACCAACTGGTTTGTGCGCGTTCCGTTTATCGTGGAAGGGATCCTGATCGGGCTGGTTTCCGGTTTGCTGGCCAGCCTGCTCCTCAGCGCTGCCTACCAGAAGATGCTTACGGCAGTGTCGTCGATCACCCTGTTCAGTCCGATCGATATTAACCCGATGAAGCTGAATATCACGCTCGCGTTCATATTGGCGGGAACCGCCTTTGGCGCGGTCGGCGGTGTGATTTCCATCGGAAGATACTTAAAGAAGGAAGGGGGCGACGTCGTTGGCTGGTAAAAAGCTTGCGAAATTTTTGACCGCGGTAGTGCTGGCGATGGCACTGCTGGCAAGCCCGCAGATCATGCCTCCTACGACCGCCGCGGCGACCAGTTTATCCGAACTCCAGAAAAAACAGGCGCAGCTGAAGAAACAGCAGGCTGCGATTGCCTCAAAGCTGAAAAGCCTGAAGGCGGATAAAGCGAAGCAGCTGGATTATAAAAACGCGCTGGATTCCCAGCGGGAGACCGTGCAGGATCAGATTGATCTTTTGAACCAGCAGATTGCGGCGCTTGACCAGGATATTAAGGATAAGGAATCGCAGATTTCCGCAAAGCAGGCAACGATTTCCACCAATTACGCAAAGCTCAGGGAACGGCTCCATGCGATGTATCTTACCGGAGAAGCCTCAAACCTCGAAATCATCCTGAGTGCGAAAAGCATTATGGATTTGTCCGACAAAACCGAGGCGATTAAGGCGATCACCACGCATGACACCGACCTCATCAATACGCTGAAATCGGATATGAACAGCATCAAAACGCAGAAAGCGGCCATTGAAGCCAACCGCAAGGAAGTTGCGGCGGCAAAAGTGGCGCAGGATTCAAAGCGGCATGAATTATCCGATTTGGTAAGCGAGACCAACTCGGTGATTGCGCAGATTTCGAAGGATGAATCCTCCGCACAATCGGAAAGCGCGAAAATTGCCAAAGAAGAGCAAAAGGCTGCAGAGGCCATTGACCAGTGGTACAAGGATTACTATGCTTCCCACCGGAGTTCCAGCGACAGCGGCGGCTATGTAAGCACCGGTAATTTTGCGTGGCCGGTTCCCGGTGTGAGCAGGATTACCAGCGGATACGGTTCCCGCTGGGGAAGTTTTCATAAGGGCATCGATATTTCATCTTCCGGATGTTATGGGAAACCCATCGTAGCGGCTGATTCCGGCAAGGTCATCATGGCCGGCTGGGGCAATTACGGTACCGGCTACGGCGGTTACGGAAATGTTGTGGCGATCAACCACGGCGGCGGCTATTCCACGCTTTACGGGCATTGCAGCAGCGTTGCCGTAAGTACCGGCCAGGTGGTGCAGAAGGGGCAGGTTATTGCCTATGTCGGCAATACCGGCGACTCACAGGGGGCGCACTGCCATTTTGAAATCCGTGTAGACGGCGTTGCAAAAAATCCGCTGAACTGGTTCAGCCGGGGCTAATCTCTACCTACCGCAAATCCAATGGGATAAGGATGATCGTATAGAATGAGCAGAAAGGTATCTTTGGGCGCCGCCGTTGCGCTTGTTGCCGTTTCGGCATCCGTTACCGTATCATTGACCTACGTCTACGCCATGAACAGCTTTAACTCAAAGGTGGCCGATGTGAACGAGCGGCAGGCAATGTACACCAAGCTGAGCGAAATCGACCAGAAAACAAGGCAGGATTATATCGGGAGCATTCAAGAAAGCGCGCTCAACGACGGCATCTGCGCCGGATACGTGGCCGGGCTTGGGGATTCCCACGCAAAGTATATGTCGGCGGAAAAATATAAGGCTTACCGCAGCGGAAACAGCGCAAAAAGCATCGGCGTGGGCATTAAGACCGTGCAGGATGATGACGGCAATATGGACGTAACGGAGGTAATGCCGAACTCCCCGGCGGAAAAAAGCGGAATTAAAAAGGGCGATACCATCGTAAGCATGGACGGTAAGGAAATTATCCGCATGACCTACGGCGACGCGCTCAATAAGCTGGACGGAATCGCCGGTTCCAAGGTGAAATTCGGAATTCTGCGCAAAAAGGACGCCGCGAGTACAGCTTCTTCCACAGCCGCCGCTTCCGATGCTGCTGCGGAAAGCCAGAAGGCGGACAGCCTCACCATAACGGTGACAAGAGCGGAATATACCGAGCAGACGATGACGTCTTCCATGATCAACGGCAACGTGGCTTATTTTAAAATATCCGAGTTTACGGACGGCAGCGCGTCACAGTTCAACGCTGCTCTGGCGGCGCGGATCAAAGCGGGCGCGGTGGGCATCGTGATCGACCTGCGGAACAATCCCGGCGGCAGCGTGAAGGGGATGGCTGAAATTCTGGATACCCTGCTTCCCGCGGGCAATACCGTGAGCTACAAAAATAAAGCGGGCAAAACCACAGTGGAGTACACCTCCACCTCCAACGAAGTGAGCCTGCCCGTCAGCGTGATTGCGGACGGTTCCACATTCGGCGCCGCAGAAATCTTTGCTTCGGACATCAAGGATTACAAAAAAGGACTGCTGGTCGGTGAAAAGACCGCGGGCTACGGCACCAAGGACGAGGTTGTGCCGCTTTCCGACGGTTCGGCAATCATGATTTCCGTAGCCAATTACCTTACGCTGAACGGAAATGTGTTCGACGGAAAGGGAATTGAGCCCGATGTGGGCAAAACGCTGAACGATTCGCAGAAAGCGCTGCTCCTGAAAAACCAGCTGGATATCAAACAGGACCCGCAGATACAGACGGCTGTTTCCGCGCTGATCCGTCAGGGAGCTTCCGTTCAGGCTACGGCCTCGGCTTCCTCCGCGTCCTCCGGCTCCGCTTCTTCCGCGGCAGCCGATACCGATTAAAATAAAATGATGATAAAACCCCTCCGGCTGAAATTTTCAGCCGGAGGGGTTTTTAAAAATAAATTTTTTTATCAGACCATCCGCTCCCAGAGAATTAAAATCAAAAAAATCAGCAGATTGTTCAGAATAAAAAGCCAGTCGATTTTCCGGATCTGAAAGGAATACAGTCCGGCTGCCCTGCCGGTAAAACCGCGGCAGCACATGGCTTCGTAGACTTCTTCGCTCAGGAAGTAGGATTTAAGAAAAAGCTGGGCGATATTGTGCCCCGTAAACCGGCGGTTTTCGCTTGCCTTAAGCGCACCCACGGTGCGCAGGTACCTTGCCTCCGTCATATCGCCCGCCATAACGGAGATGGCGAAAATATACCGGTAAGCCATATTCAGTACGTTCACGAACACCCCCGGCACGTGCAGCGATGCCAGTGCTCCGGTAATGTGCGACCATCTTGTGGTCAGCAGAAGCAAAAAGCCGAACGAAAGCGAAATTCCCGCCCGCAGCGCGGCGCGCAGTGCAGCGGTGATTCCTCCGACGGAAAAGTACAGGCCTTCATTCAACCCAAAAACGCCGGGCGGTACCAGATAAAAAAGCGGCCTGCCCTTCAGAAACAGGCTGGAAGCCCCCGGCAGGGAGAGAATAAGGATAAGAAGGGGCAGATACAGCCAGATGCGGCGGAAAAAGGTACCCGCCGGGATGCCGGACAATCCGGCGCAGAAGAGCGGCACAGCGGCCAGGAGCAGCAACACCGCGGGATTTGCCGTGAAGTTGGAAAGTACAAGAAAGAAAAGCAGCACGATCAGCTTTACGCGCGGGTCGACGCTTTGCAGGAACAGCGGTTTTGCCGCATACTGCTCGCAGAACAGTTCGTTTTCGAATATTTCGGAGATATGCCGGAGCGTTTTTCGTATAAAATGAGTTTTGGAGCCGCGGGCGGGCGGGTTCCCTGCACTTTTTTCAAGCAGCCATGCGGGCAAAGCACAACGCCCGCACGGATCATATGGGTTCGCTTCCACGCCGTTCCTCCTCTCTGAACATCTTTACCGTTATTCTACCACATTTTCCGGGTGCCGTATACCGGGAGCCGGCAAATAAGGGGTGTGAAAACGGCGGATTTTTGCGATATATTTCTGATATAGACATAAAAGTAACAGCGTGACTTGTTTTTATGGGAAAGCGCCGAAAATTTCGTAAAAAGTGATTGACATTCTTTTCATACGCATTTATAATAAAGAAGCTATGAGAGTTTAATGTTCCTGTTTGGGTATTAATTAAATAAATCATTGGAAAGTTTTGAGTCGAACGTTCCAAACGGTTGCCAAATGGCAACTTAGTTTGTTGCGTTCCGGCTCTTTTTGTTTGTGAAAGAATAAAAACGGCTTTTTGGTCATTTCAATTCAGCGGATTGCAAAAAAATTGCCGCATGCGCTCCGTATATTGAAAAGAAACGGCTGAAAGACTATAATGAATAAAAATCAGACGGACGAAAAAGCCGCGCAGCTTCAAAATTGCGGTACAATATTTCCTGCATTGGCTGCGTGTTTTTTGCGGTTTGACGATAACCTGAAATAAAATTAAGGAGCTGATAAAATGTATGAGGAAATTGCCGCGCAGGCAAAAACTGCAGTGACGGAGCTGGTAGAAGCCGCCCGGCTGAACGAAGGGGATATTCTCGTGGTCGGCTGTTCTTCCAGCGAGATCGGAGGGCACCGCATCGGCTCGGAGTCCAGTGTGGAGATTGCAAATGCCGTATTCGGGGCGATTTACGCCATTGTGAAGGAAAAGAAGCTGTATCTGGCGGCGCAGTGCTGCGAGCACCTGAACCGCGCGATTATTATAGAAAAAGAAGCGGCCGTAAAAAACCGCATCGAAATCGTAAACGTCGTTCCCCAGCCGAAGGCCGGCGGCTCCTTTGCAACCGCGGCCTATGCCGCTTTTGAGCATCCGGTTGCCGTTGAGGAAGTTTCCGCGCAGGCCGGCATGGATATCGGCGATACCCTGATCGGGATGCATCTTGCCAGAGTTGCCGTTCCGGTGCGCCTGTCCGTCAAGCAAATCGGCGAAGCAAATCTGGTTTGCGCGCGCACCAGGCCGAAGTTTATCGGCGGCGAACGCGCCCATTACGACGAATCCGCAAAATAACATTAG
>JAEWUH010000247.1 GCA_023397245.1 Bacillota bacterium | reverse complement strand
AAAAACGGCTTGAAGCAAATTTGCTTCAAGCCGTTTTTATATCATTTCTTATTCCGTTACGGGCACGACTTTTGCGTCGTCTGTAATTTTGATTTCACCCAACTGGCCGTTGAAAATCTGCATCTTGCCCTGCAGTTTTGCTCCGTCCTTCACGGATACGGAAGCTCCTACCAAGTCGCCGATAACAATCGCGTTGCTCTGGCAGGTAATATTGCTCTTTGCGTGGACATTTCCCTGAAGCTTGCCGTCAATAACCAGATTCTTGGTCTTAACATCGCCAATGATAACGGAATCGCTGTCAATATTGATATCCTCGGACGCGGTAAGATTGCCGCGCACGGTGCAGGATTCCAGTGTCAGGCTTGAACCGGACACATCACCGATCTGCTTCCCGCTGATTTTAATATTGCCGGTTGTGCTTACGGTACCCTTTACCCCGCCGTAGATTTCCAGATTGCCGTCGGAAGTGATATCGCCGGTAATTGTTGTCCCCTTTGAAATCAGCGTGCTTTGAACAGCCGCGCTTTTCTCTGTTGAATTGTTTAAGTTTATCGGCTGAAAACCGGAATTGATCGGGTATACATCGGGTTTGATCGGATAAATATCGGGTTTCATTTTTTCTGCCTCCTCCGGATCCGGTTCCTCAGATTTTACTTCAATTTTAAAATTTGACACGTGATCGCCACCTTCGGAATTTACTGTTTTATTTTTATCTATCTGCATGCTGTAAGCAGGATTTTCTGTCTCATCGCTCGGTCCATTCCATATTCTGTCTAAAACGTTAAAAAGTTTGCTGTTATTGTTCTTGCCGACCGCATCCATCGTGTTACCCCCAGAAATGTAATCTATGAAAATCAACCGATCCTATTTAAACTATTATAATATACATTTCATTCTATTTCCAGTATTTTTTTAAATTTTTACTCTGATAAAGCAGGAATTTGTAGAAAAAATGACTGTAATTTTATGCCAGTCCGCCGAAAACGTCTGTTCCGGATAAAGCCGGGCATTTTCCCCGCGTATAAAATATCCTGTTAAATCGGCTTCGTCAAAAAAGCGGCCGCGGAAACTGTTCCGGGCCGCTTGCAATTCATGTTCATCCGTTTGAGGAAGCGGCCGAAGCATCGGCGCCGGATGATGCTGTTGATGATTCGGGCACAGCGGAACTTACCGGCTGAGGCCCTTTGCTGATCACAATAACCACCTGGCTGCCGTAAGCCAGCTGACTGCCCTCTTTCAGCTTCTGATAGCCGATGGCATATCCGGCAGGCACGGTATTGCTGTATTCCTCGGTTTTCGTAGGAATAAAGCCGGCCGAAGCCGCCGCCTCGGAAGCGTCTGACAGGGATTTCCCTTTTATGGAAGGCAGTGTGCGCACTGCCGCCCCCTGGCTCACCACGACAACAATCTCCATACCCTTTGCCATTTTTGTATCGGCGGGAGGAGACTGCGAAATAATACAGCCTTCCGGAACAGTATCGCTGAACTGCTTGGTAGAAAGCAGCAGCTGGTAATCCTGATTTTCGGAAGATTCAGAAGAAGCCGCGCTGACAAGGTCGTTATAATTCTGCCCGATCAGGTTCGGGGCTGCAATCAGATTGGGATCTGCGGATTCGGCGGAGCTCAGCAGGCTGCCCTCCACGCTCTCCGAGGAATCTGCCTGTGCGGACTTCGTGAGCGGCGCCGCGGTTCCGGCAATTCCGGAATTGGAAATCCAAAGGATTCCGACCGACGTGAACACGATCAGCGCGATGACACACGAAACCAACACCCAGACAAAATTTGGCACTTCTTTCTTTTTCTTTCCGTCATCCGGGTTGTACTCATGCGGATCAAGCCGCTGGGTCACATCAAGCGTGGCCGTGACCGTAGGCGCGGCGGAAAGCTCGGCGCGCAGGCGCTCAAAAGTCGGCGTGCGCTTATCCGGGGAAACCTGCAGCGCGTTGGCAACTGCCGTTACCACATGGGGCGGAAGCCCGCGCAGGATACTGGTTGGAATGAGCAAACGCGAGTCCGTGCGGCGTTTCAGCGCATCATTCGGCATGGTACCCGTCAGTGCAAAGAACAGAGAAGCGGCAAAGCCGTAAACATCCGTAGCTTCATTCGGTACAAAATCCATCACATACTGTTCGATTGCGGAACAGCCCACCACCAGATCGGGCGGAAGGTCGGTATCCATGCGGCGTACCGCGCCGGTACAGAAGCCGCCGAGCTTCATTTTTCCGTCCTTCATAATGTGGAGCGTATCCGGCGAAATACCCAGATGGCAGATCCCGGCGGCATGGATGGCGCTTAATGCGGAAAGAACGGGCATAAACAGCTGCCTTGCCGCGTTCCAGCTGAGGCTGCCGCCGCTCCGCTCGACAAAATAGCGCAGCGTAATGCTCTCGTTCCATTCCGATACCGTATAAGCCGTATGGTTTTCTTCAAAGATATCATAGATTTGCACAATTCCGGAAAGCTCTCTCATATGGGCAACTTCCCTGGAGTAATTCAGAAATCCGGCAAGACATTCATCAAAAATGACCTCGCTGCCGCCAATCACACGGATATCCGTCTGGTTTTCGGCTCGTTCACTCAAAGTTTGCGGAAAGAATTCCCGCAGCTCAATCGGTGTTTTGAGAACCTTATCATAACCGATGTAAGTGACTCCCTCACCATTGCTCTGCTTTGCACGCCCGACAATATACCGGTCCTGCAGCTCGGTCCTGTACGGAAGCGCATGGCTCATCTGGGGCTCCGCAGAGCTGAAACCGCAGTTTGGACATTCGGTCTTGCCGGCTGTATCAAACATACAGTTCATACAAAGGTTGTCAAAACCAGTCATTATGCTTCCTCCATGTTCCGTAAAATATGGAAAAACTTTCTATTATTCTTGGCTGTCCGAATCCGGATTATCCCAGTTGTGCCAAACATTCTGTACGTCGTCGTTGTCTTCCAGCGCATCGAGCAGGCGCTGCATCTTGGTAATGGCGTCTTCGTCCGTCAAAGTGGTATAGGTACTCGGCACCATTTCGACCTCTGCCGATTCGAATTCATACCCCTTCTTTTCAAGGTCCTCCAGCACGGCACTGAAATCGTCCGGCTCGGTGTAAATCTCAAAAACATCCTCATCGGCCTGAAAATCCGACGCGCCGGCTTCCAGGCAGTCCTCCATGACTTTGTCCTCTTCGTAGCCTTCTTTTTCGATGATAAGGACGCCCTTCTGGTCAAACATAAAGGATACGCAGCCGGTAGTACCGAGATTCCCGCCGAACTTGTCGAAATAGTGGCGGACATCGCCGGCAGTACGGTTTCGATTGTCAGTCAGCGTCTCTACGATAACCGCAATTCCGTTCGGGCCGTATCCTTCATATGTAATATTTTCGTATTTTGTGTCGTCACCGTCTCCGGCCGCCTTCTTTATAATACGCTCAATATTGTCGTTCGGCACATTGGCGGCTTTTGCCTTAGCGATGCAGTCCTTCAGCTTTGAGTTGGCGTTCGGGTCCGGGCCGCCGCCTTCCTTAACCGCTACGGCCAGCTCACGGCCTATTTTTGTAAATACTTTTGCCTTTGCGCCGTCCGTCTTTTCTTTTTTTCTTTTAATATTATTCCATTTTGAATGGCCTGACATAAATTAGTCCTCCCAAATAATAATGCTATGTTTTATTGTATCACAATTCACATTTGATAGCAAGCGCCAGCTTATGGACGCGCTCCCGCGCGGCCTCATAGGTATCCCTGCCGCCGTCTGCGTCCGTGTCCGTCCATACTACTTCATTATCAAGCGTCGTATTCATTACGGAAAAAATCATTCTGAGCTGGCGCGCCATAATCTCCGCGCCCTGTGTGTTTTTTGATCCGCATGTAACAAGCAGCACCGCTATTTTATGCTTTTGTATCGGCGGCTTTACGCCGAGCGAGAACCGTGCGGCAAAATACCGCTGCGTACGGTCCACGATGGCTTTGAGCGGAGCGGGAAAGCTGAGACTGTACACCGGCGTGGCCACAATGATGACGTCCGCGCGGCGAAAAAGCGAATCCAGAAAATCAAAATCGCGCTGCGAACAGGTTTCGCCTCTGGAGCAGGCGCCGCAGTCGATGCACGGCGCAATCGCGCTCTCATACGCGCTGACGATTTGGATTTCCGCCGCGGACTCCAGCGGCGCTAAAAAATCGTTCAGCAGCCGGGCGGTAAACCCGTTTTTATGGGGCGAACCGAACAGCACCAGAATCAGCTTTTTCTTAGATGAGGGTCCTGCCGTCGCAGTATCTGCATTCAAGCATATCACCGGCCTCTGTAAATAAATTCGGAAGGTAATGCTCGGTCTGAGTGATGCATTTTGGATTGGAGCACTTGCAGGGATGGGTGGTTTTTGGCGTTTTCCTTTTCCGGGGGATGGAAGCGTTCTGAAGAATGGTTAAGATCAGCGCCATACGCGCATACATGCCGTAAACGGTCTGGTCAAAATATTTTGCGCGCTCATCATCGTCAATATCCACCGTAATTTCATCGACGCGCGGCAGCGGATGAAGGATTCGCAAATCCTTTTTGCCAAGGCTGAGCTTTTGGGAGTCCAGAACAAAAACGCCCTTCTGCTCTTCATACTGCTTTTCGCTGGCAAAGCGTTCCTTCTGAATCCGCGTCATATAAAGCACGTCCAGCAGCGGCATCGCCTTGCTCAAGCTGGTGATCTCGGTGTATCTGCAGCCGGCGGCGTCCATTACATCTTTAACGTACTGCGGGAGCGCAAGCTCCGGCGTGGAAACAAGCACAAAGGAATTGCCGGGGTAGCGCGTCATCGTCTTGATGAGCGAATGGACGGTGCGGCCAAATTTCAGATCACCGCAAAGTCCGATGCACAAATGGTCAAGGCGTCCCTTTTCATTATAAAGCGTCACAAGGTCCGTCAGGGTCTGCGTCGGATGCAGATGACCGCCGTCGCCCGCGTTGATGATCGGGGATTTGGAATACAGGGTGGCCGCCGTCGCCGCGCCCTCCATCGGGTTGCGCATCACAATAATATCCGCGTAGCCGCTCACAACGGTGATGGTATCCTTCAGGCTCTCGCCCTTTGAGACGGAGGAATTTTCCGGATTGTCAAACCCGATGATCTGGCCGCCCAGCCGGTACATCGCGGTCTGAAACGACATTTTCGTCCTTGTGGAAGGCTCGTAAAACAGCGTTGCCATAACCTTTCCCCGGCAGGATTCACTGTATGCCCACGGGTTGCTTTTAATCGTATTGGTCAGCTTGATCAGTTCGTCTATTTCTTCAAGTGACAGCTGGTCTAAATCGATAAGACTGTTTAACTGCATCGAATCACCTTGCCCATTCCCTGTTTTTTGATATCTATTTTAACATCTGAGTATGGGAATAACAATAGATAATGTTGGATTTAATCTTGAATGGCTTGACTTTTAACATATAGTTGAATTAAAATAAGTTATTAGCGTTGTCATAATATATCAGAAACGGCGGTTATTTATATGAAAATTGGTTTGGATGTCGGTTCCACTACCATAAAGTGTGTAGTGCTGGATGACAGCAATCAAATTGTATATAAATCGTATGAGCGGCATTTTTCCCAGATCACACAGAAAATGTCCGAGCTTCTCCAAAAAGTAAAGGATGAAGTCATACACGGCGAAAGCGCCCGTCTTACGGTTTCCGGCTCCGCGGGCATGGGAATTTCGCAGACCTGCAGCCTTCCTTTTGTTCAGGAGGTTTATGCAACGCGCATTGCCATCGGCAAGCTGATTCCGGACGCGGACGTCATCATCGAGCTCGGCGGGGAGGACGCGAAAATTCTGTTCCTTTCCGGCGGCACCGAAGTGCGCATGAACGGTTCCTGCGCGGGCGGCACCGGGGCGTTTATCGACCAGATGGCAACCCTTTTGAATATTTCACTGGACGACATGAACACGCTTGCCGAACAGTATGAAAAAATCTATACGATTGCTTCACGC
>JAEWUH010000204.1 GCA_023397245.1 Bacillota bacterium | reverse complement strand
GTACTGAACGGTGTAGACCGGTTCGCCGCCCGGCACGGTCTCGGCGGACTCCAGAAGCTCAAGGCTGATGAGTTCTTCATAAAACGTACGGAAGTTCTTTTCGTAATCCAGCGCTTTCCCGCCGGTTCCCGCCGCCTTATACGTATACACGGGTTTGTCCTGCGTGGATTTTGTTTCGTCCTTGGTGCGCGTTACGGTCACCGTTTCCGTGGCGGTTCCCTGTGTAACCGAAATGGATTTTACCGTCTCGATTAACGGCATGACCAGGAACTTGTTCCGCAGGGCGAACGTATTGGTTTCCACCCAGGCGCTTACGCTGCTCTGTGCAACCAGATAAACCACGTTCTGCCCGTTGAGCATCGCGTAATACTTGTCGCCGTTCTTATTGCCGAGCAGCAGCTTGTAGCTGCCCTTGTTCACGGTAAATTCCGCGACCGCCGTTGGGGAATCGAGCCCGTATTTTTTCAGCGCGGCCGCGTCCGGGTTTACCGCCTCCACGGAATCCGCGGTAAGCGAGGCCAGTGCCTTTTCCAGCGCGCCGTAATTCGTGACGTCGGTTTCAGCGCTGACGGGGGAGGTAATGGAAGTAACGGAACCGTTTTTCTGAATCGTGATCGGCTGCGCAAAGTTTTTACCGCTCAGCCGGATTTCGGTAAAATCGTTCTCGCCGGTGCTGCTCGTAATATTCAGCATATCCTTGCTGACAAAATAATTCACGCTGTCAAGAAGACCGGCATCAATGCTTACCATATACACGTTGTTGGAATTTTCCCCGCACATGTAGTAGGAGGAATTATCGGTGGGGCACAGGCTGCCGATCTTATAGTTATAGCTGCTGCCGTCCTTGAATTTTACCTTGACCTCGGCCTGCGGATCCTTGAGCCCGAATTCTTCCAGGTTGGTCACAGAGCCAAGATTCTTTGAGGCAACCAGGCTGTATCCGTTCTGCACCACCTGGCCGGCCAGTGTTTTGTCCACCGATGCGCCGTTCAGGCCTTCTACGGTATAAGTCGTTTCGGTTTCGCTTGCGGCTCCGCTCGAAGCGGCGGAGGATGCGGTGATTTGGGAAACAACCGGAATCAGCGTGTAGCTGCCCTTTTTGTTTTTAACCGACATCGAAACAATATCCTCGCTCTTTTTGGAGACGAGTTCAATGCTTGCCGCGGAGGAAGCGGCGGAAGCGGCGCCGTCCTTTCCGCCGCCGGTCAGCATCAGTGCGGCAGTCACCCCGCCCAAAACCACGACGCCGGCCGCGACGATGATCAGATTCCTTGTGCTGGAATTCATTTTACAGGTTCCTCCTCTTGCGGAATACACAAATACCTGCGATCGCGATCAGGAGCGGAATCAAAACGGTAAATACACCGAAGCCGAGAAGCGTGCTCACGCCTGTGCTCAGGGTAATGTCCGAAACGTTGGTCTGTACGGGATTCGTGACGACCTCGGTCGCCGCATTGCCTGTTCCGGTGGCGTACCGGGAAAGGTCAATCAGGTAGGCGCCGTCTCCGAACGTACTCGCAGAGATGATTTCCGAACTGAACATCATGGTGCTGCCCAGCGCGACGACGTTTGCTTTATAGGATTTCCCGCCGGACTGAACGCTGCTCTGTGTGAGCACCGCGGTATTGTAGGCCTTCTTTGCGGACGTTTCTCCCTGTTTTGTTTCGTTGGTCTGCACATAGCAGGTCTCGTTGGATTTTGCGAGGGCATAGGTTTTCTTATTGCCCTGCGTATCGAAGACTATATTGATCGGGTTGGACTGCGGCGTGGTAAAGTAGCCGTAATCCTTATTCGAGCCTAAGCTCAGGTCGGACTGCAGGTTGGAAAGGATATAGCTCGGGTCATTGGTATAATACTTGGACTGGTCGCTTTCCACGATAACCGCCTGCGGCACCACTTCAATGCCCCATTCCTTCAGGAAGGAAGCCAGCTTCGGCATGGTTTCCACGCTCGGATGGAAGGTGACCATCAGCGTGCGGTCACCCGCCAGCTTGGTGCTGCTCAGAAAATCGGCGAGCTTCTTAATCTCGGAATCGGTGTAGTCGGTGGACGGGCATCCCAGAACGATGAGCTGCGCTTTTTCCGGGATGGCGTCGGTCAGCAGATTGAAATCCTTTGTTTCAAAATTGTTGCCGCTCAAAAGGTTTTTGTAAACCGAGGAATCCATTTTCTCGCTGTGGCCCGTGTCAAACGCAACCACCGGCAGGCTCTCCGCGGTAACGGAATTCAGGCCGGAGGCAAGGGCGCTGTCCACCTTGGAATAAACCTCGGTAGAGGTTCCGTCCTGCGAATACTGCACGTCGAACAGGTCGGTGTAGGCCAGAATACGGTTGCGCTTCTCGCTCTCGATTACCACGTCGCCTTCCTGGATGTTTTCGGATTTATATTTTGTGGCAAAGGTCGGGTTTTTCGCCAGATCGATATATTGAACCTTTATTTTCGCATTCTTCTCGGCGATTTTCGCCGCCAGAGAGCCTACCTGGCTGAACTGGATTCCGTAGCTGGAAAGGATCTGGTCGTTCTTGGTCTGGGCTTCCGTGGCCATAATGTAGATGGTTACCGGAGTCTTTACGCCTTCCACAATTTTGGCCGCCTGTGAGGAAAGCGTGTTGGTTCCGTTTTTGGTGAGGTCAAGGTTCATGGAAGGATACTTTTGGCCCAGAATGCCTACGATGACGTTGATCAGGATGACAACGGCAAGGAACCCCACGGTAAACGCCGTGGAAATGCTCCCGCGGCGGAAGCGCGTGCTGGAAACATACTGCCTGAACCGGTTACTCCCCGGCTTTTTTGCGGCCTTTTCTTGCTTTTCGGCTTTTTCTTCCGTCTGCGCGGCTTCGGTTTCCGCAGACTCCGTGTTTTCCTGCGCTTCCTCCGTCTGAGGCGCGCCGGTATTCTTCAAATCGTTTTCGTTATTCATTTTCATTACCCCCTCAGCCCCATCTTCTGCTTTCGAGCTTGCGGGCGGTCAAAAACACAAAGACCGCGATCACGCTCAAAAAGAAGACGATACTCGGTATATCGAAGCTGCCCTTGGTAAAGGGCGTATAACGCGAATTAAAGGAAATCCAGCCGATGAGTTTGGTTACGACCGGATTGGAAACCACGCTCGTCATCTGGTCGATTACAAGCAGGATAATCGCAATGCCGAAGGTGCCGATGGCGGAGACGATCTGGCTCTGCGTCAGCGAGGAAATAAATACGCCGATGGAAATCATGGCCGCGCCGTAAAGCAGCGTACCGAACGCGTTGCCGAAAATCTGCGGCCAGCTGGGGGAGGAAAAACACCCGATTACCACGGCGGGAACAAGGCTCCCCGCAATGGCGATGGCATATACGGCAAGCGCGGCGAGAAACTTGCCCATGACGATGGAGGTGACGCCCACGGGCGCGGTAAGGAGCGCCTGATCAGTCTTATTGCGAATCTCCTCGCTGAAGCTCCTCATGGTGAGAATCGGGATGATCATCATGCTCCAGACAAACAGGGTGCCGTAAACGCTGGAAATGTAGGAGGAGGAGCGCAGCATCATTACCTGATAAAAATAATATCCGTAAAGCGCCAGCAAAACCCCCACGCACACATATCCGACCGGGGAGTAGAAGTAGGATTTCAATTCACGCTTTGTAACTGCCGTCATTCCGTATCCTCTCCTTTCATTGCTTCCGTCAGAACCGCGTTGTCTTTAAAGTACGCGGCACTGGTCAGGCGCAGGAACACATCCTCCAACGACATTTCGCTGCTGGAAAGTGCCAGAATCGGCCAGTCCTTTTTCGCGGCAAAACGGAACAGGTCGCGGCGCAAATCCGCGCCTTCTTTTGCCTCAACGGAAAATTCAAAGACGCCCGGTTCCTTTTCGCCGTAGCTTTCGGCTCCCGCCACATTCTTCACGGTCTTGAGGCCGTTCAAAATTTCATCCTCCGGGCCCGCCATGCGCACGATGAGCTTATGCTCGGTGCTGAGGCTGTGCGACAGGGAATCCGGCGTTCCGTCGGCAACCAGGTTTCCCTTGCTGACAATGATAATGCGCTCGCACACCGCCTGAATTTCCGGCAGGATGTGGGAGCTAAGAATAATCGTATGGTTTCTGCCAAGGCTTTTCACCAGATTGCGGATATCGATGATCTGCTTCGGGTCAAGGCCGACCGTCGGCTCGTCAAGAATGAGAACGGGAGGGTTGCCCAGCAAAGCCTGCGCCAGCCCTACGCGCTGTTTGTAGCCCTTGGAAAGGTTCGCGATAAGCCGGTTGTAAACGTCGCTGATCTTCACCAGCGAACAGATTTCCCGGATATGCTTTTCCCGCGGCAGGGTAACCTTTTTCAGGTCATACATAAAATTCAGGTATTCCTTAACGGTCATATCCGGATAAAGCGGCGGAATTTCCGGCATATAGCCGATGAGCTTCTTGACCTCGTTCGGATTGTCCAGCGTATTGTAACCGCCCACCGTGACTACGCCGGAACTGGCCGAAAGATAGCCGGTAATAATGTTCATCGTTGTGGATTTTCCCGCGCCGTTCGGCCCCAAGAATCCGACTACCGTGCCCTCTTCGATTGAAAAGCTGATATTGTTCAAAGCGACGTTCTGCCCGTAGCGCTTTGAGAGGTTTTTGACCTCAATCATTCCAGAGTCCCTCCTGTTTTCTGTTACAGCGTCTCACTATAAGCCGTTGCATTATTCTTACGAAAGCATAAATAAGAATTTTTGAATTCTTTTTTATTTTAACAAATTTTCTCCAAACAAATGTAAACATTTCTTTAAATAATCCCCGCAAAATTCTGAACTTTACGTGACGGTTCGGTGAAAAGGCGCGCCGCCATTCTTTGCTTGACGCAGGGCGCGGAGGACATTAAAATAATAGGGGACTGAACAAAAGTTAATCCCTCTGTCGACTGCAGGTGGGATGGGTTTCGCTGCGGCGGGAGAATCTCTCTGTCACCTGCGGGTGACACCTCCCTTTAGCAAGGGAGACAAAGATAAAACAAGCAAAAACTTCCCTTGTTAACGTGGGATTCTTCTATTGAAACAGGTAAGTGTTCTCCGTCAATGAAAATCATTTTGAAAATTGATACCTTTTAGGCAGATGGGAATCCCCGGGGGATGCTTGCCGGGACTTTGCATACTTTCGGACGCACAGCGTCACACGCGCCTACGGCGACTACGTGTTTCTTCTTTGTGGTGGTAGAGGCTTTTCTCCTCGCCCCAAGTAAGCACCCGGTTAGCTAAGTGTAAAATTGCATGCAGGCTCAGCCTGCCCTGCCCGGCCTGAGGGCGGCTAACTAAATCATCAATGCTGTTTTATAAAAGACAGGTCGCTCTACAGCAAAAAATTTTTCGTGGATTGCACCCGAGATAGGTTTCGCTACGGCGAGAATAATCTCTCTGTCATCTGCGGATGACATCTCCCTTTATCAAGGGAGACCGTGAAAAACATAAATTAATGGAGTGTATGAATATGGCGATACTTTACCCACTGCGCGCGCTGCGCATTTCGGAACAGGCGGAATACCGGGAAGACGCGGATTTTTCCGCGGAGCTTTTCCAAACATGGAAGGAAAGCGGCGTTCTCAAACAGGATACCGCCGACGCCTTTTACATCTGCGAGCAAGAGTACTCCCGTTTTGGGCAAGCGCGAAAGGTGAAAAGCCTGCTTTGCCGGGTAAAGACCGAAGCGGAAGCGGAAATCCTGCCGGTGGAGCAGGCCGAGCCCGCCGAGGTTTCCGAATTTTTATCTCTGCTGCGGGAAACCTCCTGCGAATTCAGCCCGGTTCCCGCGCTCTACGAGGATGACGGCGGAAAAACCATGAGCCGGCTCGATATGCTTTCCAGAGGGAAGCCGCGTTTTGAATTTGCCCGCGGCGGGGTTACCTGCCGGCTGTGGGTGGTGAACGACCTGCTTGTCATCCGGACGATCTGCGAGGATTTTCAGAACCGCAAACTGTGGGTAGCCGGAGCATACGGGCAGTTTGAAGCCGCACGGCAGTCCGGCAGCGGCTCCGTTTATATGATGCTGACCGACGCGGAGCAGGATTTTTCCATTCTTCCTTATCACTGCATACTGGAAAACGGCATGGCTTTTGACGAATCCCGTTTTCTGGCAGACTGCGCCGCTTACTTTGATCTCATTCCCAGGGAAGCAATGTCCCCGCGTGTTTCCGATGAAATCGAGAGCAATCTGGACGCGCTTTACCGGCAGGGCAGAAAAGCGCTGGGGCTTTGCTCCGGCGGCCGGAGCTGGACGCTGCTCCTGTTAAAAGAACACGCCATGGACGAAATTTTGCCGCAAAGCGGCGAAGTTTTCCGCAACCTGGAATGCAATGTTCTGCACCGTCTGGTCTTGGAAAAACTGCTCCATGCGGACAGAACTTCCTTTACTGTTTCTGCGTTAGCCGCGGTCGAATCGGTTCAGAGCGGCGCGGGCCGGTGCGCGTTCCTGCTCAGCCCCGCGCGGAAGAAGGAGATTTTTGAAATTACCGGAGCAGGGGAGATTCTGCCGCCGAAATCAGCCTGTTTTTATCCGCCGTTTCCTGCCGGAGCGGTCATGAGCTTCCCTGACCGATCATCGAAATAAACTTTATATTGACAGAACAGAAAGCATCTGATATATTTATTATGATTTGACAAGTATCGAAATGAGGAAGCCTATGACAACGAAGCAGCTGGCGAAAATCTATAAAGCCCTTTCCAATGAGAATCGGCTTGAGATTTTTTTCAATATTTTAAAATGTGATGAAAAGAAGTTCGAAGCGGACTGCGACTGCCCGATTTCTGAAATTATGCAGAAACTGAACATCGGCGCTCCGACAATCTCGCACCATTTGAAGGAGCTGAGCAACGCGGGACTGATTGAGACGGAAAAAAGTGGAAAGTTTTTAGTGGCGCATGGCAACAGAGAATTGCTGGCGGAACTCAAAACCGTATTTGATATTGAGAAGTCAGGAAGTGCAGAATAAATCGCGACACGCACCTTGCCGGACGGTTTGCGCGCTTTGATTGAATCCGTACTTTTTTAAGGGAGTCTGTTTTAGAACGGAAATCTGAAATTGACTCTCCTTTTATAGCAAAACAGTTTTACAGTTGTAAAATTATGAAAGGGTGAAATGTATGAAAAATGTTTTGTTTTATTTCAGCGCAACCGGAAACTGCCTGCAAGTCGCGAGGGATATCGCGGCGGAAATCGGGGACTGTGAGATTATCAGCCTTGCGAAATATGACACCGAAAAACGGATTGCCGCGGAACGGGTGGGAATTGTATTCCCTGTCTATTTCTGGGGAATTCCGAATATTGTGAAGACTTTTCTGGAAAAAATTGGGTTTGAAAACGATCCGTACCTTTTTGCGGTTGCAACCTGCGGCCATACCTTTGCTGCGTCGCTGACTCAGGTCAACGACCTGTTAAGGCAGAAAAATCGGAAGCTGCATTCCGGATTTGCCATCCGAATGCCTGAAAATTACATTATCTCCTTTAATGCCGACAGTGAGAAAACACAGCGGAAGCTTTTTGTGCGCGAAAAAAAGAAGGCCGCCCTTATCGGCAAGGTCGTTGCCGATAAAAAGGAGCAGCCCTTAGAGAAGAGTAAACTTATGATTGCGTGGCTGCTCGGAAAACCGATCAATGAATCCGCCTTGAAAAGCTTTCCGACCAGAGATGTAAACTTTAATCTGAATGAAAACTGCACCGGCTGCGGGCTTTGTGCAAAAAGGTGCCCGGTTCATAATATTACGCTGGTCAACGGAAAACCGGAGTGGAGCCACCATTGCGAGCTTTGCCCTGCGTGTCTGCAAAACTGCCCGGCACAGGCAATCAATTATAATAATCTGACGCAGAAACGGAAAAGGTATGTCAACCCGAATGTTTAACTGGAAAATATAAATACCATTCGTATAAAATTGCAGCAGCCATACATAAAGTAGAATTATGTATGGCTGCTGCTTTTGTATTCTGCTTTGATTTTGTCAATCGTTTTTCCGCCGATTCCGATGCTGTTATCGGGCAATTCCTTTAGGGTCACAAGGAAAAACTCCGCCGGGATATGGGTCACTTCCGAAGCGGTCTTTGTAAGCTTTTCGATAAGCTCCTCTTTTTGCTGCGGCGTCAGGGTGCCGCCCTCCACGGTGATATAAGGCATCGCCGTTCCTTCTTTCTATTCCTCTTTATCCGCAGGCCTCTTGTTTTCCACCGTTTTTTCAATTTCGGTTGAAACTTCGCCGCTTTCGTCCGCTGTTTTTTTCTCCTTGCGGCTCATAACAAAGTCATGAATCAGGCCGTACAGGATACCGGCTCCAAGCCCGATAGAAAGCCAGAGCTGATCGGGACTTTGAAACGCAAAAAAGACGGCGGCAAACAGCAGGCTGACATAAATCAAAAGATGCTTTCCGCGCTCATCCAGATAAACAGGTTTTCTTTGCTTTTTCATGGAATCACCCGTTTCCTCAAATTTTTCTGTCCTTTAGAAGCTGCGCGGTCTTCAGCACAAGGACCTGCGTTTTGGCGTCCGGAATCTCATTGTTCATGACCATTTCCACCGCTTTGTCCACCGGAATGCGTTCCACCTGCAGAAATTCGTCGTCGTCAAAGTCGGTCTCGCCGAAGGATGCCGCGCGGCAGGCGTAGAGGTAAATGATCTCGTTCGTGTAGCCCGGCGAAGGATAGAGTTTGCCCAGCTCCAGATAACCGGTGCCGGTGGTGCCGGTTTCCTCCCTCTGCTCGCGCTTCATAGCCTCAAACGGGTCTTCGCCTTTTTCCAGTTTGCCTGCGGGAGCTTCCAGCACGGCTTCGCGGTAAGGGTAGCGGAACTGGCGCACAAAGAGCATTTCGTCCTTGTCGGTCAGAACGGCGACGCTCACCCCGCCCGGATGGTCAATGCATTCGCGGGTGGAGGTTTTACCATTTTGCAGCTCGACCTTGTCCACATGGAAGCGGACAATCCTGCCGACATAAATTTCTTTTTCTTCCAGCTTTTTCTCGATTAGTTTCATTGTTTACTCCAAGTCGTGATTACATTTTGTATAAGTATATAAATATAATACTATTTGTTTTTCACATAAGCTGAGCCTACACAATCTACACTTAGCTAACTAGGTGCTATAATTTAGCTGCCCTCAGGCCGGGCGGGCCCATACTTTCGTTCCGGGACGAAAGTATGCAAAGTCCCGGCAGGGGGATTGGTAATTCCCGGCGGGAGGGCTCCATCCAATCCCCCTTGCATCCCCCAGGTATCCCCATCAAACGCGGTTATGTCAATTTTTATTATGGTCTTCATTGACGGTGAAGCATTTTGCTTTGTGCTTTTGTTTAAGGCAGAATGTATCGCCCTTTTCCTTGTCTCCCTTGCGAAAGGGAGATGTCATCCGCAGATGACAGAGAGATATTATTTTATCGCCGTTTAAAACTACACAACACTTTTGAGCCAATAAGCCTTACTACCCGCGAAATAATTGCGCCATAAATCAATAATAGTACGACAAACCCAAATGCCGTGAAAGTATCCATAAAAACACCTTATTTACCCGTGTACGCGTACGTGAAATCCTTATTGTAGCCGTAAAGCTCTTTATAAAGCTGCGCGGCGCGGCTGCGGTAATAATCCATGACCTTGGAGGCCGCGTTTACCTCCGCCATGCTTCCCCCCGCGGCCTGCGCTTCCTCGCTGATTTTCTTCATCGCCGCGGCTTTTCCGTTTTCCCAGTCCTCCTGCTCTTTTTGCAGGGTTTTTGGCTTCATGCTGGAATCCGTGGCCATGTATTTTTTCAGCTGCGCGTAAGCGCCGGCGATTTCTTTCTGCCAGACCTCGCTGTATTTGTTGGATACATTCACCATATCGATGTTCGAAATGGCATTGTTGTTTTCCTTGATGTATGCCTTATCGATCGGGTTGGCCGCAAACTTTGCGTTAAACGCCTTGTCGTCGGTCTGTATTTCCAGAACCTGGCCGGGCTGGGATTCTGCGGGTTCGTTCCCGGCGGAAGCCACGCTGGAAGCTTCGCTTTCCGCCGGCGCAGAGGAAGCCTGCGAGCTGACCTCCGGGCTGGAGGAAACGGCCGCGCTGCCCGATTGGGCAGGCTGTGCCTGAACCGGCTGCGATTTTTGGTTCCAGCAGCCCGTCAGAACAGACGCGCACAGCACAAAAGCAAGCAGGAACGCCGACGCTTTTTTCAACTTCATAAAGCCGCCCCCTTATTCTTCGGTCTGGCCGGATTCTCCGGATTCCTCACCGGTTTCGATTTCATCACCGACGTCGGTCTCGTCTGCGCCGGCGTCCGCGTCGCCCTCGTCCGGCGGGAGCTCGTCTTCCTCCTCGCCTTCCTCATGGGCGGTGCGGGCAAGGGTAACCACCTTGCTGTCCTCGCTCAAACGCATGACGCGCACACCCTTGGAGGGCCTTGCGCATTCGCGGATGGAATTTGCCTGAATACGAATAATTACGCCGTCCGAAGCAATCAGAATCACGTCGTCGCCGAGGTCAACCACCTTGATTGAGGCGACATTTCCGTATTTCTCCACATGGTAATTGAGCAGGCCCTTGCCGCCTCTGGACTGCATGCGATAATCGCGGATGGGGGATAGCCTGCCGTAGCCCGTTTCGGAAACGGTGAGAACAAGGCCGTCCTCACGCAAGACGCTCATTCCGATTACGGAATCGCCCTCTTTCAGCGTAAGCGCCTTTACGCCGCGGGCGGTTCTGCCCATGGCGCGCACATCGTTTTCGTCAAAGCGGATCGCCATGCCGAGGTGCGTGGCAACCAGAAGCTGGCTGTCGCCGTCGGTGAGGCGCACCCAGCAGAGCTCGTCGCCCTCGTCAAGGTCAATCGCGATAACCCCGCCCTTGCGCGCGGTGTCGTAGGCGCTCAGGCTGGTGCGCTTGATCACGCCCTTGCGTGTGACCATCACAAGATAGCTTTCCTCGTCGAATTCCGGCACACGGATCATCGAGGTTACCCTTTCATCCTGCGCAATCGGCAGCAGATTGGCAATATTCATGCCCTTGCTGGCACGGGAGCCCTCCGGAATCTCATAGCATTTCAAACGGTAAACGCGGCCAAGATTGGTGAAAAACATCACGTAATCATGGCTGTTGATGACAAACATTTCGGTGGCGACGTCTTCTTCGCGGCGGGTCATGCCGCTGATGCCGCGGCCGCCCCTGCGCTGCGTGCGGTAGGTGTCGGTCTTCTGGCGCTTGACGTAGCCGAAGCTGGTCAGCGTCATCACGCATTCTTCCTGCGGGATCAGATCTTCAATATCGACTTCGCCGCTGATCGCAGCGATCTCGGTGCGGCGCTCGTCGCCGAACTTGCTCTTGACGGCGATTGCCTCGGATTTTACGATGCCGAGCAGGCGCTCCTCGCTTGCAAGAATATCCTTATAATCGGCGATCTTCGCTTCCAGCGCGTTCAACTCGTCCTCCAGCTTCTGGCGCTCCAGGCCGGTCAGACGGCCGAGCGGCATCTGCACGATGGCCTGTGTCTGGAGGTCGTCGAGGCCGAAGCGTTCGCTCAGGCGGCTTTTCGCTTCCGGTATGGATTTTGAGGAACGGATAATATTGATGACTTCGTCGATATGGTCGACCGCGGTTTTCAAACCCTCTAAAATATGGGCGCGCTCTTCGGCCTTCCGCAGCTCAAACTCGGTGCGGCGGCGCACAACGCTTTCCTGGAACCGGATATATTCCTCAAGCATCTCCCTGAGCGTAAGGGTTTTCGGCTCGCCGTTCACAATGGCGAGCATATTTACGCCGAAGGTGGTCTGCATCTGCGTAAAGGAGTAAAGCTGGTTGAGCACGACCTGCGGGGAGGCGTCGCGCTTGACGCTGACGACCATGTGCATGCCGTTGCGGTCGGAATGATCCTCTACGTTGGAGATTCCATCCAGACGCTTATCCTTTACCAGCTCCGCGATATTTTCAATCAGTCTTGCCTTGTTGACCTGATAGGGAAGCTCGGTAACGACGATGCTGAAACGGCCGTTTTTCTCTTCCTCGATTTCCGCCCGCGCGCGCACGGTAATGCGGCCGCGGCCTGTGGCATAGGCGGCGCGGATGCCCGCACGGCCCATAATGACCGCGCCGGTGGGGAAGTCCGGCCCCTTGATATGCTGCATCAGCTCGTCGAGGGTGGCGTCGGGATTATCGATGAGCGTGCACATCCCGTCGATCACTTCGTTCATATTGTGCGGCGGGATATTGGTGGCCATGCCGACGGCGATACCGGTGGAGCCGTTTACCAGCAGGTTGGGGAAATGGCTGGGCAGAACCACGGGTTCCTTTAAGCGGTCGTCGTAGTTCGGCTGGAAATCCACGGTATCCTTGTCGATATCCGAAAGCATTTCCACAGCTACCTTGCTCATACGGGCTTCGGTGTAACGGTAGGCAGCCGGCGGATCTCCGTCCACGGAACCGAAGTTTCCGTGTCCGTCCACCAGCATATAGCGCATGGAGAAATCCTGCGCCAGACGCACCAGCGCGTCGTAAACGGACGCGTCGCCGTGCGGATGATAGCGGCCCAGCACGGAGCCGACGGTATCGGCGCATTTGCGGTAGGGTTTGTCCGGGGACAGGCTGTTTTCAAACATGGTGTAGAGAATTCTTCTGTGTACCGGCTTTAAACCGTCTCGCACATCCGGGAGGGCGCGGGAAACAATAACGGACATTGAATAATCCAGAAATGATTTTTTCATTTCCTTTTCAAGGTCAACGTTTATAATTCTCTGATCCTCTAGTAACTCATCCATTAACGGGCACCTTCTTGCTGATATTTTTCATTAAGTTTAGTACGGAGAATGTTCTGTATCTGTGTGCATTCCTGCTCGCTGATTGCTCTTTTCGGAATAAACCGCATTTCGTCCATTCCGGTATATAGAATAAACACCTTTTCGTCCTCATAGGCCCTGAAAAAGAGCCCGTAGGGAAGGGCGGCCGAGTAGCGGTCGGTCTTCAAGGTGATTTTTTCCTCGTCAAATTCTGCGGTCTGCGCCATAAACTTTTTTTTGTTGGCTTCATATTCATTGAACGCGCGTTTGCGGATAAAGCAGCGCACGATGGAATCGTAAAACGCGCCGACGAACACGCCGACGATCGCCATGACGGTATAAACCACGTTCTGAATAAAGCTCCCGCTGAAAAAAGCCCGCAGAATCAGCGCGGCAAAAACAAGAACGCATCCGGTAATGCGGAGAATATTGGTTTCGTATTTTCTTGTGGCCGCTTTTGCCGCCGCGGTTTTAAAATCGACGTAGTCCGGCCCGGTGGTAAGGTAGCTTACCGTAATCGGCTTTTCAATCAATCAAACCCCTCCTTCAGCGCCCGGTCTTTTCGTACCGCGTTGCAAACGTGTTGGCAAAGTGCACGGAAAGGGCGTCTGTCTGCTCCTTTGGCAGCCCGCGCTTCTGTATGGTGAGCAGATTCCGCTCCAGACCGCCGGCAATCACAAAAGCGTCCTTCGTTTCAACGCACTTTGCAAAGTCCGTCCAGTATTCCAGAATTTTTTCATGCTCATTTTCAATGATGACGCTGTCGCGGTAAACGGTGATTTTCTCCGGAATGGAAAGCAGCGCGTTCGCGCGGTAAAGCGTCCGCCCCCAGCGCCTGATCTCGTTCGGCTGAAAAAAATAGAACGCCGCGGCCAGGGCCAGCGCAAAAAGTATTCCACAGACCGGCCCCACAACGGTGGAAAACCGGAAGCGGTAAACCGGAATAATAGAGCCGAGGAGCACGGCGGCGGTCACGCAGATGCCCGCCTTCACCTCTCTCCGGCGAATGGGGAAAAGCGTGCTCTGCGCGGTATAATACGCGCCGGCCCATTCGTCTGCGCTCACGGTCTGTTCTATTTCGGCAATCGGGCTGCCCTCGTAAAAAGTCGGCACGGTGCTTCCTCCTTCTTTTCGGATTTTAGCAAAAATTTTTCTGCGGCAGGCTGTAAAAAGCTCCGGCGGAAATCAGCGCTTCGGCTCCGTACCGGCGAAAATCATCGCCTGAACTTCGGGCAGAACGCTGGGATCCACGCAGCGCACGGGCAGAACCACCATATTTTTATCCCCTATGTAGAGAATCACCAGGTCGTGGAAAACCGTACGTTCACAGCTCCCGTCCAGCGGGATTTCCCACCGGGTCTCCTCAGAACCCATGCTGATATGGTCGGGGTAAATCTTCATCCGGGATTCTTTTCCGTCCGCAAGCTGCCGGGACTGGAACAGCATCCGCAGAAGCGGCATACCGGGAATAAGGAGGATCAGGATAATGCAGGTCACAAAAAGCTGCTCCATGCCCTGCTCCGAGGAGGCCCCCATTTTTTGCAGGGACGCAGCGGCCGTAATCACACAGAATACGATCGCCGCCGCGGAAAGCACAATTCGCCGCATGGTGTACTGGGTTGTAAATAACGCGTAAAAAATTTCTTTGGAGGTCAGAACATACTTGAGCTTTATGCCGGTCTGCTGCTCCTCATACTCGGAAGCGTCCTCGTCGGCAACCAGCTCCGCTTCGGAACCGTCCCATTCCACATTTTCCTCTTCTTCTTCCGTTTCTTCGGGAATGGCTTCATCCAGCAGCGTTTCGCCGGATTCTTCTTCCAGTTTCCTTTCCTGAGCCGGATCGGGGGTCTGTTCCCCCCGAGGTTCAGGAGGTTGAGAAGCGGTATCCTGTTCTTCCGGAAAATTTTTCATTGTAAATTTTTCTCCTTTTTAATTATCATGGTTTGCCTGTATAAAAAAGTTTATTTTATACGGTTTGTTTATTATAATTATATGTTAATTCTGTATATTTCAGTAAATAATATACAGAAAGTAATCTGTCTGTCATCTTCGGATGAAAACTCAAATATCCAGATTCTGCACGTACTTCGCGTTCTTCTCGATAAACTCGCGGCGCGGCTCGACCTTGTCGCCCATCAGGATGGTGAACGCTTCATCCGAAGCGGCGGCGTCCTCCACCTCCACGCGCAGCATGGTGCGGGTTTCCGGGTTCATCGTGGTTTCCCAGAGCTGCTCGGAATCCATTTCGCCAAGGCCCTTGTAGCGCTGAATTTCATAATTGCTGCCCAGCTCGGCCATGATTTTGTCGCGCTCCTGATCGCTGAACGCATACTGGTGGTTTTTGCCCTTGGTCAGCCGGAAAAGGGGCGGCTGCGCAAGATAGACGTGCCCTTCTTCCACAAGCGGCTTCATAAACCGGAAGAAGAACGTAAGCAAAAGCGTGCGGATGTGGGAGCCGTCGACATCGGCATCGGCCATGATAATGATTTTGCCGTAGCGGAGCTTGTTCAGGTCAAACTCTTCGCCGATTCCGCAGCCCAGCGCGGTGACGACCGGCATCAGCTTTTCGTTTCCGTAGACCTTGTCAAGCCTTGCCTTTTCCACGTTGAGCATCTTGCCCCAAAGCGGTAGGATGGCCTGATATTTCCGGTCGCGTCCGCCCTTGGCGGAGCCGCCGGCGGAATCTCCTTCCACGATGTAGATTTCGGTTTCGTCCGGGTTCCGGCTCTGGCAGTCGGCCAGCTTGCCCGGCAGGGCGGCGCTTTCCAGTGCCGATTTGCGGCGCACCAGGTCGCGGGCTTTGCGCGCGGCGTCGCGTGCGCGGGAGGCGGCGAGCGCCTTATCGAAAATCGCGCGGGCGGTGGCGGGGTTTTCCTCCAGATAGGTTGTAAATTTATCGGTAATCAGGTTGCTTACCAGCGTGCCGATTTCGGTGTTGCCGAGGCGCGCCTTGGTCTGGCCCTCAAACTGGGCTTCCTTCATCTTGACGCTGATAATCACGGTCAGACCCTCGCGGACGTCTTCGCCCGAAAGGTTCTTGTCGTTCTCCTTGAGGATATTATATTTTCTGGCATAGTCGTTCATCACGCGGGTAAGGGAACGCTTGAAGCCGTCTTCGTGCGTGCCTCCGTCCGTGGTATGGATATTATTGGCGAACGAAAGCATCAGTTCGTTGTAAGAATCGTTGTACTGCATGGCAATTTCCGCGGTGGCGGAATTATCCGGCGCAACTGTTGCAAAGTGGATGATATCCGGGTGGACGACCTCCACCGCCTTTTTCTTATTGATATAATCCACAAAGCTGCTGATGCCGCCTTCGTAACAGAAATTATTCTGAATACGGTTTTCCGGGTCGCGCTCGTCAACCAGCTCGATATGCACGCCGGCATTTAGAAACGCCTGTTCGCGCAGACGGATCTGCAGGGTTTCATAATCGAAAACCGTGGTTTCCTGGAAGATTTCCGAATCCGGCTTAAAGCGCACAAGCGTGCCGGTTTTTTCGGTGGGGCCGCGCTTTTCCAGCTCGGTCACCGCTTTACCGCGTTCAAAACGCTGGAAATAAACGAAGCCTTCGTTGCAGACCTCCACCTCCAGCCACTCGGAAAGCGCGTTCACAACGGACGCGCCCACACCGTGCAGACCACCGGAGACCTTGTAGCCGCCGCCGCCGAATTTTCCGCCCGCGTGCAGCACCGTGAAAACGACGGTTACCGCGGGAATTCCCATTTTATGCTGGATGCCGACCGGGATTCCGCGCCCGTTGTCCAGTACGCTGATGATGTCTCCCGGAAGGATTTTTACGTCGATTTTATCGCAGTAGCCCGCCAGTGCCTCGTCAATCGCGTTGTCCACGATTTCGTAAACGAGATGGTGCAGTCCGCGCGGGCCGGTGGAACCGATATACATTCCGGGACGCTTGCGGACCGCCTCAAGCCCTTCCAGCACCTGTATCTGATTTTCATCATATTTTTGCTGTGTCTGCGTGATTTCGCTAAACTCCAAGTTTAACCCTCCAGTTATTATACATACCGTATGTAATATTTTTCTTATTTACCCTGTATCGCCGTCCATGCAGCCTGTTTTTTCGGATAAGTTATCGGGTTTTATATCGAACGGTAAAAGGAATCAGGAACCATGTTACCGTGACGCCGATCGCCGTAATGATCAAAAGAAAGGAAATACTGACGGATGGGAGCGTAAGGAAAAAACAGTTCGTGCCGACGATTGCCAGAAGCGCGGCGGTAAACAGTAGGACCGTGCTCCCGCCCCGCAGGATTCGGAACTCTTTTTTGCAGTGCGGGCAGGTTCCGGTTCTGCCCCTGTTTTTTTTCACGTCGGGGTAGAAAAAACGCGCGCCGCAGTAAGGACAAAGAGGCAGCTTCAGCATAACGCGCTCCTACAGCTTTCTCGTGTAATTCATCACAATGGTCCGTTCTCCGCCGTCCCGGTTCCGCGCGCCGGGCGGTTCACTCTGAAAGCCGCGGCGGCCTCGGTCGTCTGGCGGCTCTATGCGGAAGTCCGGTTTCTGCGTTTCGGGCGGCTCAATCTGCAGTCCGTGCCCCTCTTCGGGAGGCCGTCTGCGGGATACGGGCTTTTTGAACCGTACCAGAAAAACCGAGGAAAGGAAAAACAGCAGAAACGGCAGAAAAACCAAAATCAAAACCAGCCAGCTGAACGTCCGTATCAAAAGAATCTGAATCAGAAAAACCGCCGTGCTGATGAGGATTGCAACCATCCCAAAGAAAACGAGCGCCGGGTGCAGCACAATATTGGAATATCCGCCGCACTTGGGGCACCGGTATTCCCCCTGGGTTTTGAGGACCCAGCATCTTAAAAGGCCGATTTTCCGGCCGCAGTACGGGCATTGCGCCAGTTTGAATGTCTGCATCAAGTCTGCCTTTCCTTCCGTCCGCCGTAAGCCGGCGTTCGAAAAAATTTATCAAACATTGGAAATTTCATCGATAAAGGCGGTACGCTTCAAAAGGGTGGTGGAAGAGATCTGCGTAATGTAAACGGTGACGTTTTTTTTCTTGTCACGGCAGAGTACAAACGATTTCGGCATTTCCATGGAAACGTTTACGACCTTTCCGGCCTTTTGCGCGTCGGCAAGATAATTTTTGGTCGATTTGGAAATCGTAGAGGTTTCCAGATCAAAAATTCCGACCACATCGCTGAGTTTGATCACCGTATTCTGTCCCAGATGAAGATACATAAAAGAAATCCTCATTTCCGCTATTTTTTGGTAAGCCTTCCGCCGCTCATTTCAAAAAGCGCACCGGTTTTCAGCCGTTTTACGGCGTCCGGCTCGCAGCAGGTGATAAACACCTGGCAGCTGTCCAGATGATTTAATAAATAATCCTGCCGGCCGGAATCCAGCTCGCTCATCACGTCGTCCAGAAAAATCACGGGTTTTTCCCCGGTTTTACGGCGGAGCGTTTCTGCTTCCGCAAGCTTGAGGGCAAGGACGGCGGAGCGTTTCTGCCCCTGGGAGCCGAACGACCGGGCAGACTGAAAATCGATGAGTATTTCAAGGTCGTCCCGGTGCGGGCCGAAGCCCGTATGACCGGTATACATATCTTCCCGGCGCGAAGCTTTCAGCGCTTCCTGCAGATTTTCGGCGCTTTTCCGGTAAGTGAGCTCAATTTTTTCCCTGTTTTCGGAAATTCCGGCGTAAATCTGCTTTGCCGTTTCACAGACAGATTCGATATATTGCATTCTGCACCGGATTACCTCCTCGCCGTACCTTGCAAGCTTTTCATCCCAGATTTCAAGGGTGTCAAGCAGCTCGGCGTGGCGCGGGATATCCTTGAGCAGCGTATTCCGCTGAATGAGCGTATGGTTATAGTGCGCCAGCAGCACGGCATAGCCGGGTTTGATCTGACAGAGCGCGGAATCAATGAAATTGCGCCGAAAGGAAGGCCCTTCCCGCACAAGAGAAAGATGCTCGGGCGAAAAAAGCACCGCGCAGAATTTGCCGATCAGCTCGGAAGCCGATTTTTTCGGAATTTCGTTCAGGGCCGCGCTCCTGCGCGCGTTTTCCACGCGAATCTGCGCGGTCTGCTCGCGTTCTTCGCTGAAAAAACGCAGATTCAACTCCGCCCGCTGCCCGCCGACGGCAATCAGGTCCGCGTCTTTGGAGCCGCGGAACGATCTTCCTCCGGTAAACAGCCACATCGCTTCCAGCAGGTTTGTTTTTCCCTGCGCGTTTTTTCCGTAAATCACGTTAATTCCGCTTTCCGGAACGATTTCCCCGGGCTGCAGGTTGCGGTAGCCTTCGTAACTCAGAGAAAGGATGTTCACCCGTTCTCCACCTCATAGGTTTTCTGATTGTATTCGGCTGTGTCGCCGGGACGCAGCTTTTTGCCGCGCATCGTGCAGACCTCGCCGTTTACCTTCACTTCGCCGTTCTGCACGGCAAATTTAGCCTGGCCGCCGGTTTCCACGGCGCCGCCGAGCTTCAGAAGCGAATCGAGCCGGATAAATTCCGTATTAATCATAATCTTTTCCGCAGTCATTTTTTTATCCTTTTCTGTAGCACACACTAAAATAATTAAGGCTCGTTTTTCAGCCTTACGGGCAGTACAAGGAACAGGAACGAGTCGCCCTCACGCGGAAGCACTTTCATCGGGCTTAATGCGCCGTTCAGCTGGATTTTTACCTCGTCGCCCTCGGTATTCCGCAGCGCATCCAGCAGATAGCGGTTGTTAAATCCCATTTCCACGCTGTTCCCGCTGATTTTTGCCTCAAACTGGTCGTTTGCGCGGCCGATGGAGGTGGAGCAGGAAACTTTGATTTCGTTATCCGCGAACAGACAGCGCAGCGGGCTTTTCAGCCGGTCGGTGATCAGCAGGGAAACACGCTCCACACTGTCGATAAACAGACGGGTTTTCACAAAAATTTCCGTGGAGCTGGAAGCGGGAATCGCGGCGCGGTAATCAAGGAATTCTCCTTCCAGCAGACGGGAAATCACGCGGTAATTTCCGACATTGAAAATAATGTGCCTCCTGCCGATCAATATCTCGAGCTCTTCATCGCCGTCGCTTAAAAGCTTGAGCACCTCGCCGAGGGTTTTGCCTGGAACGACAAAGGAAAGCTCCTGGTCGCACTGAGCTTTTTCCTCCCTCATTGCAAGACGGTAGCCGTCCACGGAAACCAGCCGGATTTTATCTTTTTCCATTTCAAACAGCGTTCCGGTATGAATCGGCTTCGCGTCACTTTCCGCAACGGCGAAAATCGTCTGGCGGATCATGCCCTTTAATATATTATTGGCAATTTTTATAGAAGTTTCCCCGTTTACGGCAGGAAGTTCCGGATATTCTTCCGAGGGAATTCCCATAATCGAGAAATCGGACGGCCCGCTTTTGATCACCGTCATGTTTTTGGTATCCGCGGCAAGGTAAACCTGATCCGCCGGCAGGCGGCGGACAATATCTCCGAAAAGCCGCGCGCTGAGGATAATGCTTCCTTCCTCCTCAACCTGCGCTTCGATTTCCGTCGTCATACCAAGTTCCAGATCGTAACCGCAAAGCATAATTGTGTTTTTTTCCGCTTTCAGCAGAATTCCCTCCAGAGCCGGTACAGAGGATCTTGTGGAAACGGCACGCTGAATATTCAACACAGCTTCGTTCAGCTGCTGCCGGCTGCAAGTGAATTTCATGGAACCATCCTCCCGTGTCTTTTTAGAATAGAAAGAAAGAATTTATTTTAGTAAGAGCAGTAGTGGGCCTTGAATTGTTGAAAAAGTGTCCGGGCCCAGCAGCCGCGGTAATTTTCGATGCGAAGTTTTACATTTCTCCGTGTTAAAATTTCGTTAACAAAATGTATTAAAATTTTGGTTTTTAACACGTTGTTGAAAACTTTGTGGGGAATGTTGAAAAGAAGTTAAATAATCCGGAGTTTTCGTAAAACCGGAAAAAATCGGTTTCAACCGAAAATGTTTAAATGTGGACGGATTCTCCACAATTTAACGGTCTCGGATATTTTTGATGATATCTTCCACGGTCGCTTTGGTTTTCGGGTCGCGCACCAGCCCTTTTTCTACCTGCTGGATGGCGTAAACCACGGTGGAGTGGTCGCGGCGGCCGAATTCCGTGCCGATGGCGCTCAGTGGCATCTGGGTAATTTCCCTTACCACATACATGGCAATCTGGCGCGCGTTGGAAATGTTGGCGGAACGCTTTGAGGAACGGATATCCTCGCCCGAGGTGCCGAACGTGCGCGCAACCTCGTCGATAATTTTTTCCACGGTGTAGGGGGTTGGCTGGTCGTTGTTGATGATATCGCAGATGGCGGCCTGTGCCGTGGTAATGCTGAGGCCTTCGCCGAGCAGATTATAGGCCTTCATCTTCTTGACTGCGCCCTCCAGCTGGCGAATATTGTTTTTCAGCCGGTTCGCAATGTATTCCGCGACATTATCCGGTAATTCTATTTCCAGAAGCTCCGCCTTGCGCTTGATAATCGCGATGCGCGTTTCAAAATCCGGCGGCTGGATATCCGCGGTCAGTCCCCACTCAAAACGGGTGAGAAGACGTTCCTCCAGCGTGGCAATATCCTTGGGCGGCCGGTCTGAGGTGAGTACAATCTGTTTTTTTGCTTCATAAAGCGTATTAAAGGTATGGAAAAACTCCTCCTGCGTGGAATCCTTGCCGGCGATGAACTGAATATCGTCCACCAGGAGCACGTCCGCTTTTCGGTAGCGGTTGTGGAATTCCAGCGTGGTGCCGTGCCGGATGGATTCAATCAGCTCGTTGGTAAATTCGTCGCCCTTTATATAAATAATGTTGGTTTTCGGGTCGGTGCGGCTGATTTCGTTGCAGATGGCGTAGAGCAGATGTGTTTTTCCAAGCCCGGAGTTTCCGTAAATAAACAGCGGATTGTAAAGGGTCGCGGGCTTGTGGGCAACCGCCATGGAAGCCGCGTGCGCAAATTTATTGGAGGAGCCCACAATGAACGTGTCAAAGGTGAACTCGTAATCGTCGTTGATGGGGGGCGTTTCGTCATTCGGCTTTTCGGCGGGTACTTCCTCCGGAATGCAGATATGTATGGTAATTTCCTGACCGAAAATCTGTGCAAAGGCCTCGCCCAGCAGGTCCATGTAGTAATGTGTCAGCGTCTGGCGGTGAAGCTCGTTGGGAACCTTAAGAACTGCGGTACCTTTGGCAAAATCAAGGCTCACGGGTTCAATCCGATTAATCCAGGTGGAATACGCAATATCGGTTATTTTGTTTTTGCAGTAATCGCAGACAAGATTCCAGACTTCGGTGAAGGATTCCATTCTATAAACCTCATTTTAAATTATTTATACTCTTGGGCATAACATAAATTATATTACCACAAAACGAGGATTTTGACAAATTTCATTTTTGCCATTGAACACATTATATTGTAGTGCGGGTGCACTTTGACATCTATTCATTTAAATTTATTTTTTATTTTCTTTTTCTTTTATTTTACATTATATTGTGGTATATTGAATGTATCGGGACAATCCTTAGAAGAGAATTCCGCAGCATGCCGCCGCAATCCCGATTTTTTCTAAAATTGGGGCAAAATTTAGGTTGACAGGCTGCAAGTTTTTAATATATAATGCTAAATTGCAAGGTTTGTACCTCGAAAGGAGGGTTTTTTCATGCTGAGAACTTATCAGCCCAAGAAGCTTCACAGACAAAAGGAGCACGGGTTCCGTAAAAGAATGTCTACCCGCAACGGCCGTAAGGTTTTGGCCCGCCGCAGAGCGAAGGGCAGAGCAAGCTTGAGTTATTAAGCAAAAAAGGGCCACCTTTTGTGTGGCCTTTCTTTTTAACTCTTTATTAATCGTTTGGAAATTGTGGTGCGGTTTTACTGTTATGGATTTATTTTTACCGATTAAAGAGAACAGGGATTTCAGAAGGATTTATACCAGGGGAAAATCCTACGTGAGTCCCGTGCTTGTCACTTACGTTTTGAAAAACCGCAGCAATAATGTAAGAATCGGCATTACCACCGGCAAAAAAACGGGAAATGCCGTAAAAAGAAACCGGTCGCGCCGGGTGATAAGGGAAGCCTTTCGCCTGATGGCGCCGAAGGTACAGGCCGGTTATGATTTTATTTTTGTTGCGAGGGGAAAAACGCCCTTTGTAAAGAGCACGGATGTTTACCGTGCCATGACGCAGCAGTTCAAAAACGCGGGGGTTTTAAAATGAAGCGCCCGCTTATTTGGCTTATAAGGTTTTATCAGACCGCCATATCCCCCTACAAAAAGCCGTGCTGCAAGTATTACCCAACCTGTTCCAATTACGCGCTTCAGGCGGTGGAACGCTTCGGCGCATTTAAGGGATTTTTTCTTGCATTGTATCGCATCTTGCGCTGCAACCCGTTCAGCCGGGGCGGTTACGATCCCGTTCCTGAAAAAAAGGAAAAGAGTTAAGGAAGCACTGATTAAACCAAGATGAATATAGGGATTTATTCAGCGGTTCCTTTAGCAATTATAGAGGAGTACTTCTTTTATGATGGATATATTCAATTACTTCGGAAGCATTCTCGGTTATCTTCTCTGGTTTTTCTACAAGTATGTAATACAGGACTACGGTATTGCAATCATTCTGTTTACCGTAACCCTGAAAATTCTGATGTTTCCTTTTTCCGTAAAGCAGCAGAAATCGA
Source organism: Bacillota bacterium (assembly GCA_023397245.1). Taxonomy (GTDB): domain Bacteria; phylum Bacillota; class Clostridia; order Oscillospirales; family Acutalibacteraceae; genus DATAML01. The sequence continues at coordinate 8,564 of JAEWUH010000204.1, read as the reverse complement.
TGGCCATGACCAGCAAAATGGCTCTCAAGCAGAAAGAGCTGCAGAAAAAGTACGGAAATGACAAAGCAAAGCTTCAGGAGGAAACGCAGAAGCTTTATGAAAAGGAAGGGGTCAACCCGGCCAGCGGCTGCATGACCACTTTGATTCCGCTTGTAATTGTAATGGGTCTGTTCTATACCGTTCAGAACCCGCTTGCCAATGCGCTGCACCTTTCCGCGGACGGAATCACCAAAGCCGTGAATATGCTCAAGGCGATCCCCGGCGTGGGTTCCACGTTTAACGCGACCTATCCGCAGATCGAAATTATCAAACATTTTGAGACGTTAAGGCCGCATCTTACCATGTTCAGCGCGGACGAGCTTTCCAAAATTACGTCTTTCAGCCACGGGTTCCAGTTCCTGGGCCTGAATCTTTTGGATACCCCGTCCGATCCGGCTAATATATTCGGTACGATTTTCCGTTCCAATTTGTGGATTATTCCTGTGCTCTGCCTGGTCACATCTCTGCTGACGCAGCTGTATATGAACCGGTCCCAGCCCGCGATGCAGCAACAGCAGGGCTGCATGAAGGCAATGTTCTACTTTATGCCGCTTTTCAGCGCATGGATCGCCTGCACAATGCCGGCTGCGGTCGGTTTTTACTGGATTATTTCCACGTTGACCGGATTCCTGCAGACTCTTATCCTTAACATCTGGTTCGGCCCGGCCGACCTGAACGCCAAGGCGGAAGCCCAGAGGATTGCGCTGCTTGAACAGGAAGAAGCGGATGTAAAAATGATTCCGGGCGCGCAGGTAAAAAAAGTGATGGAAAAAGTTCAGCAGTCTGCGGATAGTAAAGCTGCCCCGAAGCAGAAAACAAAAGATCAGAAAACGAAAGACAATTATTTGGGTTCGAAAAAATAAATGTGAAACCAGGGAGGTATTACTGTGATTAAAGAAGCGATCGCAACTGGAGATACCGTTGAGCTGGCCCGGGAAGCTGCCTGCAGAGAATTGGGCGTAGAAACCTACGACGCCGAGTTTGAAATTCTTGAAATGCCCACAAAAAAGACATTCGGTCTATTCGGCGGAAATCCCGCAAAGGTCAGAGTATTCATTGAAAGCAGCCCGGCGGACGCCGCCGCGAGTTATTTGAAAACAATTCTGGCCAACATGGGGCTCCGTTCCGTAGAGGTTTCCGTAACCGAGGAAGAATCCGGTGCGCTGCTCTCGCTTACCGGCGAGGACATCGGGTTTATTATCGGCCACCGCGGCGAAACCCTCGACGCGCTGCAGTATCTGGCTGGTCTGGTTGCGAACCATATTGACAATTCCTATTACCGTATTACGCTCGATATCGGAAATTACCGCGAAAAGCGCAAGGATACGCTGGAAGTGCTCGGCAAAAAGATCGCCGCAAAAGCGGTAAAGACCGGAAGAAATACTTCCCTTGAACCGATGAACCCTTATGAACGCAGAATCATCCATACCGCCGTTCAGACCGTGCCGGGTGCAAAGTCCTGGTCGGAGGGGGAAGACCTGGGCCGCCATGTAGTCATTGGCCCGGAGGCGGGCGAACGCCCGATGCCCCGCAGAACCTTTAACAATAACGGAAGACCGCAGCAGAACCGCCCGTACAACAATAACGGCGGAAACGGCAAGCCGCGCGGAAACTTTAACAACAACCGCGGCCCAAGACCGGCGCAAACGCCTTCTCCTGCACCGGCTGCCGAAAACACGGCTTTCCGGCAAACAGCACATGATAAGAGTACGCCGCTTTATGGTCGTATTGATTCGAAAAAATAGTCTGTATAATCAGCATGGGGCGGTTCGTTTTGAATCGCCCCTGTTTTTCGTTTGACGCACAGCGTCTTTTCGCGCCTACGGCGACCACGAGCTTTTTCTTTGTGGTGGTAGAGGTTTTCTTCCCGCCCCGGTTAATCCCTCAGTTATTTAAGTGAAATCTTATTCGGCCTGAGGGCGGCTAAAGAATTGCTATTTTAATATACATAAGGTATTTTATGAGGTAACTATGAAAAAACAGAGTTATTCCGAAACGACTATCGCCGCGATCTCCACGCCGCAGGCGCCGGGCGGGATCGGCATTGTGCGTATCTCCGGGCCTTCGGCGCATGAAATCGCGCAGAAGGTATTTACGCCAAAAAGCGGGAAAACCTTTGATGAAATTTCCGGCTATCAGGCGCTTTACGGCAGGGTGCACGACGGAGACGAGGATATCGACGAAGCCATCGCGTTGAATTATCGAGCGCCGGCCAGCTTTACCGGGGAAGACGTTGTAGAGCTTTCCTGCCACGGCGGTCTGTACCTGATGCGGCGTGTCTTAAAAGCCGTACTCGCAGCGGGCGCAAAGCCGGCCGCAGCCGGTGAATTTACCAAAAGGGCGTTTCTGAACGGGAAAATCGGCCTGACCGAAGCCGAATCCGTGATGCAGCTGATTTCCGCGCAGGGAAGCCAGGCTGCGAAGGCCGCGCTTGCCGGACACGACGGCGCGCTGGAGAAGAAAATCATCCGTATCCGCGAAATGCTGATCGGCACCGCCGCGCATTTGTCCGCGTGGGCGGATTACCCGGAGGACGACATTCCGGAAGTGAATACGGATGCCCTTGCGGAAACGCTGCTCGGGGCAAAGTCGGAGCTGGAGCGCCTGCTCAGCCAGTTCGATGCCGGACGCGTCCTGCGCGAAGGCGTAAATACGGTGATTGCGGGCAGGCCCAACGTGGGAAAGTCCACGCTGATGAACCTGCTTTCCGGCTGTGAGCGTTCCATTGTGACCGAATACGCGGGAACCACGCGCGACGTGGTGGAGGATACCGTAATCCTCGGGGATGTGCCGCTGCGTCTTGCGGATACCGCCGGAATTCATTTTACGGAAGACCCGGTGGAGCAGATCGGCGTGACGCGTGCGCGGGAAAAACTCGGCGCGGCGCAGCTTGTGCTGGCGGTGTTCGATTCGTCCCAGCCATTGGACGGTGAGGATAAAGAGCTGATTGAAGCGATCAAGGATACACCCGCGGTCGCGGTGATCAATAAAAGCGATCTGCCGCCTCAAATTAACAATCAGTATATACAATTAAAGTTTAAACATATAGTATTTATTTCCGCATTGTCCGGAGAAGGGCTGGAAGAACTGCGGAACGCTGTGGCTGAGCTCTTAAAGACGGCGCAGTTGAACCCCGCGGACGGAATCCTGTACACGGAGCGCCAGCGTGACGACGACCGGAACGCGCTTGACTGCGTTACCGAGGCGCTGCTTGCGGTGGAGCACGGAATGACGTTGGATGCGGTGACGGTTTCTATTGAGGGCGCAATTTCCGCGCTATTGGAGCTTACCGGCGAGCGCGCCACCGAAGCGGTGGTGGACGAAGTCTTTTCACACTTCTGCGTGGGGAAATAAAGGTTCTGATTTTTAACTGTTCGACTATTTTCAACCATCGCATAAAATAAAGTTGAAAGAATTTACCGGACTACTGGGGGGATTTACTTATTTTGCAGGAGGAAAAGCTTCCAAAATAGCAAAAGGGTATTTGAGCCGGGTCGGTAAAAAAATAATTTCAAATTACCGTTAGCTGCCCTCAGGCCGGGCGGGCCCATACTTTCGTTCCGGGACGAAAGTAAGCAAAGTCCCGGCAGGGGGATTGGTAATTCCCGGCGGGAGGGCTCCATCCAATCCCCCTTGCATCCCCCGGGGTATCCTCATTCATCTCGGTTATGTCAATTTTCTGTATGATTTTCATTGACGGGTAAATAATTAGCTTTCCACTTTACAAGTCTCTCTTGTTAAAGGGAGACCTCGACCGCAGTTGACAGAGAGATTTTGCCGTAGGTGCGAAAAGACGCGTGCGTCCTCAGTGACAGAGAGAAGAAACGTTTCGTTAAAAACAGGGATTATGTATAGGAGGAAACTACTTTGAAATACAATGCGGGAAATTACGATGTGATCGTTATCGGCGCGGGGCACGCCGGAATCGAAGCCGCGCTTGCTTCTGCGCGGCTCGGCTGCAGAACCTGCGTGTTTACCGTTAATATGGACGCCGTGGGAAACTGCCCGTGCAATCCGTCCATCGGCGGAACGGCAAAAGGGCATCTGGTGCGGGAGATTGACGCACTTGGGGGAGAAATGGGGAGAACCGCAGACGCGGCCATGATCCAGAGCCGTATGCTGAACCTCGGCAAAGGCCCGGCCGTCCATTCCCTGCGCGCACAGATCGACCGCCGCGAATACGGAAAGATTATGAAGCATAAGCTGGAGCTCCAGCCGAACCTGCAGTTAAAGCAGGCGGAGGTTGTGGAAATCGGCCGCAATGAGGACGGCTCCTGGCAGGTTGTCACGCGCATGGATGCGGTTTACCGGACAAAGGCGGTAGTGATCGCCACCGGAACCTTCCTCGGCGGACGCATTTATTTGGGCGACGTCACCTACGAAAGCGGTCCGGACGGGATGTTTCCCGCCGCGTTTCTCGGCGCTTCGCTGAAGAAGCTGGGGCTCAAGCTCCGCCGCTTCAAAACCGGCACGCCCGCGCGCGTGCTGAAATCGAGCATCGACTTTAACGGCCTTGAGGTGCAGGCGGGGGACGAGCCGGTCACTCCGTTTTCCTACGATACCTTAACGCCGCCGGAAAATCGCGCGGTGTGCCATATCACCTGGACGAATGACGAAACCAAAAAGATCATTCTTGAGAATATCCACCGTTCCCCGTTGTACAGTGGAAAAATCGAGGGAATCGGGCCGCGCTACTGCCCGAGCATCGAGGATAAAATCGTTCGCTTTTCAGATAAAAAGCGCCATCAGTTATTTATTGAGCCGTGCGGCATGGATACGGAGGAAATGTACCTGCAGGGCATGAGCTCCTCTTTGCCGGAGGATGTTCAGCTTGCGTTTTACCGTTCCATTCCCGGGCTGGAAAAGGTGGAAATCATGCGTTCCGCCTATGCAATCGAATACGACTGCGTCGACCCGGTGCAGATGCAGGCGACGCTGGAATTTACGGATTTCCACGGCCTTTATGGAGCCGGACAGTTCAACGGAAGCTCCGGCTACGAGGAAGCCGCTGCACAGGGACTTGTTGCCGGAATTAACGCCGCCTTGAAGGCGCAGGGCAGGGAACCGATGGTTCTTGACCGCGCAGGCTCCTACATAGGGACGCTGGTGGACGACCTGATTACAAAGGGCTGCACCGACCCGTACCGTATGATGACTTCCCGCAGCGAGTACCGTCTTGTACTTCGTCAGGATAACGCCGATGAGCGGCTTACTCCCACGGGCCGGAAGCTTGGCCTTATTTCCGACGACCGGTGGGCGCGCTTTCAGGAGAAGGAACGGCAGAAGGCGGAAGAAATCGCAAGGGCGGAAAAGACCGTGATTCCGCCGTCCAAAGAGCTGAACGAACTGCTTGTTTCACATGAAACATCGGAGGTAACAAGCGGCGTAAGGCTCGCCGATTTAATCCGCAGACCGGAGCTGAACTATGAAATTTTAAAACCGGTCGACCCGAACCGCCCGGACCTTCCGGCGGCAATCTTTGAAAACGCGGAGATTGAAATCAAATATCAGGGGTATATTAAAAGGCAGAAATCACAGATTGCGGAGATGCGCCGGCTGGAAGAGCGCCGCCTGCCCGCCGATGTGAATTATCAGGAGATCACAGGCCTGCGGACCGAAGCGCAGGAAAAGCTGGAAAAGGTGAAGCCGTCCAGCGTCGGGCAGGCTTCCCGTATATCGGGGGTAAGCCCCGCCGATATTTCCGTACTGCTGATCTGGCTCAGCCGCAATAAGGAGGCGTAAGATGGAGGACATAAGGGAGCTGCTGATTTCTTCCGCGAGCGCATACGGGCTGGAAGTGACCTCCGCGCAGGCGGATAGTTTTCAACAGTATATGGAACTTCTGGTGGAATGGAACGAAAAAATAAACCTGACCGCCATCACCGAGCCGCGTGAGGTGGCAATCAAGCATTTTCTGGACAGTATTCTGTTATTAAAGTATATGGATATCCCGCAGGGCGCCAAGCTGATCGATGTGGGTACCGGAGCGGGATTCCCCGGCCTGCCGCTGAAAATCATGCGCCCCGATATCAAATTAACCCTCCTCGACGGTCTGAACAAGCGCCTGATCTTTTTGCAGGATGTACTGGATAAGCTTAAGCTCTCCGCGGAGCTTGTGCACGCGCGCGCGGAGGAAGGCGGGCGGCAGCCAAAATACCGCGGCGCATACGATTTTGCCACGGCGCGCGCGGTCGCGCCGCTGAACCTGCTTGGCGAATACTGCCTGCCGTTCCTGAAGATGGGCGGAGTTTTTGCCGCGATGAAAGGCCCGCAAATTACAGAGGAGCTTGATTCCGCAAAAAACGCGGTCAAACTGCTTGGCTGCACACTTGAAAAAACGGAAGAGTTTACCTTGCCCGGCGGCGACGGCCGCAGCCTTGTGCTGATTAAGCGGACAAACGCGCTTCCTGCGCTTTATCCCCGCCACGGTGCCAAAATAACGAAAAGCCCGCTTTAAATGCGGGCTTTTCGTTTAGGTATCCAATTCATAAATATAAAGTATTTTGGTATCGAAGTCCAAAATGGAAATCGTTACGTTATAAGAATACCTTGAAAGGATATTTGTGTTTTTTTCGCTTGGATATTCTTCGGCATACCGGTCCCGGACATAGTAAATACCGCGTGTTACATTCTTCGGAATATTCTTCGACATTTTACCGATGTCATAATATTCATTTCCATGAACAATGATCTCGATATCCTCAGGCAGCGGAAGGGGAGCCCACTTTCCCGTTTTTGCCGCGTCGTGGGTAAATTTGATTACGCCTTCTTCCGTCAGCTGTATTGCGCAGTAATACTCGCCATCCCCGTGGAATCCTCCGTGATCGTCTTGCTTCTTTAAAATAACGGATTGGTTCGGCAAATCGATTCCGATGCGATTTCTGTCATAGCTGTTTTCCGCTTTAATTTTATCAATCCCAAATCCAAACGCAGCAATGATAGCGCAGATAATCAAAATTATGATAGCTCTAAGCTTCTTATCAGTCATACAGTACTCCTCAGGTATAGGATTATAACAAAATTCCAGCACTTTATTCATGGGCGTATTTCAATTATACAGGGCAATATGTCAAATTGCAAATATCCCAATATTGCGGATGAATTAAATGAAAAAATATGCATAGACTAATGCAGGAAGACATAGTATTTCCATACATACTGAATATTAATGGAATATTATCAATCAAAATTCCTTGTTAATTAGGAAGAAACAATAAAATCCGACACCGTTATATAAAATAAAAATATATCGACATCCATATTTCTACAAAAATCCGCTGCGCACCATGCTATCCTTAACCTAAAGGACAAGCGGGGGGCGGCGAATTTGCATATTCTGGGTGAAAAGAACAGAGTTGTACAGATTGAGATCGATTCCATTCAACCAAACCCGGCGCAGCCGCGCCGCAACTTTAACGAGCAGGAGCTTCTGGCTCTTTCCCGCAGCATCCGTACCAACGGCCTGCTGCAGCCGATTGCCGTTCGGCGCATCAGCGGAGGCTACGAGCTGATTGCCGGAGAACGCAGGCTGCGCGCCTGTAAGATCGCGGGGCTGACAACGGTTGCCTGCATCGTGAACGACTGCACGCCGGAAAAAAGCGCTGTGCTTGCCATGACGGAAAACCTGCAGCGGCAGGACTTACAGATTTTTGAGGAAGCGGAAGGAATCCGCCGTCTGATCGACGAATGGAACGTTACACAGGAAGAAGCGGCGGTACGGCTTGGAAAAAGCCAGTCTACGCTTGCCAATAAAATGCGCCTTCTCAAGCTGACGCAGGAGGAGCGCGACAAAATTGTGGAAGCCGGTCTTACGGAGCGCCATGCGCGCGCACTGCTGCGGATTCCGGAGGAAAAGCTGCGCAAGAAAATGCTGAATCGAATCATCGAGCTGAATCTGAATGTAAAACAGACGGACGAGCTGGTTGAAAACGCGCTTTCCGGCAAGAAAAGGAAGGCAAAGCGAATTTTCATTGTAAAAGATGTCCGAGTGTTTTTGAATACCATCAACCATGCAATTGAAGCGATGAAACTGAGCGGAATTAACGCGCAGTCGCGGAAGAACGAAACGGACGAATATATCGAATGCATCGTCCGAATCCCCAAGAGCGCCACCGCAGGGGGCAAAAAACCTGCCTGAAACTGATTACAAGTATTTACTCCTATTCCCTATATCATTTCCCGCAAAGCAGGCCGGACTTTCGTCCGGCCTGCTTTGCGCCATTTACAATAATTTCTCCACCGCTGCGGCGGTCCCCCTCTCCTTAACAGGAGTGGCAAGGGATAATTCAGGTAGACGCTGCTTCTCCTGTCTCCCTTGCGAAAGGGAGATGTCATCCGCAGATGACAGAGAGATTTCTCGACCGCAGTCGATAGAGAGAGTTCATACCCTAGGCTAAACATTTAGCCGCCCTCAGGCCGGGCAGGCCCTTACTTTCGTTCCGGGACGAAAGTAAGCAAAGTCCCGGCAAGGGGGATTGGTAATTCCCGGCGGGAGGGCTCCATCCAATCCCCCTTGCATCCCCCGG
>JAEWUH010000190.1 GCA_023397245.1 Bacillota bacterium | reverse complement strand
AAGATTTGGATAAGACTTCCGCAGGTGCTCCTCAAATCAAAGATAGCTATGGCGGTTCTTTGCATGAATGTTCCCACGGGGAAAGCTTTTTTGCCCTTTTGAACAACCGTTTAGGCGGGCACGGCGTCTATATTTTTGACGAACCGGAAGCAGCGCTTTCTCCGCAGAGGCAGCTTGCCATGCTTTGCCGGGTAGACGAGCTGGTGAAACAGGATTCTCAACTGATTATTGCCACCCATTCTCCGATTCTGATGTCCTATCCGAACAGTATCATCTATGCTTTCTCCGAAAAAGGCATACACCGTACGGAGTACGAACAGACAGAAAACTATCAAATCACCAGACAGTTCTTAAATAACTATAAAAACTTGTTAAAAGAGCTGTTGGATTAACTGAGCCACTACCTGCTGAAAGCGGATAGCGGCTCAGTTTAGTTATTATTGCACTTGCCCGATACTTTTTATTATTCTAATAAATAGAATTTCATTCTCAATTCAGCACTTTCATCACATTCTGGATTTCTTCTTTCGTTTGGCTGCTGCTCAGATAATCGGCGGAATAGAACATAAATCCGTCGCAGGGGGTTTTCCGCCCCAGACTGACCTGCTGTGCCAGAATCGTATCGGACTTTTTCCATGTGCCGCTGTCCGCGTCGGAGCCGGCCTTATAAACCGCCAGTCCGAAATACAGCTTAATATTCTTGTTCGTTACGAGCTTGCGCCAGCTCTGCACCGCCGTATCATAAGGAAGAACCGGATTTTCAAAATTCACATACAGCTGCGGACAAATATAATCAACGTAGCCCTGCGTGCCGCACCACGAAACAACGTCGGCGCCGAGGTTCATATCGTTCTGCACGTTGCCCTGCGGAGCAATGCCGAACACAACACCCGGCTTTGCGGATTTAATCTCACTGTAAACCAGCGAAACCAGAGCGTTTACGTTTGCTCTGCGCCATTCCTGCAGGCTGAGCGGCGTTCCGTTTTTCTGCGCGGAAGAACGGTAATTGTCATAGGCTGCTTTGTCAAAGGCAGCGTCCTGTGTGGGATAGAAATAGTCGTCAAACTGGATGCCGTCCACCTCGTAATTTTTCGCAATCTCCTTCGCGCCGTCCGCAATCAGCCTGCGAACCTGTGTATAAGCGGGATTATAATACTTACCGCTGCCGCTCTCCACCACCCAGCCGGGTTTGGAAGTGTCATTAATCCATGTATTGTAAGGATTCTCCTGTGCCAGAATGGACGGCGTAGAGGCGATCTGAACCCGCAGCGGGTTTACCCACGCATGAATTTTCAGCCCCGCCTTATGGGACGCGGACACCATATAAGCAAGCGGGTCATAACCTGGGTTTACACCCTGCGTCCCGCCCACCGTGTGGCTCCACGGATAGTAGGAGGATTTATACAAAGCGTCGCCGAACGGGCGTACGTGTACAATCAGCGTATTCATATTGCATTTTTTCGCGTTTACAATGATCGCGTCAAACTTTTTCTGAAATGCCTTTTCGCTTTTATCCTCCTCACGGCTCATATCCAGGCTCATGTAAGGAACCCAGACGGCGCGCATCTCGCCGGAAGCGGCGGCAGAAACAGCCGCAGTCTGGGAAGAGACAGCCGTACCGGAGGAAGGCGCGGCAGCGGAGGCTCCTGTATTTTCAGAAACAGGCTGAGAGAAATCAGCGAAGGATTCCAAAGGGGATGACGACGCCGAGCCGATTGATTCCGTTTTCGAAGAAGCCGACTGCGAGGCTTCGCTGTTCGGAGCCGTGCGGTTTTTACTTCCGAGGTTAAACGCCATTGTAACCGCAATGACCACGGCCATAATGCAGACGCATACGAAAATACTGTGCCGGTCAAAAAGCCGGATCACCATAAAGATCATTCCTTTCCTTGTCCCGATTCTGTAAACACCCGCGAAATTTTTAACCGATTCCGTTTGACACCGACTGTTTTATAGTGTAGGATACATGGTAACAACCAATGGAGGTGCGATATGTTCCTGATTTTCGGATTTACAAACGGCCAAAACAGCATTGGAACGCGCAGATGCCGCTTTTTCACCTGCTGCTCCACCGGTGATGCAATGGCTTTTGTGACGTGTACGTACCAGCAGTTCACCCTGTTCTTTCTTCCGCTTTTCCGCTTTGGCAGGCGGTATTTTGTTACCTGCCCGGGCTGCGGCACGGTGTATGAGATACCCAAGGAGGAAGGCCAACGTCTGGAACGGGATTACGCCGCCGAAATCGAACCGAATCTTATGTATGCGGTACACCGGTCAAACAAAAAAATATGCCCGAACTGCAAATGCGCGGTAGACCAAAGCAGCCGCTACTGCCCCAACTGCGGTGCATCTGCTTTAATCGGAGGAGACATGCCTGTTTATATATATTGCGGTTATTACCTGATTATTATTAATTTTATCGCAATTCTTGCGACGGTATACGATAAGCGGCAGGCAAAAAAACATCTTTGGCGCGTACCGGAGAGCACCCTTCTGCTGCTCGCGGCGCTCGGCGGCTCCCCCGCCATGCTCATCACCATGCGGCTGATCCGCCATAAAACGCAGCACAAGAAATTCATGGTCGGTATCCCTGTTATCATTATATTGCAGCTTATCGCTGCATATTTAATATTTAGATAATATGCATATGGAAAATTAAGGCCGTCCGGTGTTTTGCCGGGCGGCCTGTATTGTTGCAAAAACGGCACCGGTACAAAACCGATGCCGCTCAATTTTTATTACTTTACCACAAGATTCACGAGTTTGCCGGGAACATAAAGTTCCTTGACGATATTTTTTCCGCTGATTTCGGCGGCGATTTTTTCGTCGGCCTTGGCGGCGGAGATTGCCGCGTCGCCGGTTATGTCGGCGAGGACGTTTAAGCGGGCGCGCACCTTGCCGTTAACCTGAACGGCAATCTCAACGCTGTCCTCTTTGCATTTTGCCTCGTCGTACTTCGGCCATTCCTGCTCGCAGGCCATACCGCCAAACTTCATCGTATTCCATACTTCCTCGGTCACATGGGGCGCGAACGGATTCATCAGGAGGGTATAAACTTTCAACTCGTCGGCGGTAATGGAGCCGACGTCCGAAATGTCGTTCATCAGTGCCATCAGGGCGGCGATTGCCGTGTTGAACTTGAGGTTTTCCATATCCTCGCCGACCTTTTTAATGGTCTTGTTAAACGCGATTTCCAGGCTCTTGCGGATGCCTTTTTCCTCATTAAGGTTGTTCTGCAGGTTCCAGTAACGTTCCACGAAACGGCGGCAGCCTTTGATGCCCGTAGCGCTCCACGGCGCAGCCTTTTCAAAATCGCCGATAAACATCTCGTAAAGACGCATGGTGTCCGCGCCGTACTCGTTTACGATCTCATCCGGGTTCACCACGTTGCCGCGGGACTTGCTCATCTTCTCGCCGTTCTCGCCCAAAATCATGCCGTGGCTTGTACGCTTTGCGTACGGCTCCGGAGTGGGAACAACGCCGATGTCATAAAGGAATTTATGCCAGAAACGGCTGTAAAGCAGATGCAGGGTCGTATGCTCCATGCCGCCGTTGTACCAGTCAACCGGAGCCCAGTATTTGAGCGCTTCCGGGCTGGCAAGCGCGTCATTGTTATGCGGATCCATATAACGCAGGAAGTACCAGGACGACCCGGCCCACTGCGGCATGGTATCGGTTTCGCGCTTGGCTTTTCCGCCGCAGTGCGGGCAGGTGGTTTCCACCCACTCGGTCATGTGGGCAAGCGGCGATTCACCGTTATCGGTCGGCTCGTAGGATTTTACATTCGGGAGGCGCAGCGGCAGCTCGCTTTCCGGGAGCGCGACATAGCCGCATTTTTCGCAGTATACAATCGGGATTGGCTCGCCCCAGTAACGCTGGCGGGAAAATACCCAGTCGCGCAGCTTAAAGTTCACCTTCGCGTGGCCGATCCCCTTTTCGGTCAGATATTCCGTGATCTTCTTCTTGGCCTGCTCCACGGTCAGCCCGTCCAGAATCCCGGAATTCACCATAATGCCGGTGGCACAGTCGGTGAAAGCTTCGTTCTGAACGTCTCCGCCCTTGACCACCTCGATGATCGGGAGTTCAAATTTCTTTGCGAACTCCCAGTCGCGGGTATCGTGCGCCGGAACGGCCATAATAGCGCCGGTGCCGTAGGATACGAGCACATAATCGGAAATAAAGATCGGGATTTCCTTCCCTGTTACCGGGTTGATGGCGGAAACGCCGTCCAGACGAACGCCGGTTTTGTCCTTGGCAACCTCGGTGCGTTCAAAATCGGACTTCTTGGCGGCTTCTTCCTGATACGCACGGATTTCTGCAATATTATTAAGCCTGTCCGCCCATTTTTCAATCATCGGGTGCTCCGGGGAAACGACCATGTAGGTCGCGCCGTAGAGCGTATCCGGCCTTGTGGTATAGACGGTCAGCTTGTCCCCGGCAGTAGTGCCGAAGTCCACCTCCGCGCCCGTGGAACGGCCGATCCAGTTTGTCTGCTGCGTTTTTACACGGTCCGGATAATCCACAAGGCTCAGGTCGTCGATGAGGCGCTGCGCGTACTCGGTGATTTTAAGCATCCACTGGGACTTTACCTTGCGGACGACCTCGCTGCCGCAGCGTTCGCAGACGCCGTTGACGACTTCTTCGTTGGCAAGCACGCATTTGCAGGAGGTGCACCAGTTTACGGCCATCTCTTTTTTATAGGCAAGGCCGTGCTTAAACAGCTGCAGGAAAATCCACTGCGTCCATTTATAATAATCCGGATCCGTGGTGTTGATTTCGCGCGACCAGTCGAATGAAATGCCGAGCGACTGAAGCTGCTGCTTAAAGCGGGCGATATTCTTCTTCGTGACCTCTGCCGGATGCACATGGTTTTTGATTGCGAAGTTTTCGGTAGGAAGGCCGAAAGCGTCCCAGCCGATTGGGTAGAGCACGTTGTAGCCCTGCAGGCGGCGCTTACGGGCAATAATATCGATGGCCGTGTAGGAGCGCGGATGACCGACATGAAGCCCCTGACCGGACGGATAGGGAAATTCAATCAGCGCGTAGTATTTTGGTTTTTCAGAAGTATTGGAGGCGTGAAAAACGCCGGCCTGCTCCCATTTTTCCTGCCACTTTTTCTCAATAGGTTTGTGATCGTATTTCATGATTTCCTTCGCTCCCATATATTTCTCATTTATGTAACGGCGGCACGGCTTGCGCCGGGCGCCGGTAGAATCTTATTCAAGACCTGCGATTTCGACCATCTCGCCGTCCTGCCATAGGCGGTCAAGATCATAGAATTCACGCGAATCAGTTGTAAACACGTGTACAATAACGGATCCGTAATCCAGAAGAACCCAGGAATTGGAGCGGAAGCCCTCGGTATGCGTGGGGGCAACTTCAACCTGCTTGAGCTTGAATTCAACCTCATCGGCAAGGGATTTTACATGTGTGCTGCTCGTTCCGGTTGCGATTACAAAATAGTCTGCAAGAACCGATATATCCTTAATCCCGATCACCTTTAGATTCAGGGCTTTTTTGCTGCTCAGTATTTTTGCGGCTTCCGTTGCCAGTTCAAGAGATGTCATTCTCATCAACCTTTCCTTATATTCTGTTATAATTTATATGCCAGTACCACCTGATTGTAGGCGGCGACCGTATCCGGATGGATCGGCTTGTAACGCTTGGCAAGGTCCAGTAT
>JAEWUH010000104.1 GCA_023397245.1 Bacillota bacterium | reverse complement strand
CTTAACCACACCGCCGGCCCAAGTCGGCCCAAAGGTGTTCGCCTTATACAAAGCAAAGAATGTAAATATAACAGTGAGGGCAGCAAAGCCCCAGTAGGCAATTTTATTAACGCTAATGCTGTCAGATTTGAACTCATGCTGCTCGGCAATACAAGGAGCAAAGAACTTCGTCTTGATGAGAAGGCCGACGATTGGAAAAATCGTGGCAAGCATACACACCATGGCAATCAGGTTGCAGAAAGCGCGCAGTAACCAGATGTTGCTGCTTGAATCAAGAGGCTTTGTATTGGAATCCGTCAAATTACCGCGATTATAGTTCAATACCTGAGACAAGGTTTTGACAGTATAATTATTTTCCTCGTTGGAGAAATACTCTTCTGAATGAGATACGTTGGTATAGCAGGCAATACGTGCACTCCGGTCTTTAACAGCTGAGACGAGAGCCGGAGTATTCAAAATCGTAGCGCTGTCAAGCGCACCGATCTTCGTGTACTTGGAGCCATCCTGAGACACTTGATACCAGTTAGCAATCTGGACCCCGCCAAAGACGCTTGATTTTGTGGTACCGTCATTGTTCCATGTAGCGCCTGGCCCCAAGCAATCGTACTTGCCGTTATTCATAATAACGTTGACCTGACATTCCCTTGTTACCTCATGACCGCCGACCTTAACTTTGGTGGCTTTTGGCACACTTGTGCTTCCTGTCAATACAATCGTGTTTAGACGAGTATCATAGGCAACCTTTTTATCATCCCGAATGTTTTTGTAGTAGGCAAGCTGATCTGCGTTTAAACGGGAAGCAGCAAGATCATCGGCATTCTTAGAAATCTCATCACTGGTGAAAGTTTGTCCAAATGTGCTTGCCAATACGTTAATCATAGTATCATTAAGAGTATAGTATCCGCAGTCTGTGACAGCTGCCGCCGCGATACGGATGCTACCCATTGAGTGCCCGTACATTGCAATCCGGGTGGGATCCACATAGTGCAGGGTGCGTGCAAAGTTAAGAGCGTCAAGCTCACCAAAAGGTCCTGCGGCGAACATAAATTTATTAGCTCCCTGACCCCCATCGTCACTGACGGGTTGCTCGCTCAAACCCATTCCGTAAGCGCTGACGTTAAGCACCACGAATCCGCGTCGGGCAAGCTCCTCCGCTACACCACGGACTACATTCTTGGTTGCTCCGCGGCCGTGAGCCAACAGTACACAGGGTAGTTTGTCGGCATCATTTACGCCGGCCGGAACATATTGATCCATACTAAGCTCTGCGCCACGCGAGTCAATTTTTAAACTGGAAATCTTTACCTGTCCATTGTCGGATGCAATTAGTGCTGCAAAACAACTGAATACGAGAATCAATACAAGAAGTAGTACCAATAAACGTCTGCAACCCTCCGCAGTTCCTAAACTAAGCAGGTTGCGCTTTTCTGTCTTTTCCATTTGTTAACCCCTTACTAATTTCAGATTTAGGATAGTGGCAAGAAAATTCAATGCCTTCCATCTCATTTTTATAGTTCTCTCCTGATCCCTATAAATTTGATTCTCTCTCACCTTCTTTACGCATTTTCGTTATGGCTGAAAAAAGCCGGAATCAAACGACGAGCATGATTCCATTCAAAAGTGGCCTCATGCTCGTTTGACTGTTCATTATACTGAAATTTTTTCCATTTCCTGTAGGGAGTCCCGGGTCAGCCCCAGGTCAATGTGTTGGAGCAGGCGATCAGGGTAACGATAACGCCGTTGATGATGCCCGGTAAATAGGGATTGTTGGTAACACGATACAGTTTGCGTGAGAGTATCGCGGTAACAGGAAGGAAAACCAGCAGTGGGAAGGTCCAGACGATCTGCATATTTGCGTTGGCAAAGAGCAGGTAGCCGGTAGCGGCGAAATTGATGTACTGCAGGAGAATCAGGATAACCACCGGCAGTACGTTGAACACCGCAAGTATCGTCGTGTTGATCCACTCGCGCTCTCCGTCATTATTCCCGACTGTATTGAAGTTGAAACTGTTGATCGAAACAGAACTTGCAATATAGAAAATCAGGAAAAGGATGGAGTACGGGAACAAGGAAACAAATAGTTTGTCGGACTCAAACGCTTTTACACCAAGAACCCAGATACGGAAATCTGTCTTGAAGAAATAGTCCGCGAAGAAAACACAGGAATACGACACGCAGACAACGATAACAGCCAGCAGGATTGTCTTCCAGATTTTTTTCAACGGCATTTTGACGCCGCGTTCCACAAGGTCAAACCCGTTTTTCTTGCCGTTCATGTAATAAAAAATAACCATCATTAAGATTGTAAACAGACCGCACAGTGCGGCCCAAACACCAATGCCGTACGGGGAACTCTGCGGCCACGGGTCTCTGCTCATGGTAAAGGATTTTACGCTGGTCAGTATGGGGACATACGACAATGTGCCGAATGCCGCTGCGGCGACGAGCAGACCCCAGAACCAGCCTTTGCTGCCTTTTTGAGAAAGCCGGATTGCGACAACTTCGTCTGCGCGAAGCTCGGAGAAGAGTGACGTAAACAGCATGAGAACCGCAAAACACAGAATAAATATGCCAAAGCCGATGAGGCCTAACAAATTAAAGAACTCCTTGATCTGCCATACCTGATTGGTTGCAGGGATTGGGTTGGGGGCAGGTAAAGCTGCGTTAAAGAAGTCGATGGTTGCCGATGTGGATCTTGCGGAAAAATGTGACCACGGGTGCGTGATGGTCGGATTGTAGATTACACGGATGGCGTCTTTTCCGTTGATGCTCTGTTTATAGATGGTATCCGAGGTGCGCGAATCGCTCCCTTTAGGGTCTGTGCCGAAATGGAGGAAAGACTGGGCATTGGAATATTTCACATAATCCTTCGGTGATGTTACCGCTCCATTTGAGTCCACGTCTTTCA
Source organism: Bacillota bacterium (assembly GCA_023397245.1). Classification (GTDB taxonomy): domain Bacteria; phylum Bacillota; class Clostridia; order Oscillospirales; family Acutalibacteraceae; genus DATAML01. The sequence continues at coordinate 6,546 of JAEWUH010000104.1, read as the reverse complement.
TAAAGAATTCATCATACTTTGCGGCGATAACTCCCACATTGCGGTCGCCGAAAACATTCGTGAACTGTTTCGTTTTGGGGTCGGTATAGGTCGGATCGGCGCAGTTGAAAAGGACGGCTGAAATAAGCCTCTTCGGGGCGGCGTTATCCTCATCAATCGCGACATTGCTGGACATACCTCCAAGCGAATGCCCTGTGATACCGATTTTTGTTGCGTCAACATAGTTGATGGTGGACAGCATCTTGACCGCCTCATACATGCCGGTTTCAAGAACCCCTATATTCGGAGCGTTGTCGGAGTTTCCGTGCGAAAGCATATCCATCGCAAGAACGACATACCCGCGCCGGGAAAGTTCAACGAAATTGGCATCCTGCATTTCACGGTTATTGAACATTCCGTGGCTTGTTACGATTGCGGGAACCTTATTTTTGTCCGAAACACCTTTCGGGATAAATAACAATCCGCTCATTTGGTAACCGGATGTTGTTTCCCAGCGAAGATCTTTTACTGTGACTGAGCCGCCGGATGTCTGAACCAAGGAAGCACCGATCATGCTGATAATCATGAGTGCGATTGCTACACATATCCCAGCCTTAGCTTTTTGTTTTTTCTTATCCATATGTTTTTCCTCCCACAAAATTATGTTTCGTTACAGCCAATCTGCGGCGTTGACGGCAGCTGCGGCAGAATTTTCAGCGGCTGCTGATTCCGGTTTGCAGAGATACCAACTGATCGGTTGACTGCCCGATGACTCCCATCAAAATTCCTTAACAGTACTCCTACCCATGCTGGTTTGCGCTGCCGACGCACCTATCTGTGCCGATGAAACACAAACCAGTACTGTAACAAGCCTAAACTATGGGGAACACACATTTCTCCGTTTCATTTTTTATTCCTCCTCTTAATCTTGCATCATGGGATAACCCCCTCTCCTATAGTCAAAGCCTTGAGGGTAACCCCTTGACACTTATAGAAAACCACTTATGAAACTCTTCGGCAGAGGGGACATAAGTGGAAAACTAGCAAAATTCTATACATGGAACTTACAATATTAGGATTGATAAGGAAATAAAAAAGAGCTATACAAACAAAACCATGTTTTGCTTGCATAACTCAAAATCTATACTGCAGCTATCATTTAACATTTTTATTATACCTGAGAAAACGGTTTTGATCAATGCACAATTATTATAAATAAATTATTCTAATTTTAGTAATTATTCATAAGAAAATTAGGATTATCTATCTTTAAAAGCTTTTTGGCCATTTTGCTTCCTGATTTTGTCAAGTCAAATTAAGCCTTTTAGAATCTATGAAAGCCAGAAAAAATTACTAAATATATATTGACATATTGCGAACATTGATATATCATGAAGACAATTTAAAAACTTGCTCAGAGAATAAGAGATTGCAAGTTTTTCAAAAGTTCAACCGAACTTTTGGAATACGTGCGGTCTCTTTATGTATTTTGCAGTTCAAGAGGGACTCACTTTTAAAGTGCACAGCACAAACACGAAAAGAGGAACTGTATTAGTAAAAGCATGGGCCCGGATAATATTTTTACCTAGTCACAAATGCGTAATGGCTATGATATAATAGATACAGCTTACTCATGAGAGGAAGAAACTCACGTATGAAGGATTCTATGCTAGAACGTCTTCTTGACTATCCTGTGATTGCTGCGGCAAAAAGCACGGATGGATTGGAAAAGGCGCTGAAGTCTCCTTGCTCAGTGGTCTTTATTTTGTATGGGAATATTTGCTCCATTGGTGAAATCGTCCGCCGAATTCAAGACACCGGTAAACTCGCGATTGTTCATATTGATTTGATTGACGGGCTGTCTAACCGTGAAATTTCAGTGCGCTTTATAAAAGAAAGCACGGCGGCCGATGGAATTATCAGCACAAAGGTGCAGCTTGTCCGCTATGCCAAGGAAATGGGAATGATAACCGTACAGCGATTTTTCCTGCTTGACTCCATTTCACTGGAAAGCATGGAAAAGCACACCCCGGCCGAGACTGCAGATTTTATAGAAATACTGCCTGGCATCATGCCAAAGATAATTAAGCGCTGTGTAAAAGGCACGGGAATTCCGGTGATTACCGGCGGGTTGATTTCAGATAAGGACGACGTGGTTTCCGCACTGGGTGCGGGAGCAACCGCGGTTTCAACCACAAAAGAAGATTTGTGGTTTGACTAACAAGTAAATAGTTTGACGTTTTAGCGTATTGAGAGCCGGACGTTGCCAAAACCGTTTTTATGGTGTTTTGCTGCGTTCCGGCTGTTTTTATTGTATACTATAGAAAGGATGAGAAATATGTATGATGTCACCGTGATAGGCTGCGGAGTAGTTGGAGCAAGCATTGCCTATGAACTGTCCAAATTCCACCTCTTAGTGGCTGTTCTTGAGAAGGAGAACGACATAGCCTGCGGCACAACCAAAGCCAACAGTGCAATCGTTCACGCGGGGTATGACCCCTTTCCCGGCACAAAAATGTCCCGTTTAAATGTTCAGGGGAGCAGGATGATGGAGGCGCTGTGCAAACGCCTTTCGGTGGATTACAAACGCATCGGTTCGCTGGTTCTTGCGTTTAATGAAACTGATATGGATACCATCCGCGAGCTATACCGCCGCGGCGTTGCCAACGGCGTGGACGAACTTCAAGTTCTGACCAAAGAGCAAACACTGGCAATCGAGCCAAACCTCAGTACAGAAATTACAGGCTCCCTCTATGCGCCGACCGCAGCTATCGTGAACCCCTGGGGGCTCGCAATCGCAATGGCGGAAACCGCTGTGAAAAACGGGATGGAACTGCATTTGAATTCCGGCGTGACGAGCATTGCCGACAAAGGCGAATTTTATCATATCGAAACAACCGGGGGGAACTTTGATACGAAATATATCGTCAATGCCGCCGGAACCTATTCCGACGTAATCAACAATATGGTTGCAAAGCCGCTTTTTAAAATTATTCCTGTAAAAGGTGAATATTATCTCTTGGATAAAAGTCAGGGCAGTGTTGTCAGTCATACGATTTTCCAGCCACCGCAAAAAGGCGGCAAGGGCGTGCTGATTTCCCCTACCGTGCACGGCAACCTCATTGTCGGCCCGACCGCAGATCCTGCGGAAAACCCCGAGGATATTACGGTTACCGCGCGGGGACTTGAAAAAGTCGTCAAAGCGGCAACACGTTCCAGTAATCATATCAACTTCCGTGAATCCATCCGAAACTTCACAGGGGTGCGCGCAACCACTGATGAGGACGATTTTATTATTGAAGCTTCCAAAGATGCGCCGCGATTTGTAAATGCGGCAGCAATCAAGTCACCGGGTCTTTCCGCCGCGCCGGCAATCGGCTTGGAGGTTAAAAATATTTTGGAGAGCATTGGTTTAGTCTGCAATAAAAAAGACAATTTCATTGATTCCCGCGAACAGACACTGTTTAAAAATATGACCGGTGAGCAAAAACAGGCGGCGCTCAAGCGCGATCCGCATTACGGCAGGGTAATCTGCCGCTGCGAGACCATTACCGAGGGCGATATTCTGCTTGCCATGCACAGCCCGATTCCGCCGGTTTCCATCGACGGCGTCAAACGCCGCTGCAACGCAGGTATGGGCAGGTGTCAGGGCGGGTTCTGCGGCCCGCGCGTACACGAAATTATCAGCCGTGAGACCGGAATTCCAATGGAGGCTGTTTGTCAGGATAAATCGGGCAGTTACCTTTTGACCGGTAAAACCAAGGATGGAGGCGCTAAGGCATGAAAAAGTACGATGTAATCGTAATCGGAGCAGGCCCGGCAGGCTTGGCCGCCGCTTGTGAAGCGTACAAAAATGGCGCCCAAAAAATTCTTGTGGTAGAGCGCGACAAAGAAGCCGGCGGAATTTTAAATCAGTGTATTCACAATGGATTCGGCCTGCATTACTTTAAAGAGGAACTTACCGGCCCGGAATATGCCGGACGCTTTATTGATATGCTGAAAAACACGAGCGCTGAATTGCTGCTTGACACCATGGTGCTTGAAGTAACGGAAAACAAAGAAGTCTGCATGATGAATCCACGTGACGGATATTTCGCTGCACAGGCGGACGCTATCATTTTAACTATGGGCTGCCGGGAACGTACCAGAGGAGCCATCGGGATCCCCGGGGCACGCCCGGCGGGCGTGTTTACCGCGGGCGCGGCACAGCGCTATGTAAATATCGAGGGCTACATGGTTGGCAAAAAAGTCGTCATTCTCGGTTCGGGTGATATCGGCCTGATTATGGCGCGCCGCATGACGCTGGAGGGTGCAAAGGTCGTCGCCTGTGTAGAACTGATGCCCTACTCCAACGGTTTAAACCGGAATATCGTGCAATGCTTAAATGACTATAATATTCCGCTTTATTTGTCCCATACCATCACAGAAATTAAGGGAAAACGCCGTGTGGAGGGTGTAGTCGTTTCCGAAGTTGACAATCACGGCAAACCAATCCCGGGCACGGAGCAATTCTTTGACTGCGACACCGTTCTGCTCTCTGTTGGGCTAATTCCCGAAAATGAGCTTTCCAAAGAGGCCGGAATTGAACTTGACCCGCGTACCAAAGGGCCGGTTGTCTACGAAAACATGGAAACATCCATTCCCGGTATTTTTGCCTGCGGAAACGTAGTGCATGTACATGATTTGGTTGATTTTGTAACCGCCGAGAGCCAGCGCGCAGGTGCGGCGGCGGCACAGTTCTGCAAACAGGCGAAGGAACCGCGCAGCGGCAGAAAACCTGTAATCATACTTGAAAACGGTAACAACGTCGGCTACACCGTACCGCAGCACGTGAGGGTTGACCGAATTGAAAAATATGTGGAAGTATTTTTCCGCGTCAAACGCGTTTATAAAGATTCCGTCATTGAGGTAACAAGCGGAAATCAGGTTCTTTCCACTTTCAAACGGGAGCATATGGCTCCGGGTGAAATGGAACATATTGTGATTCCAAAGCAATTTTTAGAAAAGGCTCTGGATGGAATGATTACCATATCCGCAAAGGAGGCTGAGGTAAAATGAAGCAGTTGATTTGCATCGTCTGCCCAAAGGGCTGCCACTTGAATGTGGATGAGGTGAACGGATACGCTGTGACCGGAAACGGCTGTCCCCGAGGCGCGGAATACGGCAAAAAGGAACTGACTCACCCCACAAGGGTAATTACCAGCACCGTCAGGATTAAGGACGGCAGTCACAGCCGCTGCCCGGTAAAAACCGACAGTGACATTCCGAAAGAACTGATCTTTCAGGCAATGGCGCTGTTAAATGACGTGGAACTGATTTCTCCGGTTCAGCGCGGAGCGGTTGTCCTTTCCGATATTCTCGGAACAGGCGCCAACTTTATCACTACCAAAAGCATGTAATGCTGAATAATGAGAGCATGGGGACTGTAGTTTGAAAGATTAGTCTTTCAAACTGGAATTTGTTAGGAAAGGAATGGTCATAACAATGAAGACAATGGAGAAAAAATATATTGCTGCGCTTGACCAGGGTACAACAAGTTCAAGATGCATTATTTTTGATAAAGATCAGAATATTATGTCGGTGGCGCAGAAGGAATTTGCCCAAATATATCCGCAGGCGGGATGGGTTGAACACAATCCCACGGATATTTACGTAACGCAATACGGTGTACTGATCGAAGCGCTGACAAAAATGGGCATTAACGCCAATGAGATTGCGGGCATCGGCATTACCAACCAGCGTGAAACCACCGTGGTTTGGGATAAGGAAACCGGCCTTCCCGTCTACAACGCGATTGTCTGGCAGTGCAGGCGTACCGCCAAAATCTGCGAAGAGCTGATGAAGGACGAGGAACTGACCGAATATATTAAGGAAAACACCGGACTTTTGGTGGATGCCTATTTTTCCGCCACGAAAATCAAGTGGATACTGGACAATGTTGCGGGTGCAAGGCAAAAAGCCGACCAGGGGAAACTTCTTTTCGGGACCATTGATTCCTGGCTGATTTGGAAACTGACGAACGGGAAAGTCCATGTGACCGATTATACCAACGCTTCCCGTACCATGCTGTTCAACATCAAAACACTCCTCTGGGATGAGCGTATTTTAAAAGCGCTTGAGATTCCGGAAAACATGCTGCCGCGCGTATGCAATTCTTCCGAAATTTACGGCTATACCAACATCAGCGGAGTGGACATCCCCATTTGCGGAATTGCCGGCGACCAGCAGGCCGCGCTGTTCGGGCAGACCTGTTTTCACAAGGGAGATGTAAAAAACACATACGGTACCGGAAATTTTATTCTTATGAATACGGGCAAAGACATCATCCGGAGCAAAAACGGACTGTTGACCACCATTGCGTATGGGCTGAACAATGAAGTAACCTATGCGTTGGAGGGCAGTGTGTTCATCGGCGGCGCGGTACTTCAATGGCTGAGGGATCAGATGCGGTTTTTCACTGCCGCGCCCGACGCGGATTATTTTGGGGCAAAGGTAGCGGATACCCAGGGCGTTTATTTTGTTCCGGCGTTTACGGGGCTTGGCGCTCCGCACTGGGATATGTACGCC
>JAEWUH010000251.1 GCA_023397245.1 Bacillota bacterium | reverse complement strand
CCGGGGTTGATCGCGGCGTCGGTCTGAATGTAGGTCATGCCGTTGTCGCTGTGGCTCTCAATGCTGCGGTTTACCGCGGAAATCATACCGCCGGTAAGGGAGCTGGCAAAATCCATGCCTCCCGGGTTGCCGATGGCAACCACGGAATCGCCGACTTCGAGCTGATCCGAGTTTCCGAATTCGGCGGGCGTCAGATTTGTGGCGTTGATGCGGAGCACGGCAAGGTCGGAGGTCTTGTCGTACCCAACCACCGTTGCCGCGTACTGCTTGCTGTTGTGCAGGATGACCGTCACCTTGTTGGCTCTGGAATAGTTCACCACGTGCGCGTTGGTCAGAATATATCCGTCCGAGGTTGCAACGATTCCGGTTCCCTGGCTCTCGCCGCTTTCGCCGGTCGTTGTTCCGTCAATCTGCGTTTCCACGCCGACTACGCTCTCGGCGACTTTTTTGTAAACTTCCTTGGCGCTCAACGGGCTTCCGCTCGGAATCTGATTGATTACGATGCCGGAAGAGCTGGGACTCGTGCCGTTTCCGGGAACTTTCCCTTCAATCTGCGCCTGGCTTGAAGAGGAACCGCCTGCTTCGGAAGCCCCGTTATTCGGCTGCTGCGCCTGGGAAGACGCGGTGTTCGGGCTGCCGTTTTTCTGCTCATACGTGGTCAGTACGCCGTAAACGGAAAATGCGGTGACGGTACCGACCGCCAGAATTCCAAGGATCCAGAGGAATACCCTTAGGCCGCGGTTCTTTTTCTTCGGCGGCTTTGGCTGCTGCGGGTTCTGGGGCTGATTCGGACCGCCGTAAGGCTGGTAGGACCAGTACGGCTGCTGTTGGTTCTGATTCTGGCCGTATCCGTAGGAACCGCCGTTATTTCCGTAAGGGTTATTATACGTTCCGTAAGGATTTCGGTACTGTCCGTAAGGGCTCTGACCATTGGAATTCTGATTCTGCCCATACGGATTCTGGTTTTGGCCGTAGGAGTTTTGGTTCTGCCCATATGGATTCTGACTCTGGCCATAGGAGTTTTGATTCTGCCCATATGAATTCTGGCCCTGGCCGTACGGGCTTTGATTCTGCCCGTAGGATGAATACGGATTCTGATACCGCTGCTGGTAAGGATTCTCCTTGGGCTGCTCCTCCTTGCCGGAAGACGCCGGGCTATCCCATTCCTGCGTATCCTCGGACGAAGCGTCCGTCTTGGTTTCTGCGGAGGCAGCGTCCGATGCGGGCTCCTCCGGCTTTGAATCCGGCTCCCGGCTCTCGGAATCGCTGTTCAGCGGGTCTTTTTCCTCGTTCGGATTGTAGTTGAAATCGTTCTCACTCATAAATTAAACCTTCCTTTTATTCCTTGGGCCGCTGGGCTGAATCATTCAGCTTCGGCGATTCGCTCAGTTTGGGCAGCCAGAATTCGAACTGGCAGTATTCATTCTGCACGCTGCTTACATTGATTTCGCCGCGGTGCAGCTTGATAATGGTTTTCACGATATAGAGCCCCAGACCCATGCCGTTTTTATCCTGGCTCCGGGACTTGTCGGTTTTATAGAACCGGTCAAAGATCAGCGGAAGCTCGTCGGGAGCAATTCCCGCCCCGCTGTTCTTAATCGTTACAACAGTCTTTGCGGGCTCATCCGTGATTTTTATCTCGATGTAGCCGCCCTCGTTTGTAAATTTCACCGCATTTTCAAAAAGGTTGTAAACCACCTGATGGATCATGTCCGGGTCGCCGTCCACATAAAGGCTTTCGGCATTTTCCAGCCCGCGTATCTCCAGTTTTTTATCATCGATCGGCTTTTCGAACGAAAGCAGCGCATTTAAAACGGTGTTTGTCAGGTCAAACCGCGCGGAGCGCAGCCTCAGTTCGCCGCTGTCGATTCTGGATAAATCCAGCATCGTTTTTACCAGACGCGAAAGGCGCTTGACCTCCTGCGAAACGATTTTCAGGTAATAGGGCTGCTTTTCCGGCGGGATGGTCCCGTCCAGAATACCGTCGATAAATCCGGCGATGGTGGTCATCGGCGTTTTCAGCTCATGGGAAACGTTGGCGATGAAATTCCGCCGCACGCTCTCGCCGGAAGCGAGCGAACCGGCCATATTGTTGAATTCAATGGCAAGCTGCCCAATCTCATCCCGGCTGGTTACCGGTACGCGGGCAGAGAAGTTTCCTTCACCGAACGCATGCGCCGCGGCGGCCATATTGCGCAGGGGGCGCACAAGCTTGTAGGAAAAGAGCCACACCGCGCAGAACGAAGCCATAAATGCCGCGATGGCGGCAAGCACAAATACCCGGACGATGTTCCACCGGAACACATTAAAAGAAAACGTGTCGTAAGAGGCGAATACCGCACCGATGGTGACCTTTCCGGCGAGACCGTCCACTACGATCGGTACGCCCACGGTATAAAAGGCGTGGTCGTAAATCCCGCCCATGGTTCCCTCGGCACTGTACCGGCCGGCCAGCGCCTTTTTCATGATTTCCGCATTGACCCGCTGGGTATCGCCCACCCGCGTGTTGTCGCTGTACGCCGCGATAACGGCCTGCCCGCTCATATTGGTAACGAAGATGTCGGCGTCAATATTATCAGAAAAGGCTTCAATGAACACCTTCATCCGCTCGGTATGAATCGTATAGACGTTATTTTCCACAGAGGTTACGCTTTCGGCGGCAATGGTAGCCACGCTCTGCACATTTTTCTGCAGCAGGCTGCGCTTTTCGGACTGCCAGTAGCCCGAAACAAAAACCAGCATCACCGCACTGAGGATAAAGAAGCTGATGGCTATGATCAGTGACGTAATCCGCAGATATTTTTTAAACAGGGTTTTCTGCATTCTTCAGCACCTTACATTCCCGGCGGTTATTCCTTCAGTTCAAATTTATAACCGACGCCCCACACCGTTTTCAGCGCCCATTTGTCCGAAACGCCCTCCAGTTTTTCTCTCAGACGCTTCACATGGACATCAACCGTCCGGCTGTCTCCGTAATAGTCGAACCCCCAGACCTCGTCCAGAAGCTGGTCGCGGGTAAATACCCGGTTCGGGTTGCTTGCAAGATGGTAAATCAGCTCCATCTCCTTGGGCGGCGTATCGATCTGCACCCCGTTGACGCGCAGCTCATAATTCGTCAGGTTAATGGAAAGCTTGTCGTATTTAACTTCCTTTACCGATTCTTCGCCGTTCTTTCCGATACGGCGGAGCACCGCCTTAATCCTTGCGATGATCTCCTTCGTTTCAAACGGCTTCACCACATAGTCGTCCGCGCCCAGCTCAAGTCCGAGCACCTTATCGAAGACCTCGCCCTTTGCGGTCAGCATGATGATGGGAACCTGTGATTTTTTCCGTATTTCCCGGCAGACCTGCCAGCCATCCAGCTCCGGCAGCATAATATCGAGCAGGATCAGGTCCGGATTCTCCGCATCGAATACCTCCAGCGCTTTCCGGCCGTCGTTGGCAATCGCCACCTCGTAGCCTTCCTTCTCGATGTATAGTCTTAGCAGTTCGCAGATATTCTGGTCATCATCCACAACTAAAATTTTTCCCGCCGCCATTTTTCTTCCTCCTTAAGCCAATTCAGATCTTTCATATTTTCACCCGTCCAAAGCCCCGCAATGCGGGCTTCCCGGCGGATTTTATGCATTAAATCCCCTCTGTAAGCAGGCTTCTAGACTGATTATAGAATAAACCCGTAAAAAAGTCATGAATTTTTTATAAAGGTTTTTAAACAATATATGAATAAAGGGAACGCCGAAGCGTTCCCTTTATTATTTACTTCCCGCGGCGGCGGTAAAGAAGAACCGCGGAAAACGAAAAATAATTCAAATTACGGTTTGATGCTGTTCAAAAGGCCGCCCTTTTCAATAATATTCTGGATAAACGGCGGGAACGGCTGCGCCTGGTAGCTCTTGCCGGTGGTTTTGTCCACAATGACGCCGGTGTTAAAGTCCACTTCCACGTCGTCGCCGCTTTTGATTTCGCGCGAAGCCTCTTCGCATTCCATAATCGGCAGGCCGATGTTGATTGCGTTGCGGTAAAAGATGCGCGCAAAGGTAGAGGCGATTACACAGGAAACGCCGCTCGCTTTAATCGCAATGGGTGCGTGCT
>JAEWUH010000206.1 GCA_023397245.1 Bacillota bacterium | reverse complement strand
TTTCGGCTCTCCATCGGAATCCAGCGGGATGCGGAGGATGCGAAACAGGGGCGCGGCTGCTTCGGGCTGACTCTGGGGAGAATCGCTTACAACAACCGTGAGCGGCAGCGAAGCCACCAACTGTGACATGGCGGCACGCAGATCATTCTTCCGCGCGCAGGTCTTTACTCCGTCTATAGTAAGATCAAAATAGCCGAAATAGCTTCCGATTATTTTCTGGCACTGCGACGTTCTGCGCGCCAGATAAAATAAAAGCCCCGCGTTCATTCTCCCTCACCCCACGACAACAGTTTATTCTTTTTGGCCTGCTCATAGGTCGCGGGCCAGGAAGGCTTTGTTCCGCCGTTCTTTTTATACCAGCAGTCCGGATACAGCACTTTTCCGTTCCACGCGGCGTGCTGAACATCTGCCGTATCGCTTTCTCCCGCCCGCACCCTGCGCGCAACCACAATCTCGCGGAAATCGGTGAATTCATAGGAGCAGGTGGAGAGAAGTACGATTTTATCGTCTGCGTGAAAGCTGACGCCGGTATTGTAGATGGAACGGATACGAAGCTGATATACAAAATTGAGGTAATCGCTGTCGTTCTTAAAGCTCGTTTTCATATAGTTGAACGGCTCGCCCTGTTCCGGCAGGGTGTTGGTCAGGAATACCGAGATGATTTTCCACCGGTACTGACCGTCCACGGTATCAAAGGTAAAAACCGGTGCGGTTTTATAAAAATCAAGCGATTTATACCGGTTCAGCTGGGTGAACATCCGGCCGGAATTCAGCGAATGTCCGTATAAAATCACGCTGCGGGATTGGCCGCCCGCCACCGGAGCGCTGCAGTCCGCGAAGATGCTGCCGTAAAACGTGTACTTCCGGTTATAATCGTGATTCAGATAAAATTCCGGGTTCTTTTTATCCGCCTGCAGGACGGGCAGGTCAATGACCGTGTTGGGTATTTTGATCCAGCCCACAATATCCGGGTTTACCTTCTGCAGGTTTACGAAGCGCACCAGCCGGCCCTGCGCGTCGCGCCCGGGCGGAGCGCTTGAAACGGCGGCCGCGGCCGCTTTGGAGCCGGACGGCGCGGCGGAGACCGGTGCAGAATCGGATGCATAATAGATTGCCTGAATATCCTGCTGGTCTTTGTCGGAGATGGCCGGCTGTACGACAAGGTCGTTGAGCAGCAGGGCGGCGCAGTAAAGGAAAACGCACACGGCGGCGAGCGAAATCAGCTTATACACAATCTGCTTTCTGCTGTCGCCCCTCCAGGGGAGCAGGGAACGGTAAAACGGAACCCGGGATTTGCCGTTCTGTGCGTTCATTTATTTCACCCTTTCCGTTCCTGGGTACTGTAGGCGGCTGCTTCCAGCCCACCGAGATTGAAAAGATAGCGGCGCACCATATCGAGCGCGTTGGAAGTGGCCAGCCAGCGCACGTAGCTGCGGCCTTTGGCGCAGCCGGAGCGGTCCATTTTGCGCACCCAGGTGTTTTTTCCGTCGCTCAGGGCAAGGTAGACAAGGCCCACCGGCTTTTCTTCCGTTCCGCCGCCGGGCCCTGCAACGCCGGTAATGCCGAGGCCCAGCTCGTTGCCGGACTTCTTCCGTACGCCCTCCGCCATGGCGCGGGCAGTCTGTTCGCTCACCGCGCCGTACTGCCGCAGCGTTTCTTCCGGAACGCCGAGCAGCATCGTCTTGATCTCGTTTGCGTAGGTGACGGCGCCCATGTGGAAGACCTCCGAAGCGCCGGGAATATCGGTGATGCGGGAGGCCAGCAGACCGCCGGTGCACGATTCCGCGGTTGCAAGCTTTAAATTGCGATTTTTGAGCTCCGTTACAACGACTTCTTCAAGATCCTCTACGTCGATACCGTAAATACAGTCGCCGAGCCGCTTTTTCAGCTCCTCTACGACCGGGGCGCACATCGCTTCCGCAGTTGCTTCGTCCTTTGCCCGCGCGGTGACGCGGACGAACATTTCGCCGTCCTTTGCGTAGGTTGCCGCGGTGGGGTTGGAGCAGTCCGTCAGATCGGTGATCTGCTCGGCGACATAGCCTTCGCCGAGCCCGAAAACGCGCACGATCTTTGAAGCAATCACCGCGTTATCATCCTTTGCAAGGTAGGGCACGGCGTAGGTTGTCAGCATGGGAACCAGCTCGGACGGCGGGCCGGGCAGCATGATGATGATTTTTCCCTGCGCGGTCTCAAAACCGCAGCCGGGGGCGGTGCCGTGGTCGTTGGGGAATACGGTGCAGCCCTCCGGGAGCATGGCCTGTTTCTTCTGGCTTTCGCCCAGCGCCCTGCCCTTGAAGTAGCGGATGATATGGTCCATGCTTTCCTGATGCAGCACAAGCTTTTTCCCGGCTGTTTCGGCAATGGTCTCCTTGGTGAGGTCGTCGCCCGTGGGCCCCAGGCCGCCGGTGGTAATGACGAGGTCGCTGCGGTCCAGCGCGGTTTGCAGCGCGGCCTTGAGCCGATCCACGTTATCGCCCACGGTGCAGGAGAACAGCAGGTTGATGCCCAGCGGGGAAAGCTCCCGCGCAACATACGCGGCGTCGGAGTTGATGGTATGCCCGAGCAGAAGCTCGGTTCCCACGGAAATGATTTCAGCGTTCATGATTCATCCTCCGTTATAATTTCGGATATATTTTGGTCAGTTTTACGCGGCTGATGCAGTCCTCAATCAGCGTTTCGCAGTCCAGCGCCTGTTCGGCTTCCAACACCGCTTTCAGCTCGGGGCGGGTGCGCGGATGCTTCGGCGTGAACACGGTGCAGCAGTCCTCAAACGGTTCGATGGAAATATCGAAGGTATCGATTTTACGGGATATTTCGATGATTTCAACTTTATCCATGCCGATCAGCGGGCGGAATACCGGCATATGCGCGGCTTCATCCGTACAGACGATGGCCTGCACCGTCTGGCTCGCCACCTGTCCCAGGCTTTCGCCGGTAATCAGCGCGGAGCAGTATTCCTGCGCGGCAATTTTTTCAGAGACGCGCATCATGAATCGCCGCATGATAATCGTGAATAAATCCTCCGGGCATTTCGCCATGATTTCTTCCTGCACCCGCGCGAACGGCACAGTGTACATTTTCATGCGCCCGGAATATTCGCTGACCTTGGATAAAAGGTCGGCAACCTTTTGCTCCGCGCGCTCGCTGGTGTAGGGCGGGCTGGCAAAATGGATGGCGGTGAGCTCCAGACCGCGCTTTGCCATCATCCAAGCGGCCACCGGGCTGTCGATTCCGCCGCTGATGAGGATGGCCGCGTTTCCGCCGGTACCGACCGGAATCCCTCCTGCGCCGCGGATGGGCTGGCCGTGGACATAGGCGCCGAAATCGCGTATCTCCACGCGCACGGTAAGATCCGGGTTGTGCACGTCAACGTGCAGGTTCGGAAATTTATCCAGTAAGTACTGCCCCATTTCGGCGGAGATTTCCGGCGACTGCAGGGGGAAACTTTTGTCCGCGCGCTTGGATTCCACCTTAAAGCTCTTTGCGGCAAGCAGCTCATATTTCAGGTATTCACCCGCCGCCTCCAGAATTGCGGGCATTTCCTTTTCCACGGCGCAGGCACGGGAAAACGCGGCGATACCGAATATTTTGGACACCTTTTCCGCCGCGGCGTCAAGGTCGGCGCCTTCGCGGGGAATCACATACACGGTGGACTGTGCGGCTTTGATGTCGAATCCGCCCAGCTTTTCCAGTCGGCGGCGGATTGTTTTGAGAAGGGCAGCCTCAAAGGTTTTGCGATTGAGCCCCTTGAGCACCATTTCGCCCAGCTTGATTAAAATTACTTCGTTCATAGTTTTCTCCTGCATTCTGCCTATATCATTTTATCTTATTAATTTATTATAATAATCTTTTAAAAAATTGCTGTGTTGATTTAACACCAATGGGAAGGTCGGTTTCGCTGCGGCGAGAGAATCTCTCTGTCGACTGCGGTCGACATCTCCCTTTAACAAGGGAGACAGGGGAAATGCTTTGGTCAATCGGGATTATTCTATCGGAATAAATAACTGCTTATCCGTCAATGAAAACCTTATAGAAAATTGACAAAAACGAGGTGTATGAGGATACCCCGGGGGATGCAAGGGGGATTGGATGGAGCCCTCCCGCCGGGAATTACCAATCCCCCTTGCCGGGACTTTGATTACTTTCGTCCCGGAACGAAAGTAAGGGCCTGCCCGGCCTGAGGGTAACTAAATACTTTATCAATTCCTGATGCAAGAGCCTGTGGAGAAAAAATCTCTCTGTCATCTGCGGTCGACATCTCCCTTTAGCAAGGGAGACAGGGGAAAGAAGAAAATAACCCACATTACCCTTAGTCTCCCTTGGCAAAGGGAGGGGGACCGCCGCAGCGGTGTGGAGATTTATATTTTTACAGCGGTCTTTTGGTAAGCTCTGCAAGGCCGGACTTCAGCGCCGCGATGAAACGGTCAATATCATCCTTCGTATTAAACCGCGAGAAGCTGAGCCGTAGGGAAGAGGCAATGCGTTCGCGCGGCAAGCCCATGGCGGTAAGGACATGGCTGGCTTTGCCCTTGGAGCAGGCCGAACCGGAGGAAACGTAAATCTCCCGATCGGCAAGGTAGTGCAGCATGGTTTCGGCACGCACGTCGCCGGCGGAAAAATTCACGATATAGGGCAGCGCGTCTTCCGGGGAGTTCAGCGTGACCCCGTCAATTTCGCTTAGCTTTGCGTGGCAGTAGCCGCAGAGCTCCGCCATGGCTTTCAGTTCTTTCGCCGTGTCCGGCAGCGCGCCCACAGCGGCGCCGAAGCCCACGATCAGCGGCGCGGATTCCGTTCCGGGGCGGATGTCTCTTTCCTGACCGCCGCCGTAGGAGCGCGGGACGATATGCGCGCCCTTGCGCAGATAGAGCGCGCCCACGCCTTTCGGCCCGTGAATTTTATGCGCGCTCATGCTCATCAGATCGATTTTCAGCTTGCTTGGTTTAAGCGGCAGCTTGCCGAAGGCCTGTACCGCGTCAACGTGGAACAGAGCCGGGGCTTTCGCTGCGGTAATCGCCGCGGAGACGGATTCCAGCGGAAGGATGGTGCCTACCTCGTTATTCACGCACATCATGCTGACGAGAATGGTTTCCGGGGTGACCGCTTCAAAAATCTGTTCCGGCGTTATTTTCCCTGTGATGTCCGGCTTAAGAGTAATGACCTCAAAGTCTTCCCTTTCCAGCTGCTTCATCGTATTGAGCACCGAGGGATGCTCCATCGCCGTGGTGACGATGCGCCTGCCGCGCTTCTGCAGCGCGTGCGCCGCCCCGAACAGCGCGATGTTGTTGCTTTCTGTCCCGCCGGACGTAAAATAGATCTCCTCGGGCTTTGCGCCGATCAGCGCGGCGATTTTGCCCCGCGCGGCGGTGATTTCCCGCTCCGCGCGGAAGCCCATGGTATGCAGGCTGGACGGGTTGCCGTAGTTTTCCGTCATCATTTCCATTACCTTTTCGGCGGCTTCCGGGCACACCTTGGTAGTGGAGGAATTATCCAAATATACTTCACCCAACGGGGAGTACCTCCAATTTAGGCTCTATCGATTATATCGGTAGGCTCTTAATAATTTTACCATATTATACATCAAATAGCCGCGCGGAGCAACGAAAAGCAGCGTGCGCTCCCGCATTGCATTTTTGCAAATATGTATTATAATAAAATAAGACTATTATAACGGATTCCGACGGAATTAAAAGGCGAATCGGGACGAAAAGGGGGCGGTAATACGGCGGCTTTAAAGAATACCAGGCAGCGCTGCGCAAT
>JAEWUH010000040.1 GCA_023397245.1 Bacillota bacterium | reverse complement strand
GAATTAACGGATATTGAAAACCGGAGTACCTCCCATGCTCCCGTAAAATCAGAGGAAAGAAAAGGTGAAGTGTATATGACCAAAAGGCAGAATTTCGGCATGACCACGGAAGCCCGCGCCGCATATCTGGCTCGGGAAGATGTGAAAGAGTTCTATACCCGTGTCCGCAGTCTGATCGGGCAGAAACGCGCGGTCAACGGTGCGGAACTCAATATCCCAACGATTACGCTGGCGTTGCTCCGTGATAACCTTGACCGTTACAGCAAACTGGTTTCCCGTGTAAAATTGCAGTCGGTACCGGGAAAGGCTCGCCAGTCTATTATGGGTACCATTCCGGAAGGTGTGTGGACGGAGGCCGTTGCCAAGCTCAATGAGCTGACCATCAGCTTCGCTCAGATCGAGGTGGACGGCTACAAGGTCGGCGGCTTCATTCCTGTTCCAAACTCTATTCTGGAGGATTCGGATGTTGCTTTAGCTGGCGTAATTGAGGATGCGCTCGGACAGGCAATCGGGCTCGCGGTCGACAAGGCTATCCTGTACGGCACCGGTGCGAAGATGCCGCTCGGTATTGTAACCCGGCTTGCACAGACCGTGGAGCCTACGGATTGGGCTTCCAATGCTCCCACATGGACGGATTTACATACCAGCAACATTCTGAAAATCGATCCGACCGGCAAAACTGCCGAAGCGTTCTTCTCGGAATTGATGCTTGACCTTGGTGTGGTCAACGGTCACTATGCGACTGGCGGCACGTTCTGGGCGATGAGCCGGAAAACACATATGGCGTTGATGTCGAAGTCACTGACATTCAATTCTGCCGGTGCAATTGTAGCAGGCGCGAACAGCACAATCCCGGTGGAGGGCGGCACAATTGACGAGCTTGACTTTATCCCTTACGGTGACATCATCGGCGGTTATGGTTCCCTGTACTCTTTGGTGGAGCGCGCGGGCGCGAGCATCGCGGTTTCCGAACACGCCATGTTCATTGAAGACCAGACCGTATTCAAAGGCACAGCCCGCTATGACGGCAAACCGGTATTCGGCGAAGGCTTTGTGGTGGTGAATATTAATAACACGGCTCCGACAACTACAATCAGCTTTGCGGCGGATACGGCCAATGTTTAATCTATGGTGGCACCTTGACCGGTGCTGCTTCCTTTTTGGGGTGGTATCATGTTTGACTCGGAATTAGCGCTCGGTCTGCTGAAATCACGCCTTGGTATCAAGGTTAATACGCTGGATGAATATCTGATACAGGTTGTAACGGCGGCGCATGACAAGCTGGTTAATCAGATGGGGATTGTTTTTGATGAAACCCAGCTTGACCATGTGATGATGCTAACCGATTATGCCGCGTGGCGCTATCAGAACCGGGACACTGTGGGGGAGATGCCCCAGTGGCTGCGGCTGGAGCTTCGTGAGCTCTACCTCAGCTCCCATGCAAAGGAGGTATCGGATGCCGGTATTTAATAAAATGATCACGCTGATTGGTGTTGCGCATGAAAAGGACGCGGATGGTTTTTCAGAAGAAACGGAAACGCGCTTCGAACATATCCCGGCGGCATTTCAGTCGGTATATGGAAATGACTTCTATCGCGCAAACGCACAGGGTATCCAGACCGATCTTGTGGTGGTGCTCGCTGATGTAAATTATTCCGGCGAAACCCGGATTTTGGATGAAGAAACAAACCGCACATTTCAGGTTGTTCGTGCCTATCACAATAGTCTGAATGTGGAATTGACTGTAACGGACTTGGGGGTGGTGCAGTAGTGGCAAAGGTGGACATCAAGCTGCCGGAGGAATTCCTTATGAAAATTTCCAAGCTGGGAGAAAAGACGGATGAGATTATTCCAAAGGTTCTGGAAGCCGGTGCCGCCGTGGTACTTCCGAAAGTGAAGTCTAATCTCAGTGACGCCATCGGTAGAAATACCAAATACAAATCGCGTTCATCCGGTGAACTGCTGGATTCCTTAGGCGTATCCCCTGCAAGACAGGACAAGAATGGTAATTTCAACGTAAAGGTCGGCTTCCGTGAACCGCGCAAGGACGGCGGCGTGAACGCAAAGATCGCGAACATTCTGGAATACGGAAAATCCGGCCAGCCGTCGAAGCCTTTTCTGAAACCGGCAAAGGCCGCATCCAGAAAGCCGTGTATTCAGGCGATGAAACAGAAACTGGAACAGGAGATCGAAACCCTATGAACAATCTTATATCTGAAATCAACGACATCCTGTTTTCAATCGGGATTCCGTTTGAAACGGGAGTTTTTAACGACCCGTTCCCGCCGGAATATGCGGTCATCACGCCGCTTTCCGATACCTTCGAATATTTTCTGGACGATACTCCGCAGTCTGAAACGCAGGAGGCAAGGCTTTCGCTTTTCTGCAAAGGCAGTTACATAGCGCGGAAAAACCAGCTTGTAAAAGCCTTTCTGGATGCTGGCTTTACCATAACCGACCGGCACTACTCCGGATATGAAAGCGATACAAAATATCACAACTATGCCATTGACGTAGAAAAATTATACTATTTTGAGGAGGACTGAAGATGGCAACCATCGGCTTGGACAAGCTGTATTATTCAAAGATAACCGAAGCGGCGGACGGAACGGAAACGTATGCAACTCCGGTATTACTGGCAAAAGCGCTAAAATCCGACCTTTCCGTCGACATTGCGGAAGCGACGCTTTATGCGGACGACGGTGTGGCAACCGTAGTAAAAGAGTTCAAATCCGGAAAACTTTCGCTTGGCGTGGACGATATCGGCAGGACGGCTGCAGAAGATCTGACCGGCGCAACTGCCGACGACAATGGAGTGCTTATTTCAGCCAGTGAGGATGGCGGTACCCCCGTTGCAGTCGGATTCCGGGCAAAGAAAGCAAACGGAAAATACCGTTACTTCTGGCTTTATAAAGTAAAATTCGGTGTTCCGGCAACGAATCTGGAAACTAAGGGTGACAGTATCAAGTTTTCAACGCCGACCATTGAAGGCACGGTGATGCGTCGTAACAAGTTGGACGGGCAGGGTAATCATCCATGGAAAGCGGAAGTGAGCGAGAATGATTCCGGCGTTCTGGCTGCTACAATTAGCGGCTGGTTTATGCAGGTGTACGAGCCTGAATTTACGGTTACACCATAAGGAGGTTTCAATATGGATACGGATAGAAGCGCAGCTATTCAGATTGGCAGCAATGAATATCGGCTTGTTTTGACCACCCGTGCGACAAAGGAAATCGCCAAACGCTACGGTGGACTGGAAGACCTAGGCGAAAAGCTCATGAAATCGGAAAATTTTGAAATGGCAATTGAAGAAATTGTATGGCTGATTGTGCTGCTGGCAAATCAGAGTGTATTAATTCATAATCTGCAAAATCAAGATAAACGGGAACTGCTGACCGCGGATGCAGTTGAGCTTCTCACCTCCCCGTTGGATTTGGCTACATACAAGGAGGCGATTATGGAAGCTATGCTGAAAGGCACGAAGCGATATGTCGAAAGTGAGGAAGAATCCTTAAAAAACACGCAAGTCGGGTAACAGATGAAGAACTGTTTGCCCGACTTGTTTATTATGGCGTGACACAACTCCACAGAACCGAATCAGAGGTACGGCTCATGCCGATCGGCAACCTGCTCGACCAGTGGGAAATTCATAAGCAGTTTATCGGGCTGGCAAAACCGAAACGGGAATATTTTATTGATGAAGTGATACCGGTTATATAAACTCGCGCTCTGGAAACAGGGTGCTTTTTTGCGCTATTTTTTAGGTGGGAGGTGAAAGATGGCTGATAATTTCGGCTTCAAAATCGGAGTTGAGGGCGAAAAAGAATTTAAAAGCGCGCTGCAGGATATCCGGCGAACATTCAAGGTTCTCGGCAGCGAAATGAACCTTGTTACCTCGCAGTTTGATAAGCAGGATAAATCGGTCGAAGCCGTTATCGCCCGGAATGCTGTGCTGAATAAGGAAATCAACGCGCAGAAAGAGAAGATCGGCACGCTGGAAAAGGCGCTGCAGAACGCTTCCGCTTCATTCGGAGAAAATGACCGTCGGACAAAGAACTGGGCTGTTCAGATGAATAACGCCAAGGCCGACCTGAACGGCATGGAAAAAGAGCTTCACCAGAATAATTCAGCCCTTGATGGAGCGGGGAAAGAATTCAACAGCGCCGAGAAACAGGCTAGCCAATTTGGGAATGAAATCACCAGTGCATCGAAAAAGACCGATGAAGCGTCCGGACGGTTCGATAAGCTGGGCGGTATCGTCAAAGGCATCGGAGCTTCAATGGGTATTGCTCTGGCCGGAGTCGGCGCGGCTGCTGTCGGAGCAGGAAAGTCGCTTGTAGACGCTTCCGTCAATTCCGCAGCCTATGCGGATGAAATCCTCACCACAGCTTCGCAGACACACATGAGTACAGAGAGTCTGCAGGCATATAAATACGCCGCCGAGCTGGTGGATACTCCGCTTGAAACGCTGACTGGTAGCATGGCAAAGCAAATTCGCTCCATGTCCTCAGCGGCTGGCGGTTCAAAAGACATGGAGGAAGCCTACAAAAAGCTGGGTGTTTCCGTTCAGGATTCGAATGGCCACCTGAAAAATAGTGAGGACGTATATTGGCAGACCATCGACGCGCTGGGGAAAGTCAAGGATACGACCGAACGCGATGCACTTTCCATGCAGATATTTGGTAAATCCGCGCAAGACTTGAATCCGTTGATTGAAAAGGGCAGCGCAGGGATTAAAGACCTGACTAAGGAAGCCGAGAAAATGGGCGCGGTTATGTCTGACGACAAGCTGCAAAAGCTCGGCAACTTTGATGATACGGTGCAAAGACTGAAATCCGGAGCTGCCGCCGCGAAAAATATGCTTGGAACAGTGATGCTGCCGCAGCTTCAAACGTTTGCGGATACCGGCGTATCCTTGCTCGGCAATTTCACGAAAGGCCTTTCGGAAGCGGGCGGCGACTGGTCAAAAATTTCAAAGGTGATAGGTTCCACCATTGGCGGCCTGACGAAGTCCATAATTTCGGAACTTCCGAAGATCGTCGAAGCAGGATTGGATATTGTAATGTCAATTGTGGCGGCAATTACGGATAATTTACCGATCATTGTTTCCTCTGCGGTCACAATCGTAATGACGCTCCTGCAAGGAATGATTGATGCTCTTCCGCAGATTACGGCTGGTGCTCTGCAACTGATTCTGGCGCTGGTGAACGGTATCATCGCCAATCTTCCGCAATTGGTAAGCGCCGCGCTGACGATGATTATCACATTGGCATCCGGCATCGGCGACGCGCTGCCAAAGCTGATTCCCGCCATGATTGATGCGGTCATTATGATCGTAGACACCTTACTTAATAATATGGACAAGGTACTGACCGCAGCATTTAAAATCATCGAAGGACTGGCAAGGGGTCTGCTGAACGCACTTCCGAAGCTCATTGACAAACTGCCGCAGATCATCGACTCCATCGTAAACTTCATTGTTAACAATCTGCCGCTCATCATCGAACTGGGCATTCGAATTGTTGTGGAATTGGCGGTCGGCCTGATCAAAGCGATTCCGCAGCTTGTGTCAAAACTCCCGCAGATCATATCCTCAATCGTTTCCGGCCTTGGCAAAACCGCCGAGAAAATGGCCGGCATCGGCGGTAATATCGTTCAAGGTATCTGGCAGGGTATCATTGGGATGAAAGACTGGCTGTATGACCGGTTGACTGGCTTTTTCAGCGGCATTGTGGACAGCGTCAAGGGGATGCTCGGAATTCATTCTCCGTCTACTGTATTTGCCGGAATCGGCGGATATATGGCAGAGGGCTTGGGACAGGGGTTCAGTAAGGCAATGAACGATGTTTCCGGCGATATGCAGGCTGCAATCCCGACGAATTTTGACCTGAATCCTTCGCTCAGCCTGAATGGCTCAATCGGCAGCATAGGCGGCTTCCCAGTGGGCGGCGGCTTTACGCTGCACATCGAAAACTTCGTCAACAACACAGAAAAAGATATTCAGCGCCTTGCCTATGAATTTGAATTCTACCGGCAACAGGCAGCGGCGGCAAGGGGGAATGCATGATGCTGAGTTTTATGTTTAATGGAAAAGACAGTTTTCAGGATTTCGGCATCTATGTGGAAAAGCGCCCGAATATCCCGTCCCCGAAGCGCCGTGTAACATATATCGAAGTGCCCGGCAGGGATTCCATGCTGCGGCGGGATGAAGAAACTTATGAAGATATCACACTTTCCGTGGAATGCTCGCTGATTGGTGATCCGTATTCAAAAATCAGCGGTATTAAAAGCTGGCTCCTGAATGCGGGAGAAAGTGACTTGATTTTCAGCTATCAGCCTGAGCGAAAGTATATCGCGCAGGTGGTAAACAGCATTGATTTCGAGGTGGTCTTGAAGATCACCTCTCATTTTGTCATTCTGTTCAATTGCCAGCCGTTTCAGTATGCCACAGTAAATGTGCCGGTTTCTATAACGGATGGTTCTGTTTATTCTCTTTACAATCCCGGGACGGTTAAATCTCTTCCTATTATAAAGGTAAACGGCTCCGGTTCCGGCAGTCTGACAGTTAACGGAAAAAGTGTTCATCTCACTAATATCGATGAGAGTGTCATTCTGAACTCCGATCTGCAGGAAACCTACAAGGACACCGGCACGGAGTTGCTCAACAAGAACACCACAAAGACCGGCAAATATCCCTTGCTACTTCCGGGTGAAAATACCATTTCATTTTCTGGTGGTATTACTTCACTCGAAATTACTCCGAACTGGAGGTGGCTGTGATGGTACTGGTTTACAATTCCAAAGCGCAGGAATTTGATAACGACGGGCTGGGGGCGATTGCTCCCAGCTCTTGTGTTGTTACCGAAGAGATCAACGGTGCGTTTGAACTGGAGCTTGTCCATCCGGTTGAAGCCTTTGGTAAATGGAGACGACTACAGAAGAACAATATTATCCGGGTAAACACACACCGGGGCGTGCAGGCTTTCCGTATCTACCGGGTGGTGAAAAACGTTGTGGACGGCACCATTAAGGTGAACGCTCGCCACATCTTTTACGATCTGCTGGCTAATTTTGTGGAGGACGTCAGGCCGACCGGCAAAAATGGCGCGGAAGCCGGGCAGCAGATTTTAAATGGATGCCAGTACCTTACTCCTTTCACTTTCGCCAGCGACATTACACACACAACCACAGCCTACTATATTCGTAAATCACCGATTCAGGCTTTTCTGGGTGATACCGAGGAATCTTTCGTTAACCGTTGGGGCGGTGAGATTGTCCGTGATAATTTCGATATTGAGATCAATACCCGGCTTGGCGCTGACAACGGAGTCCGAATTGCCTACGGTAAAAATCTGGCCGGTTTGGAGTTTAATGAGGACAGCTCTGAAGCAGTAACGCGCATTATGCCGACTGCGATAGAAAATAACCAGCTCCTGCGCTTGCCGGAAAAGTACATTGACAGTCCGTATATCAACGATTACCCGTTTCCAATTATTTCAGTGGAGGATACCGGCTTTAAAGTCGGAGAAGAGGTCGACGGGGTGATTCCATATCCGACCGAAGAATCCTGTTTCACAGCCATGCGGCAGTATGTAAGCGACCGGTTTCTTTCCGGAGCAGATATTCCAAAGCTGTCCCTTTCCGTGAACTTTGTGGACTGGAAAGATATCAAGCAGTATGAAAAATATAAGTCCTTGCTGAGTGTGGGGCTGGGTGACGATGTGACGGTGGAGTATGCTCCGTTTGACATCAACGTAAAGCTTCGTGTATGCGCTGTTTCCTACAACTGCCTGACTAACCGATATGAAACGCTGACAATCGGGGAAAAGCGGATTTCCGTAGTCAATTCCATCAATTCCACGTCTCAGAAGCTGGACAGCATCCAGCAGGAGATTGTGGTAACCAGCCAGAAAATCGATGCGGCGGCGGGAATTGCGGTTGACCTGAGCAATGACAACAAACTCACGCCGGTCGAAAAGCGCACAGCCTTACGGGAATGGAGCGGTTTCCAGAATGAAAGGAATGCTCTTCATACACAGGCGGCTGCGCTTTCCATTGCCACAGAACTGAATTCGTATAACGATGCATTCCAGATTTTATCCAATTATCTGAATGACGGTGCGCTGTATACAGCCGGTATTCCAGCGTGGCTGGATACCGACCATCTGTATCTTACAACCAATATCAGCGGCACGGAGTATCGGCAGAAATTTGCGGATTACTATGCCGCCAGAAATACACTGGTTCAGGAAATCACCGCGAAACTCAAGGCTTTAGCTGATACCGCTCAGAACGGTGTCAATACCAACGCGGGCGAAATCACGACAATCAATTCGACGCTCACGACCGTTCAGACCAACATAAATGGTTTGCAAACTGCCGTTTCCAGCATCGACAACCAGATTTCCAACGCTGAAGACGGCATTGCGCTCCGGCTTTCCAACACGGAATCAACCATCGAACAACACAGCGCTTCCATTGTCACAAAAGTGGAGAGCAGCACGTTCGATGGGTATGTTTCTGATAACGATTCCAAGCTGGAAACGGTCAATACACAAATCACTTCCATCCAGCAGGGATTGGACAGCATTCAACTTTCTGTGAGCCAGACCGGCTACCGGAATCTGCTGAAAAACTCGGCGGGCAGAAACGGGCTGACCTTCTGGAACGCGACCGGCACGGTAACCACCGTTTCTAACACAGACACATCGAACAATACGGTCAGCAATTCGGCGTTCCGCATGGCGGCGAATAGTACCATCTCGCAGGAGTTTTCTCTAAAATTCAACGTGCCGCACACGGTATCGTTGCTGTATAAGGCGTCCGGTTCTGGCGGAGAAGTGAAGGTAAGCGTCACACAGAACAGTGCTGAATCCATTTTATATGACAACGCAAATACCGGCACGGACTGGACATTCGTTACCTTTTCGTTCACTTCATTGGACACAGTCTGCACCATTAAAATTACAGCTTCCATAGAAATTCTTGCGTCCGACCTGATCGTTTCCGAGGGTACGAATGTCGCTCCTTGGGTGCAGTCCGATGAAGAACTATATACGACGAATTTCATCGCGGACAGCACTGGACTTACAATCGGCAGCAACAAAACCGACATGAAAGCACATATCTCAACGTCTGCATTTGAAATTTTCCGTGGTGAAGAACGCCGTATAAATGTAGCACCCGACGGTACACGCCTGCAGAAGACCATCATCGAGGATGACCTCACAGTCGGCAGCGTCAAAGAAATCGTGCGGGCCGGGGTCGGCGTGGATTTCGTAATTGTTTAGGAAAGGAGAATTGAATGTCTGAAATCATCAGCGCCCTGCAGAACGGCTCGCAGGTCAAGGTCGTGTACTCCTACACGCAAAACATCTCTGCAAATACATCGACGATCACCGCTTCCCTGTATGTTCACCGCGACAGCTACGGCCCGTCCACCGATACGAGCTGCTCAGCTTACATTAATATAAATGGAAGCCGGGCCATGACGTACACGGCAGGGTTCACCATCGGGTCAAGCTGGGTGCAGATCGGCAGCATGGCGACCGCGACTGTCGCGCACAATGCCGATGGCACCAAGATCGTCAATATCACCGGATATTTCAATTCCGGCGTTACCTCAAAGTTGGAAAACCTCAGTGTCTCCCAGAACATTACGCTGACAACCATTCCCAGGGCAAGCCAAATTACCGCTTCATCCAATTCGTTCAACATCGGTAGCTCTATCACAATTTACACGAACCGAAAGAGCACTTCCTTCACGCATGCCTTAAATTTATATTTTGGAAACTACTCAACAACACTGGCCTACAACATAACAGACAGCTATTACTGGGATTCTACGTCTTGGACGTCGTCGTTGTATCAGCAAATTCCGAACACTAATACCGGAACCGGCACGCTGCGACTCATTACTTACGACGTTGATAATAACGTGGTCGGGTACACAGAACTTTCCTTTACAGCGCATGTAACCGACAGCAACCCAACATTCGCAAATTTTACTTATCAGGATACAGATTCCGCGACCGTTGCTTTGACTGGAAATTCCTCGCAAATTGTCCAGACAAAATCAAACATTCAGGTTACGGTAAACGGAGCTGCGACAAAAAACTATGCGACTATTTCTACATACAAGGTTCAGTATGGCTCAAAAACCATAACCAGCAGTTCGAATGTAATCAGCTTCGGCACGGTATCGAATAATGATAACCTGACAATCACCGTGATAGACAGCAGAGGAAACAGTTCTCAGCAAAGTGTGTATCTCACGACAGTCCCGTATGCTTCACCAACTGTTACAGTTGTTGCATTGAGCCGTGTAAACAACATTGAAGCAGGTACAGTGCTGGTTTGCAGCGGTTCGTATGCCAATCTGGTGGTGACAAAAGAGCAGTATTCCCTAAAATACAGGTACAAGGTCACCACTTCGGAAACTTGGAGTAGTTATGTTCAGATTACTCCGTCTATGAGTGATGGTGATTTTTCATTTAATGCCAACATCGGAAATTTCGATATCAACTCGTCATTTAACTTTGAGATTGTAGCGTCGGATTACTACTCCGCAACCACACAACCGGCCTTGCTGCCTACGGCAAAGCCGGTTTTTTCAATTCGTGACGGGAAAATCGGTGTCAACAAGATTCCGGAGAACGGGGCGTTCGATGTAAGCGGCGACGTTTATATCTCCGGCTCCAAGGCTTACAGCGACGGCTACCATCCCAGTGCTGATACTGTGGGCGGGCTGCACATTCTGAAAGGTTCGGCTTCCGGCACGGCGGCAACACAGACGTCCTATGGTTCGATCTACTATTCGGCGGACATCAACATCAGTTTTGGCACAACGCTTCTATCGACACCGGTCGTTACAACTGCTTTTAACACAAACGGATTCGGATACTGTATCGTGAAATCTGTCAGCACAACCGGCTTTACGGTGAAAATCACAAATGCGGTCACTTCGTCGGGAGTGAACTGGGGAATCCAGTATATCGCAATCTATTAATATGAAGGAGAAAACTATGGGACAGCTTAGAGGCATGGATGTCAGCAAATTTCAAGGCACAATTGACTGGAGCAAGGTAAGCGGCATTGATTTCGTCCTTGTTCGAGCAGGGTATGGGAATGATATTTCGCAGAAAGACCCGATGTTTGATACCAATGTAAAAGGTGCACTTTCCCGTGGTATTGCGGTGGGTGCATATTGGTTCAGCTACGCTGTATCGGTGGCGGACGCGGCAAAGGAAGCGGCGGTTTTCAGCCAAATTCTCGCGCCATACAAGGGCAAACTGACCTTTCCTGTTGCGTTCGACTACGAATACGACAGCGTCGGCTACGCACAGAAGCAAGGTTTGAATCCGAGCAATGATCTAATTGATGGCATCGCGCATGCCTTTCTGGACGAAATGAAAAAGAGAGGGTGGTTCGTGAATCTCTACACCAACTGCGATTTTATCCGGTCGGGTAAATTCAGCGCCACAACCATAAAGTCCTATGACGTGTGGCTGGCGGATTACTCCGGTGCTCCTGACTATCCCTGCAGCATCCAGCAAACCGGAAGTACAGGCACGGTGCCTGGAATCACCGAGGTAGTAGATATGGACGTAGCATTTAAGGACTATCCGACGATCATCCGCGCGGGCGGGTACAACGGCTTCCCAAAGCCGACATTTAAATGCGACACCACATCCGACATAACGCTCTCACCGGGACAAGCTTACCAGTTCAAAGTGACTGCTATGCAGGCTCCGACGGCGGTAATCGGCACACAGGGAGTCGCGTCTTTGCTGACCCGGTATCGGAACGGAAACGACAGTTTCTTCTATCTCGTCGGGTTTGGAAAATCAGGCTCTGCCGCCGGAATCTATGTCAACGGCATAAAGCAGTTTGTAGTTCATATGAAATAAAAATGGAGGAAAATAAATGTATAAATTAAAAGCAACTTTTATCGCAGTCGTTACTGGTCTTTCTGCATGGCTGGGTATTCTGGCCATACCGATGATGTTGCTGGTTTTGGTGAACATAGCGGATTACGGTACCGGGCTTGCCGCCGCGAAGTACCGGAACCAGAAGATCAGCTCTTACCGTGGCTTTCAGGGAATCGCAAAAAAGGTGTGCATGTGGTTGCTGGTCGGAGTCGGAGTGATCATCGACTGTCTGATTACATACGCAGCCCAGCAGGCAGGTATTACTTTATCGTTCGGTTACGCCGTGGCGTCGCTGGTGGCGGTGTGGCTAATTTGTAATGAAATCATCAGCATTTTAGAAAACATCAGTGATATCGGAGTTGCGTTGCCGCCTTTCCTACTTAAAATTGTGAGAAACTTAAAATCTCACGTGGAAAGCAAAGCAAATGAGGGAATTCCTAAATCGGACATTAACACAGATTCAAATCATCCTATAGATGGTAAATAAAGACAGCCAGATATGCTTAAGCCCTCTTAACTCGATTTTGGGTTAGGAGGGCTTTTTATTCAATAATTTAGGAATAGATAGAAAAGTATAGGAAAGAAATATTCAGAATATAAGGTAAATAAATTGCACAAATAATACAGTAAATAATTACCTTGTAAAATTATGGTTGTAAACATTGACAATAAATTGTGAATAAATTATGATCTGCTTATTAAAAGCAGGAGGATAGATTATGAAGAGAGTATTAAAATTTACAGCAGCACTTTTATCAGCAGTAATTATGGTACAATCCTTTACTTCTGTGGCGCTCGCGGCAGAAATTTCGCAAACACAAGAAATTTCTTCTACAAGTCAAACGGTTAGTGATACGGTTAATGGGACGGGCGAACCCGATCTATCTGATGCGCGAGCCACTCAGGCGGATGCACAGATTGTCGCGGAATACCCAGAAATGCGAACGGAAAGTACGAAAACCTTTCTGATGAGCGATGGCACTTTCATGAAAGCTGCATACAACGAGCCAATCCATTACAAGGACAATACCGGCACATGGCAGGACATTGATAATACGCTAAGTGTCACGAATACCAAAGCGTTAGTGAATGCTCAGGTTATGGAAAATAAAGCCGGGAACACTAAATTTGGTCTGTCTAAAACGATCAAGCCCGGTAACACAATTTCTTTAAACTCTGGAAGTTTTTCCATTAGTTGGGGACTTGACGGTGCGAATACCGCCACTTCTCAAATTGTAGCAAATCAGGAAGTCAGCGATACCGAAAGCCATAACGACCAATTCTTAAAACTGAAAAAGTTACATAATGAAATTTTATATAAAGATGCGCTGCCCGGAATCGATGTACAGTATATTATATCTTCCAACACTGCGAAAGAAAATATCATATTAAAGACAAAAGATACTCAGAAACAGTTTACGGAAACCTATCAAATTGGAGACTTAACGGCAAAGCAAAAAGACGAAAAGACGATAGAACTCTTTGAGAAATCCGATATAAAGCAGACAAAGCCGGTTTACAGCATCAGCGCACCGCTGATGACGGATGTAAACGGCGAAGTCAGCAACGCTATTTCAATCAGCATCCTGCAACAGAATAATGGTACATTGCAAATAGCTCTGCATACGGATGAAACATGGCTGAACGCCCCTGAACGCGAATATCCCGTCACTGTTGATCCAGAGGTGGAGATCCCCGGCGTCACGAACTATGGAATCCATGACACGTTTGTCTCTTCCGGGACAGGGTATTCCGGCTCAAACAACGACACTATGGGCACCATGTATATCGGAAACGAGACAGTGAACTATAAAACCTGCCGTATTCTTTTGAAGTTTGACCTGCCCCAGTTAAACAAAGGTGACATGGTTGTTGGAGCACAACTGAATCTCTCACAATTATCAGCTGGGATGAATCCATCCACGGCCACCATGCAGGTCAATGCCTATGAGATGAAATCATCCTGGGATGCTTCTACGGCAACGTGGAACAACACGTCTTCTGCAGTCAATTCGGCAATTAACGGAAACATACTAGATTACTTTATCGCCTCTCAGACCACCGCCGGCTCATGGAATTCCTGGGACGTTTCCAAGGCGGTCAAAAACTGGTACAACGGTGCAGTCAACTACGGATTCGTATTAAAGGCACAGGATGAAGCGGCTACGGCCAGAAATATTTACTTTACATCGAACTATCCGGGCGGAGATAGCTCATATCCCTATATGATGGTATCCTTTGTAAACAATGCGGGTCTGGAGGATTACTGGAGCTACCACAGCCAATGCAAACGGATACTTTACATATTTTGATCATGAAGATCCAAATAACAGCAATTTACTGACATCTGTCCGCGCGCAGAGCAGCGCCGGAGAAGTGGAGAACAAATACTACTATGATTCTGCCGACCGGCTGAATAAGATTACGCATAACGGATTCGATTATACCTTTGAACGTGACGGTTACGGCAATACAACCGTAATCAATGCTGGAACAAGAAATTTGATCAAAAATATCTTTTATACCGGCAACGGGAATTTATGGCACTCTGATTATGGAAACGGGCTTGTACTACTCTATGATTATGATGCTTATGACCGCGTAAAAAGTGTAAAAAAGAATGGCAGCTTAGCTTATGAGTATCTTTATGATGCGCGTGGAAATCTGGCTAAAATCACCGATAAGACAAGCGGAAGCGATGTCGCGACTACTTTTTCTTATGACATTGGTGACAACCTGACCAAGCAGTCTTCAACAGATGGAAGCGCAATTCAATACTCCTACGATAACATGAACCGATCCACGAATACCACTTACACTTTTGCTAATCAAACAAAACAGTCCTCTTATAAATATGCTGTTGATAACTTGAAGGACACCTCCACACTATTGAATGAAGAGATAATATCTCATACTTATGATCCTTTGTATCGTGAAACCGCAACAAGTATCCATCTACCTGATATGGGAAAACCAACCTTATCTGTAAAGCGCAGTTTTGTTAGCGACCCGAGCAGCAAAGCGACCACCACTTTAATCGACACTTATACCAATGAAAGATATTCATTGGCTGAGGATTCCACAACTACGCTGTCACAATATCAATATACTTACGATGATAACGGGAATATC
The DNA here is from genome assembly GCA_023397245.1 of Bacillota bacterium. Classification (GTDB taxonomy): domain Bacteria; phylum Bacillota; class Clostridia; order Oscillospirales; family Acutalibacteraceae; genus DATAML01. The sequence continues at coordinate 6,877 of JAEWUH010000040.1, read as the reverse complement.
AGCACGGTAAAGGACAAAGACGGGAATACTACCCGTTACATCTACGACGATTTGAATCAGCTTGTACGTACGGACGATCAAAAGGCGGGAATCAGTACCACTTACAGTTACGATGTGGGTGGAAATATTACTCAGGCAGTCGCTTACCCGTACACAACCGGGACTCTTGGTGCTCCGTTGAACAATGGAACGGAAACTTATGCTTACGGCGATGACAATTGGAAAGGCCTGCTGACGAATTATAATGGTCAAGGCATTTCCTATGACGACATCGGAAACCCGCTTGACTACCGCGACGGCATGAGCTTCACATGGGAAGGCAAACAGTTAAAAGCAGCAGTTGCAAACGGCAAAAACCTGAGCTATACTTACAACAGCAACGGGATTCGCACAAGCAAAGCCGTCGACGGCATAACCACAAATTACCTACTTGACGGCAGTACAATCATGGCGCAGAAGACCGGCAGCAATGTAATGTGGTTTATGTATGACAGTGATGGAACCAGAGTTGGCTTTACCTACAACGGAGTTGTCTACCACTATACCACCAACGCGCAGGGCGACGTCACCGGCATTACCGATGTTGATGATACTCTTGTTGTGGAATACAGCTATGACGCTTGGGGCAAGCTGCTAAGCACAACCGGCTCCCTTGCTACCACCATCGGCGTACAGAACCCTTTCCTATATCGTGGATACTATTACGACTCGGAAAGTGGACTGTATTACCTAAACAGCAGGTACTACGATCCACAGACAGGTCGTATGATAAATGCTGATAACACGGATACGCTTACTGCAAGTCCAACTTCGACAACTGACAAAAATCTCTTCAGCTACTGTGATAATGATCCGATTAATCGTAAGGATGAGGACGGTCATTTTTGGAACTTTGTTATAGGAGCTGCTGTTGGTGCTACCAGTGTTTATGTAGGTGATATTGTCGGAAATGTACTTAGTGGGAAAAGTGGCTGGGATATTTTAAAACCTACAAGTTCAGTGGGAACTTATCTTGGTGCTGCTGCTTCAGGTATAATTTCTGGTGGTGGTCTTGTCAGTGCCATAGGACGAATAGCTGTAAATACCGGAGTCAAACATACTACTAATGCTTTGGTATATAAACAGTCTGTTAGTGTTATCGATATAAGCAAGGATTTAGCGATTAATGGTATTGGTGAAGGACTTTCATATGGAGTTGGGTCCTTATTAAATAAGGCAAGGCCTCAAAATTATTCATCATTTAAGTATCAAATGACAAGAAGAATTCCTTCTATAACGCAGAAACAGACAAAACAGGTCATGTATATTATTCAAGGGACGATCAGTAATATTAACAAAGCACTTGGTTTTACAATAAATGTAGCAACTAACAGATAGAGGTAAAAATTATGTGGCCTGTTATTTATAGGATTTTATACCCTTTTATCATTGGTGGACTCTTGCTGTTTTTTGGAGCGCACTCACAGTACAAGTCATACAAAAAGTTAGGACAAAAAGATAAAACAGAAAAAAAGAGAAAACGAATAATCGCCAGCTTTTTGTTTTGCATTTCCATAGTAATTTTCTCTTACTCAACCTTCTTAAGCTTTGATCTAATATTACATGATTTCACAACATGTCAAGGAAGATATATAAAGAGCTTTAGAGGAAAAGATATCATTACAACAGAATTATTTTTTGAGTCGGACAGCAAAACAATCACCTCAGATGCCTTTACCTCTGAATTGAAAGATTATAATCTGGAAGAAGGTAAAATATATGAAATCGTCTACTCAAAACGTACACAGATGATAATTAAAATAAAAGAAAAAATGTAAAGTGAAGCACATTTAATAAAGAATAGTAGAAAGAACAAACTGCGTCGTCTTTACTTGATGACGCAGTGTTTTTTTACGTCAAAAATGCAACCTTGGTCGGATTCTCTTACGGGGACCATGACTACTTTTACACGAAAAATGCTCAGGGCGACGTCACCGGGATCGTTGACGGCAGCTGCAAGTTGATTGTAGAATACAGCTACGACGCATGGGGCAAGCTGCTGAGTACCACTGGTGAATTGGCAGATACTATTGGAAAAATCAACCCCTTCCTGTATCGTGGCTACTACTACGATTCCGAGACAGGTCTATATTACCTCAACAGCAGGTATTACGACCCCCAAACCGGAAGATTCATCAACGCGTATTCCCAGTTGAATGCCGGTTTGGACTTGACCTCGTATAACCTGTTTACTTATTGCGGAAATAATCCGGTCAATTACGCAGACAGCAACGGAACCATGCCATTCCTCGTTATCACAGCCCTTGTCGTCGCTGTAGTTGGAGCTGTAGTAGGTGGTGTCATTGCCGCAAATTCCGGTGGTAACGTTCTGGCCGGAATTGGCATTGGAGCAGCTGGCGGCGCACTGTTGGGGCTTGGCATAGGTGCAGGGATAGGGATGATATCCGGTGCCGGGGCCTTGGCTACAGCCGGTGAAATTGCCGCAGGAGTTGGAACGGGGGCTGCCACAGCAGAACAAGCTTTGGAAGCGACTGCTGCAAAAGCTGAAAATACTGCCTCGGAAGCTACAAAAGTTGTATCAGAATCTAGCAAAACTCTTTCTCAGCTAGCGGAAAAGGCCAGTACAACCGGCTCAATGGCTGATACTATCGGAGCACGGAATCCTTTACTGTATCGCGGGTACTACGACGATTTTGAAACGTTTATTATTATATTAAGTCAGCGCCCCAAAGTTGGAAGTGGCTGCTCTCCTCTCTATGAATCTTGGGGTTTATTTGGGGTTTATCCCTACAAAAACCGGCTTTTGACTACCAACGCTGGCAAAATTGAGACTGTAAGAAACCGCATAACACCGCCATTTGTTGACGTTCACTGCATTGTGCTGAAATCGAATTTCCGGTTTCAAGTCCTGTCACCCGCACCATCAGGGCCACGAAACTAAAATGTTTCGTGGCCCTTTTTGTGTCGTCTATTTTAATTTTACATTGCAAAATAGTAAAGAAAAGGCGCAGCTGAGGAAGAAATACCCCCTAGTTATGCTTTTTTATTTATATTAGGCATTTTAAGTTGTATTTAGTAATAATTGGTAATATAATCAATTATATGGATAATTATTTGCTAGAAATTCCCTATTTTTATCAAGGTTGAACCAACTATAACATGAATGGGAAGTTCACTTAGCAAATTTAGGATGTTTAAACAATAAACATCTTTCCATGGTTTACGAGTAAATATTTGGTATTTATGGATCCCTTTAGGTTAAGTATACAAATGGAATGTAATACTCGTTTTTAAATTGCTATGGCCAATTTTTATGTAAAGAAACTGTATTATAAACATAAACGATATTAGAAAAATTTGAGGTGTATTATGGGGACAATTGATCCAGAACTGGTTAAATACCTTAGAAAAGAAAATCCTAAAACAATAGATATTTTATCTTGCTTTTTGGATAACTTTGATGTTGGTTTTGGTGCAAAAAGAAATCTTTATAACACAGATTTGTTTGCCTTTTTGATGAGGCCTTCTGAGACTTTTGCTGAGATTTTTGGGCTGTCATATGAGGTTTTGTTGATTTACTCCAATTACTCTGAAATGCAAGCTAGAACTATGCAATCCATTTCTGCTATTTTTAATTCAGATCCCGCAAAAGGCAGAGCGGAAACATTGATTTGTATAATTGTATCAGATGCTGTTGGGGCAAAGGAGTGGGTCAACTTCTATGCTACTGAACATCAGGATTTACGTAGTTATGTAGTTTTTGAAACAGATGACTTACTGTTCAAAAAAAAGAAAAATGTCCTTTCTGAATTTCGAAAACAATTAAATGAACGTGATTTATTTGATATACAGTTACCTCTTTTAGATGATCTTTATTTTTTTGGAAGGGATGAAATATTAACTAGTATCGTTGACTCCATTAAAAAGTGCGAAAATCGTGGTATTTTTGGACTGAGAAAAACCGGGAAGACCTCTTTGTTATATAAAATTAAACGTGTAGTTGAGCAAGCATCCATAGGAAGAGTTTTTTTCTATGATGCCAAAAGTCTTAAAATTAGAAATCGTACGGGCTCTGAATTGCTTAGCTTAATTACTATTGACATAGCAAGTGAGCTAAATCTTATTGATAAAATAGACAAGAACCTTACTACGAGTGTTAGGATAGCAGAACAATTCGAACAATTAGTACAATTAGTACAACAAATTTCTTATGGTGAGCGTATAGTTTTGATTTTTGATGAGATTGAGTTTATTTCTTTCCAGCCCCCACTTGATAACCATTGGAAAAAAGATTATTTTGACTTTTGGCAAACAATCTGGTCAGTGCAAAGTACATACCGAAATTTATGCTTTATTGTTTCGGGTGTTAATGCAAGTGTTAGTGAGATAAGTTCTATTAATCACGTACAAAATCCTCTTTTTGGTATTTTAAAATCAGACTATTTGCAAGGACTTAGTAGAGATGACATATATAATATGTCAAAGCGAATTGGTAGACGAATGGGTCTTAAGTTTGATCATGATGCTGTTGATTATTTACACAAAAGATATGGGGGACACCCTCTATTAACGCGTCTAGCATTAAGCTTTGAAAACAAAAAAGTATCAGAAAAACCGACTCTATTCTCTGTCGCAATGCTTAAAAGGAATGAAAGCTTAAGAGAAGCTGATCTTGCACCTTACTGTCAACATATTGTAGATGTTCTAGATGATTATTATAACAATGAGTATATATTATTAGAATTTTTAGCGTGTGGCAACGTCGAGGATTTTTTGGAACTTTCAGACTCTCCCATTGTCACTAACCATTTAAAAAATTATGGCTTATTATCCTATAATGATGGGATACCTTATATTGGAATTCCGGTGGTTGGTGAGTATATTCGTAGCAAAAACGCCAGTAAGCACGGGAAGCAATTAGCAAAACAAATAATTCAACCACAAGATCGCCTTACATGGGTACATGGAAATGTTCAAACAATTATATCTTATATGAGACAGTTGGAATCCCTTATATCAAAACAAGGGCTTACCCCCCTTTTTGGTAGCAATTCATTTCCGCAGGCAGAAAAATTGGTTTCTTTTCCCATAGCACAATCTGAAGATAATTTTAAATTATTCATTACTGCGTTTTCTAATTGTTTTGTTGAATCGATTTCTAATTACGGAACATCTATTAAAAATGGAAATTATTTTTGGAAAGACATCAAAAATGAATATCCGAATCTTTTTCGAGCACTCCTACGAGTTAAAGCGTATCGAAATTGGTCAGAACATTTAAAATTAAATGCGGATATGCAAAAAGTGTTTGATGAATTCATTTATGAAGATTTAGAAGGAAAACAGTTTCATATAGTGAAAGACGGATATTTCATTCTGCAACAGTGTACAATTAGCTCACTAAAGCTTGCTATTAGTATTGAAATTAATAGGCTATCATGATGTGTAACACTTATTAAGTGAGCTTTAATATTTTGTCGCCTTAAAATACTACGAAGCAGCGATGCTGATATAATTAATGGGTCTGGTAGATAGGTATAGAGGTTACGGGCAGAAGCAAAAAAAAGGACAGCAAAGTATATTAGTAAGCAAACTTTAAACTTAATGGATAGTGTTCCGCCATGTGACAGATTAGGGCGAATACATAAGAAACAAACTAAGGGCTATCCCCTTTCCTTTATACACTGCAGATTGTTTATCATACGTGTGATGATTGGTAAAAAAAGAAGCGGGGGACTTTTACGTCCACCCTGCGCCAAACAGGCCACAATTATTAGGCCCCAAGACAAAAAAGTCTTGGGGCCGTATTTATGCTTGCTTTGTTAAGGCTTTTCCTGCGATTCAGTATTGTTTTCAGCGGTTGAACTGTCATCCACTGATTCATTTTTCGTTGTGACTTTTTTATAAATCCAGTAGATGGCTAAAACTGCTGCCAAGACAAGAATCAGCCAGCCCAATAAATACGCTACTACTACGCCTAAAGTAACGCAGACAGTAAAAATCATTCCCAGCGTAGGGGGGAGCCGACTTTACAAAATTATAATATATTTTTACCTGATGTATTTAATACCCTGCTCTAGCTTCAACAATAGCACTCCAGTCGGGGGAGTTTTATATCCACTCTTACATCCCTAAAATTTAAAGAAATCTAGTTATTATTCCTACTTATAATTATTTTACCATTTAACTTGTTGCAATTTTTATCAATATATAATACAATTGTTTTATAAAATATTTTAAAAAAGTGGGATTAAAATGGAAAATAGATCTAAAATGCTGGAAATCAAACGGAAAAATAAAGTACTGATCACGAATTATATTTTTAAAAGTGTCCATACCTCTAAAGTGGACATTTCCCATAACTTGGGGATCAGTATGCCTACCGTTTTACAGAATATTAAAGAACTGATCGATTCGGGAATTGTGGAGGAAATCGGTGACTACCAGTCAACCGGCGGGCGAAAAGCAAAGGCTCTGTCCATTGTGGCGGACTGCTGCTATGCGGTTGGGGTTGACATTACATCCAACCACATCGGACTGGTTTTAGTAAACGCAAAAGGCATCATTCTGACAAATGTCCGTTTAAAAAAACGTTATGAAGATACCTTTCAGTACTATCAGGATATTTGTCAGATGATACAGGAATTTATTGAGAATACTACAAAAGACACCAAAAAAATAATTGGGGTTGGCGTTTCCATTCCGGGTATCATTGACAAGCCAAATGGGATACTTATAAAATCCCATGCCTTAAACGTTTCCAATGTAAGTCTGCAAAAAATGAGCCAGTTCATTCCTTATCGCTGTAAATTCGATAATGATGCAAATTGCGCCGCATATACGGAATTGTCTGGCGGCAATTCCAGTGTTATCTACC
>JAEWUH010000154.1 GCA_023397245.1 Bacillota bacterium | reverse complement strand
AGGCATGACTATGCCGATTACTAATGTCAACGCGCAAAACGCCGCGCCAAAACAGCAAATCGGCTCCGCAGTTTTTGGTGTCATTATGACCAGCTCGCTGAACAGCGGCTTTTCCGGGCTGAACATGCAGCATTTTCCAGGCAAAATACAGGCATTGCTGAAAAACACGCAGGTTATTACAAACGCTCAGGCAGTGTCGGCAATCAAAGCACAGGTGCCCAAAGCGTATCAAACTTATTTTGATTCGATCTATTTACAGGCGAAAGGCGTCCTGTCCAATTCCATACACAATATTTTTCTTTTCTGTGCGGGCATTGCTGTTGTCGGCCTGCTCTGCGCTTTGTTTTTAAGGGAATCCTATACGCCGGAAGAAACAATGACCGATTTGCAGGAATACGCGGAAATTGATCCGCAAAAATAAGTTTGCGGGACAAAAAACAAAACCGGGCCTGGGAAAATTTCTTTCCGGGCCCGGTTTCCTATATCTAATTGAATTATAGCTCGATAAATTCGAATACTCTGTCAAGGAACACAATTCCGTCCAGATGGTCAATTTCATGGCACAGGCATTTGGCCAGATCGTTTTCACCGGTTACAAAAATTTCCTCGCCGTTCTCATTAAGAGCCTGCACGGTTACCTTCTGCGGCCGGATGGTCTTGCCCCAGCGGTCCGGAAAGCTCAGGCAGCCCTCAATGCATTCCTGTACGCCGCTTGTCCCGATGATTTTGGGATTCACCAGCTTGATCAGTCCGTCCCCCATGTCGATTACCACCAGGCGTTTTAAAATGCCGACCTGGGATGCCGCCAGTCCTGCGCCGTTTCCGGTGTGATACATGGTTTCCGCCATATCATCCAGCAGCTGCCGGATTTTCCCGTCAATCACATGGACCTCTTTGCACTTCTTGCGCAGTATTTCATCGTCGAAATACCGGAGCTGTCTGAGTGCCATCAGGATTCACCCCGGCTTTTTTCTGCCCGTGATTTTCTGGCACTGTCTTCAAACAGGAACAGGTCTTCGATCCGGCAGCCGAATACTTTTGAAATGTCATAGGCGAGCCATATGGACGGTTCAAACTTTTCCGTTTCGATCGCATTGATCGCCTGCCTTGAAGTCCCGACCAGTTCACCCAGCTTTTCCTGGGTAATGCCAAGCGCTTCCCGTAATTCCCGGATTCTGTTTTTCACGGGCCCCACCCCCCAATGTAATGTAAACCTTACATTAATTGTATCCCGAAAAATTGGGCGGGTCAAGAGGAAATTTCGATTATTTTTCCTTGATGGCACCACTGCGGTAGGACTGCAGCAGTGCGCTGAGTTCTTCCACCTGCGCGGCAAGCTCTGCGCCGGTGTCGGTATCCGCCACGGTCACGCGCTGCGGGATGGCTTCCACCACCATGACCTTCGGCGTTTCCTCGCCGATGCTGCAGCCCTTCTTGAGCGGCTTGTGCTCCGCCAGCGCGAGGTAGCGTGAGTTGTAAATGAACGTGTAGCCGCCGATCCCGGTCTGCGACTGGTAGGCCTTGGAGATACCGCCGTCAATCATGAACAGCAGGCCGCCGCCTTTCACCGGGTTTTCGCCCTCCTTTACCGGAACATGTCCGTTGATGATATGGGAGGTTTCCGGGTTCAGGTCGAATTCGCGCAGGATCATTTCGCAGGTTTCGCGCCGGTCGATATAGGTGTAGTACGGGTTCATCCGCTCTTTGTGGGCGGCCGGGTCGGCGATGAAATACCGTTCAAAGGCGGCAAGCTTGTCTTTGCCAAACAGCGGGGATTTGGCGCCGCACCACAGATACCACATGAAATCGCAGGCTTCCTCCTTTTCACGGGAGCCGGACGGGGCGAAGTATGCAATGCGCGCCGCGCTGTCCAGATACTCCAGGTAGTCCCTGCCCGAATAGCTTTTTGCGCCGAACGTCACCGCGTCAAACTTTCCGTCCTTTGTCAGCGGGATGCAGCCGTGGTAGAGCAGGTTGGAGTTTACGCGCAGGTACATGCTGCCGCGGGAATACAGAAAGCGAATATGCTTCTCCAGGCGCTCGCTGTGTCGGAACGACGCTGCGATGGTTTTCATCAGCTCCGTTTCCTTCCGGGTAAGCTCCAGCGGGTTCTTGGGGTCCACCGTGGGGAAAAGCGTGTCGGTCAGCGGATATTCCGCGGAGCCGAGCCGAACGGTCCCTTTCTCAAAATCGATCTGCTTTAAAAGGACGCGGCCGTCCATGCCGTATTCGGGATGCTTCTCAATCAGGCGGCCTTCCACCTTGAACTGTATCACGGCGATTGCCTTGTGCATTTTCGCCGCAAGCTGAATGTCCACCGGGTCGTACAGATTTTCGTCGAGAATATGGGGAGTGAACGCCTCGCACGGGTCGTCACGGTAGGTCTGCGCGGCAAATACGGAAAGTGCGCGCAGATTGATGCCGTAACCGTCCTCCAAAAGATCAAAATTGTTGTAGCTGATGCCCAGGCGGATCACGCTGGCGATGCAGGCCCAGTTCCCGGCCGCCGCGCCCATCCAGGAGATATCGTGGTTGCCCCACTGGATATCCACGTCGTGGCAGTCGGTCAGCGCGTCCATGATGGCGTCGGCGCGCGGGCCCCGGTCAAAAATATCGCCGATGATGTGGAGACGGTCAATTAAAAGCTGCTGAATCAGGCGGCAGAGGGCGGCAATGAACTCTTCGCTCATTTTTGTTTCCACAATGGTCCGTATAATTTCGCTGTGGTAACGGGGCTTGTTGATCCCGCCGTCCGCGTGCAGAAGCTCGTCGATGATATAGGCGAAGTCTTTCGGCAGCTTTTTGCGCACCTTGGAACGCGTGTACTTGGAGGAGGCCGCCCTGCAGACTTCCACAAGGCGGTAGATTGTAATGCGGCACCAGTCCTGAAACCCCGCCTCATCCTTTCGGGCAAGGTTTAGCTGCGTTTCCGGGTAATAGATCAGCTTGGCCAGATCCGACCGTTCTTCCTCGGAGATGGACTGCTCAAACAACTCGTCGATCTTTTTGCGCACCACGCCGGACGCACTCTTGAGCTGGTAAAGAAAGGCTTCGTGTTCGCCGTGCAAATCACTGAAAAAGTATTCCGTTCCTTTTGGCAGGCTCATAATTGCTTTCAGATTGATGATTTCCGACGCGGCGGCCTGCGCGTTCGGATATTCCCTGGAAAGGAGCTTTAAATATCGTTCGTCGATCATGCTTTTAACCTCCCCGTATTTTTGGCAGTGCGCTTCTTTTTACCGTTCGGAGTTTTTTCTATTTCATTATAGCTTGGAACGGCCGGATTTTTATTTTGCAGAGAGATAATAATTTGGAAAAGATAAAAATACGGAAAAATATGAAATATAGGAAAATTGTTTATGGATATTGGGAAATTTACATAAAATTTTATTGAAGAAGTGGATATATTATGTTATAATAGCTTTATTGTGTTTACAATATTTCACAAAAAAGGAGCGGAATAAATGAAAACTCAGAAGTACCTGACCCTGATGCTTTCTGTTTTTACAATGGTTCCGCTGCTGCTTGTAATGACGGCAAGCGCGCTGTATTTTGGCGAAAACGACTTTGAAAAGCTGAAAGCGAACGCGGATAATTACGCGAAAAATTCCTGCGATAATATTAACCAATTTTTCCTACAGAGGAAAATGGCATTGGAGGTAGCCTCCGACCTGCCGGATGTAAAGGAGCTGCTTTCGTATTCAAATATGGGGCTCACCGGTTCATTGCTTGAAAAAGAACGCAACGCCGTAGTCGAAACCTTTAGCACAATGACATTGAAGCAGACGATCCATGGGGAAGGGGATACCAAGGGCAACTATGTTAGAAGGTCCTCCCTTATCAACCGGAACAACGAGATTATCGCTTCAGACGACGGGCGGCTAATCGGGCAAAAGTCCATTATCAGCAAGAATATGCAGACGGTTCCTGCTTACGGCTGCTATGTTTCCGAGCTGCGGCGGGAACCCGGCTTTATAGACGGGAAAACGTATTTTATTCTGGCTGTGCCCATCTACAATGACGGCATTTATGAAGGGTTTATTCAGTCTTCCATTGATATGTACTATTTCAATCTGCTCAGCAGCCAGACGTTTATGGGTACAGGGCACACCTATATCCTTGACCAGAACGGTAATTTCGTTCAGGATAACCCTGTGGAAATAGACGGGAACCGGGTGGAAGGTATCCGACAGATCAAATTCAGCGATGGGTTTGACTGGCGAAAGATTGATTTGAGTAAAAACCCGAGCGGCCTGGTTCAGTACCAGATTTCCGGGAAGGAGATATGGGGGTATTATTCAAAGATAACCGGAGCGGATTGGGCGGTTGTCAATACGGTTTCCCAGTCCGAACTGTTTAACCCGTACATTCGGATTATCCGGATTTATCTTTTTGCACTGTTACTGCTGGCCGCGGGCATGCTCTTCAGCGTGCACCGTGCGGCTAAGCGCTTTTCCAACCCGATGCACGACCTATGCGCCGCGTTTCTCAATGTGGAGCAGCGGGATTATAATATTCGCCTGAACGGAAGCTATAAGGGCGAATTTGCCGATATGGCCTCCGCGTTCAACCAGCTGGTTGAAAAAATACAGGCCGATACGGATGAGATGAAGGTCAGCGAAGCGCGCTACGCGCTGATTATGGAGGAAACCGACCAGGTTATTTTTGAATGGGATATCCAGCAGAACCATCTTTACCATACGGTTCACTGGACGAATAAATTCGGCTTCAGCGTCGCGGTGGAAAATCCGGGCTCGCAGATACCGAATTTTACCCCGGTTCACCCGGATGACAAAGAGCTGCTGAACAGCTTTTTCAGCACGGCGCTGGAAGGATGCCAGCCGGAACCGGTGGACGTCCGCATGAAGACCATAGACAGCCGGTATATCTGGTGTACGGTGCGCATCAAGGTTATTTTTGACGAAAACCGGAAGCCGTACCGCGCAATCGGTCTTATCAGCGATACCGACCACCAGAAGAGGATCATCCAGAATCTTGAAAATAAATCCAGAACGGATCTGCTCACGCAGCTTTACAACAAGGTGACCACGGAAGTCCTGATTGACGAATTCCTCAGAAATTCCCCGCAGAACCAGCACCACGGCTTTGTAATCGTGGATATTGACAACTTCAAGGCAATCAACGATACGCTTGGCCACTATTACGGCGACGCGGTTCTGAAAAAGGTTTCGCAGGGCATCAAGAACCTTTTCCGTCTGTCCGACATTGTGGGCAGGGCCGGCGGGGATGAATTTATCATATTGGTGAAGGACCTGCCGCGCGACGAGCACCTCAAGCTGAAACTGCAGGATATCTGCGAGGTGTTCCGCAGCACCTATGCCGGGAAGAACAATGAGTACGCAATTTCCGCCAGCATCGGCGCCGCGTTTTACCCGGAAGACGGCACCTCGTTTACCGCGCTTTACCGCAACGCGGATATCGCGCTTTACCGTTCCAAACGAGAGGGGAAAAACCGATTCACCCTTTACTCGGACGAATCTCTGAAAAATACTTCCTGAAGTACATACAAACAGCCGGGGCGGACAGACCGCTCCGGCTGTTTAAAATTTAATCTCTCTGTCATCTGCGGATGACATCTCCCTTTAGCAAGGGAGACAGGGGAAGCAGAAATTAGCTGCATTACCCCTTAGCCTCTCCTGTTAAGGAGAGGGGGACCGCCGCGGCGGTGGAGAGATTTTGCACCGCCGCAGTAGTGTGCGGTTATAACACCTTTCTCACATTGTACATCGATTCAAGTACCATCCAGTTCTGCGGGAAGAAGCTGTTGATTGTCCAGTAGCTTACGCCGCCGAGCTTATATTTGTTTACCAGCTTGAGCCTTGCCTGAATGCTTCTGGCATCGTCGAACCAGACCACATGCTCGCGGCCCTGGTCGTCGTAATAGTGGAAGTACGGCGCCTGCGCCTTCATATCGTACCAGATTCTTGCCCCCACCTTTGCCGCAAGGTTTACCGCTTCCTGATTGGTGACCGGGCGTGCGGTGGAGCCTTTGACGAACGGCAGGGTCCAGTCATACCCGTAGTTGGGCATGCCCATCAGGATTTTTTTGCTCGGGATGACCGAAACGGCATACTGCAGCACCTGCTCTACCTTGTCTGCGGGCGCGACGGCCTGTGCCGGGCCGCGGAGATAACCCCATTCGTAGGTCATCAGGATGACGTGGTCGGCAAGCTCCCCGTGAACCGGGTAATCGTGCGCCTCGTAAAGCAGCCCTTTTTGATCCGCGCTGGTTTTGGGCGCGAGCGCGGTGGAAACGGTGTAGCCCAGCGGGTGGAGCGTTTCCGTTACCTTTCTTAAAAAGCTGTTGTAGGCCTCGCGGTCGTCCGGGAAAATATATTCGAAGTCGATATCCAGACCGAAATAATTCTTGCTCTGGAGCGTTTTTATCACGTTCTGAAGGAGAGTTTCCTGCACTCCCTCATCGGTAAGGATCGTGTGTGCAAGGTCGCTGTCAAAGCCGCCGCCGGGCTTGATGTTCGTAATCACCATCATGGGCGCGACGCCGCTCTGCCGGGCGGTCTGAATCAGCGGAGTGTCCTCGATCGGGGTAAGGCTGCCGTCCGGTTTCACCTGATAGCTGAAAAGGCTGGCATAGGTAAGATGGGGAAGGGTAGCCGCATAGACATTGCTGCTGATATCGGGCATGAGCGCGTAGCCGTTCACATCGATGGTTCCCAGCTTGGCGCCGGAGACAGGGATGTTGATAATCTGGCCGGGCTGGAGCACGGAGGAAGTGGTAAGGCCGGGGTTGACGGCCAGAATCGCGGGGATGGTGGTGCCGTAGCGGAACGCGATGGTGTAGAGCGATTCTCCGGGGCTGACGGTATGCTTTAAATTATCGGTATTGATGACGAGCGACTGCCCCACCACAAGCTGCAGTGGATTTTCAATCCGGTTGTCGCTCAGAACCTTCTGCGCGGGTACGTTAAAACGTTTGGCAATGGAATAAATATTATCCCCCTGCTGCACGGTATATAATAACAAACGAATCACACCTTTCTGAAAAACGGGCGGAATTTACACCGTATCCCGCGGAGAGAACCGGTCTCCGGCTCTTTCCGCACGGGAATACGGGATAAAAAAGCTTTTTCTACAGTATATGTGATTCGTCTGCGGCGGCGCACAATCCGCCGGTTATTTCATCAATGGCTGCCCCAAATTTTCCTGTGGGGGCGGCAGGAGTTTCGGCTTTTCGGTATCTTCCGATGGAGACCGCGGGCCGGAGCGCTCCTGCGGCTTTTGAAATTCGGTCATATATTTCCAGTAACGCTTCGGCATATGGCCCATGCGGCATTTCGGGTTATGCCGCTGCTGGATCTCGATGGTTTTGTAGAAAAGCCGCCACAGCTCGCGGTAGTGTTCCTCCTCCTCATCCGGCTCGGGCATTTCCAGCGCGTCCACGGGAATGATCGCGCAGTGGTGGGGCTGGTAGACCAAAGCCATACCGTGCGTGCGGTCGTGGATAAAAAAGCGTTCCTCCGGGAAGCGCTCGCAGAAATGGCGCGTAAGGAAGGGAAGCACATAATTGTTCGGCTCAATTTCCGCCACAAGCGCGCCGTTAAAATCGGAAAAGCGCAAAAATTCCCGGTGCAGGTGGGCTTCGTTGTTCAGATATTTCACGGCCTTGAAAAGGGTGTTCACCGTATCGTCCGCCAGCATATTCATCACGGACGGCCCGTGCCGGTAGCCGAGGCGCAGAAAAAGCAGGATGTACCGCTCCTTTTCCGGCAGGCAGGTAAGGAATGCCTTGCGCACGAAGTCCAGTGCCGCGTCCCCCATTGTTTTCGGAATGGATACCAGCACCCGTCCGGATTTTTGCAGGTCGGTTAAAATCTCCTTTTCGGGGAAAAGCGAGGTCTGCATCGCGTCGGGAGAAAGAATTTCCGAAGGGATTTCCTTCTTTTCGTAGCTTTCAAACACGCAGCACAGCAGACCGTCAAAGCTGCCGTCGTAGCGGTAGATTACAGTTGACCCGTCAGGCATTTCCGCATATCCTCCTGTGTGAGCCGCGGCTGCGCATCCGCCCCAAAGAGCGAAAGCTGCTCCGGCTGCGGGTCGGGCGGCAGGTTCAGGCGGTACATTTCCATCGCCTTGTCGGACATCAGCGACCGCAGCACCGCGTCCTGCGTAATTTTCAGTCCGTCAGCGATTTTTCCGCCGCAGGTGATAAAATACTGTGCCCTTTTCAGAACGACGCCGAGCTTCTTCAGCCCGCCGAAATCCAGCGAGCCGCTTCTGCGCGCGGTCACGATACGTTTTGCGCTGGTAACGCCCACGCCGGGAACGCGCAGCAGGTCGTCATAGGGCGCGCGGTTTACGTCCATGGGGAAGTATTCCATATGGTTGAGTGCCCAGTTGCATTTGGGGTCGATATACGGGTTGAAGCTCTGATGCTGTGGGTCGAGAATTTCGTTTGCGTTGAATCCGTAGAACCGGAGCAGCCAGTCCGCCTGATAGAGCCGGTGTTCCCGCAGAAGCGGCGGCTTGGTGCCCGGGGCGGGCAGCAGCGCATTTTTGGTCACCGGCAGATAGGCGGAGAAAAAGACGCGTTTGAGCTGATATTTTTTATAAAGTCCTTCTGTAAGGTTCAGAATCTGATAATCGGTGTCGGGTGTTGCGCCCACGATCATCTGCGTGCTCTGGCCGGCGGGAACAAATTTGGGCGCGTGCCGGTATTTGACAAGCTCCGTGGAATTTTCCTGGATCCGGCTGTGGATGTAGCCCATGGGCGCCAGAATCGAGTGCTTGGATTTATCCGGGGCAAGCAGCTTCAGGCCGTCCTGCGAGGGCAGCTCAATGTTTACGCTCATGCGGTCGGCCAGCATGCCCAGCCGGGAGATCAGCGCGCTGTCCGCCCCGGGGATAGCCTTTGCGTGGATATAGCCGCAGAACCGGTACTCTTCCCGCAGGAGCCGCAGGGTTTCAATCATCTGCTCGCAGGTGTAGTCGGGATTTTTCAGCACGCCGGAGCTGATGAAGAGACCTTCAATGTAGTTGCGGCGGTAAAACCGGATGGTCAAATCTGCCAGCTCGCGCGGAGTGAACGAGGCGCGGGGTGTGTCGTTGGAACGGCGGTTCACGCAGTACTGGCAGTCGTAAACGCACGCGTTGGAATACAGCACCTTCAAAAGCGAAATGCACCGCCCGTCCCCCGCAAAGCTGTGGCAGATGCCGCAGGATGCCGCGTTGCCGATGCCGCCGGGGGAAGCCTTCCTGTCCACGCCGCTGGAGGTGCAGGCAACGTCGTACTTTGCCGCGTCCGTCAGAATTTTCAGTTTATCAAATACATCCAAGGAGAACGCCCCCAAAAAAATTGATTGCTTACGGCCGGCGGGCGAACCGCCGAAAAACAGAAAGAAAAGTTGGAACAGCAACATTATAACCGACCATACGTTTGTTCTACACAGTATATCACAAAACGTATGTTCGTGTAAAGAGGGGAGATGAGAGAAAATAAAAAAGTCAGAACGGCTTTAAACCGCGCTGACTTTGGGTTATTCCTTAGATACGGCGGGCAGATTGCCAAGGTTGTTGTTTTCGTTGCCGTCCGGGAGAGAACGCAGGTACTCCGTACCCTTTTTCACGGCCACCGCCACGCCCCGGATTTTATTGTCCTTCGCCATTTGCACGCCCTGCTCTTTTGAGACCTCCTCGCCGTCGGAAAGACGGTAGCCGGAAATTTTTCCGCTCGTTTTGATCAGCCCGACAATGGAAACGGAATCCCCGTCCGGGTTGGGGGTCACTTCGTTGATCGTGGGAGGGGGAAACTTGTTTTCCTCGTGTACAAAATCCATATTCATGCTCCTTTCCTGCCTTTATTTTTAACACGCCGGAAAAGAATATGCGCAAAGACGCGGCAGCTTTTCCCGCTCACAGTCAGTTTTTCGATTACATACTATATACCGTATGAACCGCTGAACAACCGGGTTTTCAGATGAATCGGCGGTTCCCGTACAAAAACCGACTAAGTACGAAAAAGGTGAGTGTATGTACGAATCGAGAAATGATAATTACGGCTATGACCGCAGGCCGGATTACAGCAAAACGGTGAATATTCCGCTTGAGCTTTACGAATCCATGAAGGGGGAGTATTTTATCGGCTATGCGGATAACCTGACCTTCGGAAAAGGGAAAAGCGCGTGGGCAAGGCTGTATAACCCGCGCAATTCCGGCAGGCTCCTGCACGTAAACGTATGGACGGTAACCGATATTTCCGTCGCGCCCTTCCGCGCCCAGTTCTGGTTTAATGCGGAAGCGCCGGGAAGGTATACCGAATCCGAGCTTGTAACGCCCTCCAATACGGCGATTCGCCCGCTCCCGGAGCCGCGGATCAAGCTGCAGGAGGCCTCCGACGTATCCGGCGAGCCGACCGGCGGGGTAAAGGCTTTTGTGCGCAGAGGACAGCCGGAAAGCACGCTGGTGGAAACGGAAAACGGCAAGCTGATTTTTCCGCCCGGCGGCAACTTTCTGGTGTTCCTCTCTCTGGCGGAAAACCCGGAGCTTTCCGCTTCCGGCAGAATCGCCTTCGGCTGGTATGAGGAGAAAATTTAATACGCTGTTTTGTGACAACAGGCAATTTCTGGCCGGCGGGGTGCATCCTCTGCCGGCTATCATTATAATTGGATATTGAAATATTCGGTTTTGTGATGAAATCACGGAAATAATATCAAAGCGGAGTATAATAAATATGATAAAAACAGCCGGTCTGAATTCAGCCGGAAAAACAGATGGGGGAGACGGCATGGATTATGTAATTTCATTTTTGGAAGGGATCGTCACGTTCATTTCCCCCTGCCTGCTGCCGATGCTTCCGGTTTATCTTACCTATTTCGCCGGGCAGGACAGCACGGGCAAAAAAGACCGCACGGTAAGAAACGCGGCCGGTTTCGTTCTGGGATTCACCCTTGTGTTTACGGCGATGGGCGCCTTTGCGGGTACGCTCGGCGGCCTGCTGAAGGAATATCAGAATACCGTTAATCTTATTTCCGGCATCATCGTGATTCTGTTCGGGTTGAATTTTATGGGGCTTATTCGTATCCCCCTGCTGAACGCCAGCAGACAGATTCAATTTCGGACGGCGCACACGGGCTTTTTCTCCGCGGTTCTTTTCGGCGTGGTGTTTTCCGTCGGATGGACACCCTGCGTTGGCGCCTTCCTCGGCTCGGCGCTGATGCTGGCCGCTTCGGGCGGGGAAAGCACAAAAGGAATTCTGATGCTTCTCAGCTTTTCGCTCGGGCTCGGTATCCCGTTCCTGATCAGCGCCGTCCTGATCGGCCGCCTGAAAACCGCGTTCGATTTTATCAAGCGCCATTACCGCGTGATCAATCTGGTCTGCGGCGCCCTGTTGATTCTGGTGGGCATACTGATGGCGGCCGGGCTGATGGGAAAACTTCTTTCACTGCTTACCTTATAAGGAGAATATGATGAATACAAAAACAAAGACGCTGCTCGGTTTGGCAGCCTTCCTGATTTTTCTTGGCGTTGCTTATTACGGCTATACCGCGCTTTCGAGATCCTATAAACCGCAGCAGGCGCAGAGTTTGCCAAGTAGCTCTTCACTGCAGGAGCAGAAAGCGGCGGCTCCCGATTTCACGGTTTTTGACGAGAAGGGGAACAAGGTAAAGCTGTCCGACTTCAAGGGCAAGCCGGTCGTGCTGAACTTCTGGGCTTCCTGGTGCCCGCCGTGCAAAGGGGAAATGCCACACTTTGACAAAGCGTATGCAGGCGCGAAAAGCGATGTCGTCTTTCTGATGGTCGACCTGACCGACGGGGAAAGGGAGACACAGGAGATCGGACAAAAATACGTGAAGGATCAGGGCTTCCGTTTCCCGGTTTACTTTGATAAGGAACAGCAGGCCGCCGCCGCTTACGGAATAACCGCCATTCCGGATACGTTTTTCATTGATAAGAGCGGCAACGTCGTAAAAGCCTATCAGGGCGCAATCGATGAGGAAACGCTGGCCGCGGGAATTCGTTCGGTTCAGTAAGGAGGCAAAGCGATGGTATGGAAAATTGCCGGAGCCGCCGCAGGCGCGCTGCTTGGATTCCTTTATTATAAGAAGGTCGGCTGCCCTTCAGGAACGTGCCCCATTACCTCCAGCCCGTACGGTTCCGTCCTGTACGGCGCGGTTATGGGATTGATGGTGGGTTCCTTCTTCTAAATCTGCGAGCAAAAGGAAAAGGACTGTACTCGGAAATGAGGTACAGTCCTTTTTTCGTCCGGTTATGCGGGGAGTTCGGGTAAAATTCGGTGCGAGAGCCGCAGGAACGCCCGGAGCGCCGGAGAAAGCCATTTGTCCTTGTGATAAATCAACCGGGATACAATGCCGAAATCTTGGGTATCAAAGGACAGCGGGATTAATTTACTCTGCGAAATCTCCTCCGCAACCGAAACGCGGGGCAGCACGCAAATCCCCAGTCCGCTTAACGCGGCCTGCTTGATCGCCTGGATACTGTCCGTCTCCAGTGTAACGGCGGGAGTGATCCCCTTTTCGGAAAGGCGGTTCAGAAACGCGCCCCGGTAGCAGCAGCCCTTTCCGGTCAGGAGCAGGGGGACGTTTTGAAAATCCTCCGGCGCCACAGCTTCTTTCCGTGCCAGGGGATGCCCCGGGCCGGCCAGTACATCGATCGGCTCCGGCAGGCTGATTTCCTCAACGATGGAATCGGACTCTGTTTTATTGCCGATCGTGAACGCGGCGTCAATCGTTCCGGCGGCCAGCTCCGGCAGGAATTCCGTACAGCCCAGCAGCTTCAGACGCAGAGCGACCTGCGGATAAAGCCCGCGGTATTCTTTCAGAAGTGCGGGAAGCCGGTAAATGCTCAGAGATTCCGCCGCACCGATGGTAAGGGTTCCGGCCGGAACGCCGGAATCCGTCAAATCGGCTTTCAGGTTTCTTTCCAGCTGCAGAATCTGCGTCGCGTAAGGAATCATCGCGATTCCCACGTACGTAAGCTTCACCGTTTTTCCGATGCGCTCGAACAGCTTCACGCCAAGCTCGTTTTCCAGCTGCTGAATCTGGGCGGTAATGCTCGACTGCGCATACCCCAGCTGCTCGGCGGCCCTTGTAAAATTCAGTAGGCTGCCAACCGTTAAAAAAGCCTTGAGCTGCCGGAAATCCACCCGCGTCATCTCCTTTATCATTAATATTTTCGATTGAATATATCAAAATAATCCGTTTTGTTAATTAATATAAATATGATATCATACAGTTAACAAATACACAAGGAGGAAACGGAATGCTTACAAAAACGAATTTACTGGACACGGTGAACCAGGGAAAACTGTATGAGTACCTTGAAATCGGGCGAATCAACGGTCAGATGCTCAACGTGGTGCAGGTGGCGCACCGCACGCTCGATTTTCATGTTCACGAGGCATCGGATGAGCTGTTCTATGTGATGGAAGGCAGCTTTTTTCTGGAGCTGGAGGACGGCAAGGTAAAAATGACCCCGGGCGACCTCGTGATTGTCCCGAAAGGCACAAAACATCGCCCCGTTTGCGAGGAATTGGTAAAAATGCTATTGATCGATTTATCCGGCGCGCTGAATAATGATAACTGCGGGGGAAGTTATTCCAAATAGACAAAAGGCAAGCCCGGTTTTCAGAAAAGAAAGCCGGGCTTTTTACAACCCTCCACTATAACACCAGACTTACGCTTTATGATATAATGGAAAAAGAGGCGGAGGTGCGGCGAATGAAAACCTACAGAACTTCGGAGATCGCGCATATCATCGGGATTCACCCCAATACGGTAAGGCTTTATGAAGAGTTAGAGCTTATCCCGAAGCCGGAGCGCAGGCCGAACGGCTACCGGGTCTATACGGATTTGCATCTGGAGCAGTTCCGCCTTGCGAGGATTGCCCTAAAGGTGGAAGTCCTGCAGAACGGGCTGCGAAAAAAAGCGATTGAAATCATCAAGACCTCCGCAAAATGCGATTTTGGCTGGGCGCTAATCCTTGCTCAGGAGTATTTGAAGCAGATCGAAAAAGAGAAACAAAACGCCGAAGAAGCCATATCGATTACAAATCAGCTTCTGCTGAACGGCGGACGGCAGGAGGATGGAACGTATCTCGGCAGAAAAGAAGCGGCAGAATATCTGCAGGTTACCATCGACACTCTGCGCAACTGGGAGATGAACGGCCTGCTCACGGTAAAACGGAAAAAGAACGGCTACCGGGTCTATACGCAGGAGGATATCAGCCGCCTGAAGATCATCCGCTCCCTCCGCTGCGCAAATTACTCTCTCTCTGCGATTTTAAGGATGCTGAATTCCCTCTCGTACAACCCGGAGGCGGATATCCGGGAGACCCTTGAAACGCCGAAAGAGTCCGAGGACATTGTATCCGTCTGCGACAGGCTGCTTACCTCTCTGAACAACGCCGGGGAAAATGCGCGGAATATGCTGGCGCATCTGAAAAGAATGAAAAAACAGTTTCAAATAAACCCTCCACTTTAACACCGGACTTTGTTCCGGTGTTATTCTTTTATCGGCAAACGCCCCCGGAAGAGGGAGCGAAACCGAAACAGGAGGGGATTTTTATGCAAACAGCAATCAGAGCGGAAAACCTGAGCAAATCCTATGGCGGAAGCAAGGTGCTGGACGGTTTGAACCTTTCGGTAGGCCGCGGCGAAGTGGTCGGCCTGCTCGGGGCGAACGGAGCGGGAAAAAGTACTGCCGTAGAGTGTATTCTGGGCACAAAAAATCCGGACGGCGGCACCGCGGCCATTCTGGGGATGGACCCACGGAAAGACCGCAAAAAGTTATTTGAGCGGGTGGGGGTGCAGTTTCAGGAGGGCAGCTATCCGGACCGGATCACGGTAGCGGAGCTGTGCGAAGAAACGCAGTCTTTTTACCGGAATGCTTTGGATTACAGGGACTTGCTGAAACTGTTCGGGCTTGCGGACAAACACAAAAGCGCGGTGAGCGAGCTTTCCGGCGGGCAGAAGCAGCGCCTGTTTATCGTCCTTGCACTGATCCCGGACCCCGAAGCGGTATTTCTGGACGAACTGACAACCGGGTTGGACACGAAAGCCCGGCGGGACGTGCGGAAATGTCTTGCCGGATTAAAGGAAAAGGGGCTCACCATCCTTTTGACCTCTCACTTTATGGGCGAGGTAGAAGCTCTCTGCGACCGAATCTATATCCTGAAAAAGGGGCAGTGCATTTTTGAGGGCACCGTGCAGGAGGCTGTGGCGTCCAGCCCGCATGAAAATCTGGAGGACGCCTATTTATGGTACACCGGTGAGGAGGAAAACGAAAATGAAAGCATTTAGCACAATGTTCCGTACGGAACTGAAGCTTTCCCTGCGCGGGATGGACATGGTTATTTTTGCGATTTGCATGCCCTTGGTGGTAACGGTCCTGCTGGGTATTATTTACGGAAGCAAGCCGGCGTACGATGGCGCGGCTTACACCTTTGTGGCGCAGTCCTTCGGAGCGGTGTCCACCATCGCAATCTGTGCCGGCGGAGTCATGGGGCTGCCGCTGGTGGTTTCCGAGTACCGCCACAGGAAAATCCTCAAGCGCTTTTGGGTAACGCCGGTAAGCCCGGTAAAAATTTTGCTGGTGCAGGTCGTTGTCTACGCGTTCTATTCCGCTGTGTCGCTCATCCTTGTTTATGCGGCGGCTGCCGTATTCTACGGATATCGGCTGGCCGGTTCGTGGCTGGTCTTTTTGGGAGCCTGGCTGCTGGTGATGCTGTCGATGTTCAGTATCGGCATAATGGTGGGAGGGGTTGCGCGTGATTCCCAAACAGCCGGGATTCTGGCAAGTATCCTGTATTTCCCGATGCTGATTTTTTCCGGCGCGACTCTGCCCTACGAGGTAATGCCTCAGGCGCTGCGCAGGGCAGCGGATGTCATGCCCCTGACGCAGGGAATCAAGCTCCTCAAAGCCGCCTCGCTTGGCCTGCCCGCGGAAAACGCGACTGTGCCGGTCATTGTGATGGCGGTACTCGCGGCGGTATGCACCGGCGTTTCCATCCGCTTCTTTCGGTGGGAATGATAAATACTGCTATCGCAAATCTTGTCCCCTTTTCATGGCATAACAGTATAAAATCGCGTAGCCGCAAAAATCCTGCGGCTGCGCGATTTCTCGTCTGCAAGCTGTTAAACTCTCGTAGTATCAAAATAAGGATACTACTTTATTCCGTTGTGCAGGTCAGTTCCTGACAGGGGTAGTCAAAAACCGTTAGAAGCCTGCCGGGAATAAATCCGATACTTCTATAGAGCTCCCGCGCTGCTTTTCCCTGCGGGTCGTTTTCTCGGTATGTAATCACGGAGAATCGGCTGCCCTTTGGAAACAGGGAAAACAGATGCCGGATTAAAGCGGCGGCAATGCCTTTTTGCCGAAAATCCGGGTGAACCGCAAGAAATTCCAGCTCTTTGGTTTTCTCGCAAAAGAGCAGCGCGCCGACCACATGTCCGCTTTCCACTGCGGCCAGCGCGCCTTTGCCGCTGATTCGCAGGGAAAGCCCCTTCCGGTATTCTTCCACATCAAGGCCGGGAAAACTGTCTTTTACCCAATTCACCAGTTCCATCCAGCTGTCGATATCCTTATCTTGAGCAAATTCTATTTTCATAGATATCCTCCTGTTACATCATCAACCAGCTCAACGTTTTGTCCGATATCGCAAACCCCAGCTTCCGCTGCAGCTCCAGAGAAGCGGTGTTATCGGTGACGATCTGCGCAAAGGGTACCCTTCCGCAGTCCAGCAGGCGGTTGATTAGAAAGGTTTCCAGCGCGAGCGCGACGCCTCGGCGGCGGTAACGGGGAAGAACCTCCAGCATGCCCATGGAGCCTTCCGCGTGCGTACCGATAAATCCGGCAAGGCTGTCTTCGGTAAACGCGCCGAACATTGCGCCGGACTCCAGACGTTCTATGAGGTATGCTTCGTCGTCCGCGTGGGTGTAGTGTTCTATAATAAAGGAGAGATGCCGCCCGTCCAGAGGGCGGATAGCCGGAGCGCCGCATGGTATGGGAAGCGGCTGCTTTTTTAAATAGACCGCCTGGCGGCACACCATTTTGTGGGTGTATCCGAATTTTTGTGCGGCGGCCTCCTCGTAAAAGCTCTGGTGCGCCACAAACAACGGAACCGCGGGGATGCAGGCCAGCATCCCCGCGGCAGTTTCGGCGCTTTCCGTGCTCATCATGGCAGCTTCGGCGGCGGTGTTGATCAGCAGCACACCGTCTTCACCGGCAGCCAGCAGTTTTCCGCTGCCGCTTTGGATACTTTCCAGCATATTCATATGTAAAAGAGGATCTTTTAAAAGATATTGAATTGCAGATTCGGCGTTCATTTTTACTCCCGTTATTTTAATTTTAATTCCTAGCTTTTATTATACAGCCGGTCTCCGGTTTTGAAAAGAGTCGTACACATAGGTAAAGCCCGCGCAGTTATGGCTGCGCGGGCTTTGGGGAAGGAATAAAAACTGATTGGGCAAGCTAATCATGTGTAAACATAAGAATTGTAAGCACGACTAAAATCAAAAACAGTATTACGAAAATAATCCATGTCAGAAATTTTTCATCTATGTGGCCGGGGGTGCGCTTTTTGCCGGAAATTCGATTTCTGCGCATACATTCACCACATTTCTAACGGACACAAAACATTATTTTCTCTTATACTTGGAAAGATCGATTGCAACAGCAACTGCAATGATGATACCTTTGATAATCTGCTGCCACATCGGGCTTACGTTGATGAACTGCAGGCCGTACTGGATAACGGTGAAGATCAGAACGCCGCTTACAATACCGCCGATTTTGCCGACGCCGCCGTTTAAGGAAACGCCGCCGACCACGCAGGCCGCGATGGCATCGAGCTCATAGCCATTGCCGTAGTTGTTCGTTGCACCGGCGGTTCTGGCAGCTTCAAGAACGCCGCCTACGCCGTAGAGGCCTGCCGCCAGAATGAAGATTCCCATGATCGTAGCGTAAACATTCACGCCGGAAACGACTGCCGCTTCACGGTTGCCGCCGATGGCATAAACGTTCTTGCCGAATACGGTCTTATTCAGTACAAACCAGATCACGATGGTGAAGACCAGGGCGATCGGAATCAGTACGGAGAGCTTGCCAAAGAGCAAGGTCTGGCCGAGCGCGGAGAAATCCGGGCGGATACCGCCGATCGGCTGTGAATTGTTCGGCGGCGTATCGAAGTACAGGGAACATGCGCCGTAAACGATAACCTGAACAGCCAGGGTCGCGATGAACGGGTGCATGTCAAACTGTGCAACCAAAAAGCCGTTTAAAACGCCGAACAGGAGGCAGACAAAGACGGAAATTACAATCGGGATTATAACCGAAATCTGCGGCAGGTTCGGGTAGAACCGGTTCGCATATGTTGCGGTCTGCATCATAGATGTAGAGATAACCGCCGCCAGGCCAACCATACGTCCGGCGGACAGGTCGGTACCTGCAATCAAAAGGGTGAAGCAGATACCCAGAGCGATAATCAGCTTTGTAGAGGACTGCGTCATAATATCGAGCAGAACCTGGCCCTGCATAAAACGGGGCTCGATAAAGCAGATTACAACGACCAGTGCCAGCAAGGCGATAATAATCGCATAGTTTGTTAAAAACCTCTTTGCGGTTTTTCCTGAAAAGATTACATCGGCCCCCAGCCGTTCCTCATTTGTAAACTGATAGATACCGTAGCCGACCACGATCACACCGATACCGACAAGGAACCACGGCAGATCGTGCATCTTTTTGGTATACAGGGCGAATTTTAAGAGAAGACCCAGCGCTGCAAAAACGAAGCCGGCAATCATATAGACGGTTGCAACCTTTTTGCGGGGTATTAATTTTTCTCCTTGCATGATACCCATACCTCACTTTCTCATTTTAATTCCTACTTTATGAATTTTGCAGCCAAGCGCATAATGCTTATCTGATCGGCTTCCCCGGAGTCAAGGAAACCGGAAACCCGGCCTTCGCACATAACCATGATCCGGTCGGACATGCCGAGCAGTTCCGGCATTTCGGAAGAGATCATAATAATGGATTTGCCCTGTTTGATCAGATCCAGCATAATGGTATAGATTTCATATTTGGCGCCGACGTCGATGCCGCGGGTCGGTTCATCCAGAATCAGAATATCCGGATTTGTCAGCAGCCAGCGCGCAATCAGCACCTTCTGCTGATTTCCGCCGGAAAGGTTCTGCATTAGGGTTTCCATCGACGGCGTTTTTACGTTCAGCTGTTTGTTGGATTCTTTTGCCGCTTTCAGCCGCTTGGTATCCTGAAGCACGCCGTTCTTTGCAAATTTTTTCTGGCTTGCAATAACGGTGTTGTCCAGTACGGAAAGAATTCCGAAAACACCGGTCTGTCTGCGCTCTTCCGTGAGAAGTGCAAGGCCGTGCGCTTTTGCGTCGTTTACGGATTTCACCTTAAAATGTTCTCCGTCCTTTTCCACTACACCGGAAGCGATGGCGCGGAGCCCGAAAAGCGCCTCCACCAGCTCGGTGCGCTGCGCGCCCACCAGTCCGCCGATCCCGAGGATTTCTCCGCGGTGAAGCTCAAAGCTGACATGCTGGAACGATTTGGGAAGCGGCGAGCATACGTCCGAGACCTTGAGAACCACTTCCGTGCCGGGTGTGTAATCCTTGGGCGGGAAACGGTTTGTAAGGTCGCGGCCGACCATTCGGTTGATGATGAGATCCGTTGTCAGTTCGCTGGAAGGCCATGTGCCTACGTACTGGCCGTCGCGCATGATGGTTACCTCATCCGCTATCTGTAAAATTTCCTCCATTTTATGGGATATGTAGATGATGGCACATCCCTTTGCCTGGAGCTGGCGTATAATCTTAAACAGATGCTCCGTTTCAACATCGGTCAATGATGAGGTCGGTTCATCCATTATAATAATTTTCGAGTTATAGCTGACCGCCTTTGCAATCTCAACCAGCTGGAGATTGGAAGGCGAGAGTGTCCCGGCCATTACCTCCGGGTTGATATTCAGGTCGATTTCCTTGAACAGCTCCTTGGTCTTGCGGATCATCGTTTTCTTGTCCACCGCAATTCCTCTCATGGGGAACCGCCCGAGCCAGATGTTTTCCATAACCGGTCTGAACCGGATCGGGTGCAGCTCCTGGTGAATCATGGAAACGCCAAGATCAAGCGCCTGTTTCGAGGATGTAATGTTTTCCTTTTTCCCATCCAGTATTATTTCTCCGCCGTCTTCCTGGTAAATACCGAAAAGGCATTTCATCAGTGTGGACTTGCCGGCGCCGTTTTCGCCCATAAGCGCATGAACACTGCCCGGCCTGACTTTTAAGCTGACGTTATCCAGTGCCTTAACGCCAGGGAAGACTTTTGTGATGTTGTTCATTTCCAAAACATATTCGCCCATACAGTTATTCCTCCTTTTTGCTAAGATGAACGGGGAACGAAAGCGATTGCTTCACGTTCCCCGTTGAAACCATACTTCAAAGTATCAAAAGCTTAATCCAAACGAGAACGGTAAATTACTTCTGGAACTGCTTATAGTTTTCCGCTGTAACCTTTACATAAGGAATCCAAACATATTTACCGTCTGTAATGTCATAACCTACGTTTGCCTTGTTGATTTCTTTACCCTGTGCAGCGGCAACTGCGATGTTTACAGTGGCCTTGCCCTGGTTCTCGCCGTCGTTCAGAACTGTGCCGAGCAGGGAACCGTCAGCCATAGCAGCCAGTGCAGGAGCGGTAGCGTCAACGCCGACAACCGGGATGTACTTGGTCTTGTCGCCCTTGTTGTAGCCGGCAGCTTTCAGAGCTTCGATTGCGCCGAGCGCCATATCGTCGTTGTTCGCAAGAACTGCTTCGATCTTATCAATGCCCTTGGAAGCGATGAAGGTCTTCATCAGGTCGGTAGCCTTAACTTTATCCCACATTGCGGTATCGGCAGCCAGTTTCTCGGTCTTAAAGCCTGCTTTTTCAATTGCTTCGATGGAATACTTTGTGCGGAGGGTAGCATCCTGATGGCCAGGCTCGCCCTGCAGCATTACATACTGGATTGTGCCGTCGCCGTTCTTATCGGCGCCCTTGTTGGCCTTGAAGTAGTCGGCAATGAGTTCGCCGGAAAGTGTACCGGACTGCTCAGCCTTTGCACCGACATACCAGGTCTTGTCGTAGCTCTTCATAACGGTTTCTTCCGGCTCACGGTTTAAGAACACGATCGGGAGGCTCTTTGCCTTTGCTTTTTCTACCAGCGGAGCAGCAGCGGTACGGTCAACCGCGTTGATTGCCAGAGCGGAAACGCCCTTTGTAATGAATGTATCGACCTGCTCGTTCTGTGTAGGCTGCTTGTTCTGGGAGTCCACGATGTCGAGCGTTACGCCCAGCGTCTTGGCCTGTGCGGTCATGTTGTTGCGGACGCCTGTCATGAATGTATCATCGAATTTGTAGATACATACGCCAACGCTTACGTCGGAAGCGGCTGCTGCGGCAGCTGCGGAACTTGCGGGAGCAGCTTCGGATGCAGCCGGAGCTGCGCTTGCGGCCGGAGCAGCTGCGCTGGAGGTCGCTGTGTTACTGGAGCAGCCGACTGCTGCGGAGGCCATCATCAATGTGGCCAGAATCAATGCAACAATTTTCTTCATGATGAAAAAATCCCCTACTTTCTTTTTTGTTGGCAAACCCTTGTGCTTTTGCACAAATTCTATTCTGTTTGCCTATCACTGTTGGATATTATAACCGTGTTTCTGTGTGAAATCCATATGATTTTCTTCACACTTGTATAAAATTTCTTAACTAATATCGCTAATCCGCTTTGGTAAAGTGTAATTTTATTGGTGAATATTAATAAATGAAAGCGAAATTATTATGGATACTGTCCATATTGTGTTAAAACAGCCCTTTCTTTCTATAAAAAATGTCCTTTGCCGGAATGCACCGGCATGCGCGTTTCGCAGGCTTGTCTGCTTCCATAAAACGAGATATAATAAGTTAAATTCAGGGAACCGCCGGAAAAGCCGCGCGGCTCTGGTTTGTTCAGCGATTTATTAAACGAAAAGAGGCCGTATCATTGAAAGAGGAAGTACTGCGTCAGCTAAAAGAGATTCCCGGAAAAGTCGGATTTTACTATAAAAACCTGGTTACCGGCGAGGAATGGAGCCTGAACCCGGAACTGCCGCTGCTTGCCGCCAGCGTCATAAAAATACCGGTTCTGGCGGAAGCTTTTTCACAGATTGCGTCCGGCAAAGCTGACGGGAATGAGCTCTATAAAGTCCGCGCGGAGGACAAGGTTCCCTCCTGCGGCGCGCTTACCTACCTGCACACCGGCCTTGAAGTCACGCTGGAGGACCTTTGTACCCTGATGATTATCCTGAGCGACAACACCGCCTCAAACATTCTGATCCGAAAATTCGGCATTGAGGAGATCAACGGCTGCATGCGCGGGCTCGGCCTTAAGGTGACGACCGTAAACCGTCTGCTGTTTGACAGCGAGGCCGCGGCGCAGGGAAAAGAAAACTATATCTGCGCCGGGGAAATCGGAAGTCTGCTGGAAAAAATGTACCGCGGCACGCTCGTTTCAAAGGAAGCCTCGGAGAAAATGCTGAAGATTCTGGCAAATCAGCGGCTGAACGGCAAAATGCCGTTTTTCTTCAAAAACGGCGTAAAAATCGCGCACAAAACGGGGGAGGACGACGGCATTACCCACGACGTAGGGATTGTTTACGCGCCGCAGCCGTTCGCGGTCTGCTTCTGCTCCAACGAGGTCGATGTGCCGCGTTTTGAAATGGTGATTCAGCGTGTTACAAGGAAACTGTACGATATGCAGCGGCAGGACTGACCTCCCGCCCGTATTGTGATAAAAGAACAATTTAAATTCGACAAGCCTATTATGATATAGATTGGAAAGGCGGAAAATATGACAACGCTTATAAAAAACGGCACATTGGTTGATCCGGCCGGCAGGGTGCACGCAAAATTGAACCTTTACATTAAAGATCATAAAATCGAATACAGCACCGCGGAGGAACCTGCGGCTGACCGGGTTATTGATGCCGCCGGTAAAATCGTGACGCCCGGTTTTATTGACGTACATATGCACGAGGGAATCCGCAAGCCGGACGGCACTCTGGACGAAAGCATTTTTTTGGCGCTCCTGAACATGGGGGTTACCTCCGCGCTGGGCGGCAACTGCGGCAACAACGCGTTTGATTCCCCCGGCGAGTACCTCGAGATGGCCGACCGGCGGGGACTGCCGATCAATCTGGGGCTGTTTGTCGGGCATACCGACGCGCGCTTCCGCGCGGGCGGTACGGACAAATACGCGCCCATCGGCAGGGATGTGCTGAACCGAATGCTCGCTTCGCTGGAAAAGGAACTGGACGCCGGCTGTGCGGGGATCTCCTTCGGAATCAAGTATACGCCCGGAACCACCTTTGAGGAGCTGCTCTGGGTAAGCTCCCTGTGCCAAAAGGGAAACAAGACCATCGCCGCCCATATCCGGGAGGATGCGGCGGGCGCGCTCAGCGCGGCGAAGGAAATTGCAGAAACCGCGCGGCAGCTTGGGATCCCGGCGGAAATTTCGCACATCGGCAGCATGGCGGGCTTCGGCCAAATGGAGGAAACGCTGAAGCTGCTCGACGGATACGTCCTGAACGGAACAGAACTCGGCATCGACTGCTACCCCTATTACGCGTTCAGCACGGATATCGGGGAAACCACCTACGACGACGGCTGGATGGAGCGTTACGGCACCGATTATTCCAGCATCGAGCTCTGCGACGGACCGTACCGGGGAATGCGCTGCACGGAGGAGATTTTCCGCGAGCTCAGAAAGGAAAGGCCCGGTACCATTACGGTCTGCCACGTGATGCGGCCGGAGGAAGTGGATATGGCCCTGCTGCACCCAAACGTAGTGCTTGCCACAGACGGCTATATGCACAGCGGGCAGGGGCATCCGCGCGCAGCCGGAACGTTCCCGCGCTTTCTGAAGAATTATGTGCGCACCGGGAAAATCAGCCTGGACGACGCGATTGCGAAAATGAGCAGCATTCCCGCACAGCGGTTCGGCCTGAAAAACAAGGGCCGGCTTTCCGCCGGAGCGGACGCCGACCTTGTGATCTTTGACCCCGACACGATCGCCGACTGTTCCGATTATGACAATCCGGCCTGCCCGCCGGAGGGCATCGACTATGTGCTTATCGGCGGGGAAACCGCGATTGAGAAATCTGCTGTGGTAAATCCAAAATTAGGCCGTTCCCTGCGGTTTTAATGTTAATCTCTTTCCGCTGCGGCAGGGAAATCTCTCTGTCATCTGCGGATGACATCTCCCTTTAGCAAGGGAGACAGGGGAAGTGAAAATTATCTGTATTATCCTTAGCCTCCCTTGTCAAAGGGAGGGGGACCGCCGCAGCGGTGGAGAAATTTTTACCTCAGGCGTGCTGTGCCTAAATGGAATTGATAAATCAGTTAGCCGCCCGGCAAGGGGGATTTTCAATCCCGGCGAGAGGGTTCCAAAAAATCCCCCTTGCATTCCCCGGGGTATCCCCATATATCTTGGCTAGGTCAATTTTCCATATGGTTTTCATTGACGGTTAGACATTTAGCTTTAAGCTTTCCTTGTTTTCCTTGTTTTAGGGAGAGTTAATCAGCATAAAACATAAGTATAATTGGAGTGATATTGTTGCTTACGCCAAGGCCATTGTTTCCCGGTGCGCGCGTCGCGCTGGTCGCACCCTCCGGCCCCGTTCCTCCGGAGCGGCTGGAGCCCGCCGTAAAATCGGTGGAAAATCTGGGGCTGGAACCCGTCGTTTTTGAAAGCTGCCGGAGCAGACACGGCTATTTTGCCGGCGGCGACCGGCTGCGTGCCGATGACCTGAACCGGGCGTTCGCCGATCAATCGATTGACGGCGTGATCTGCATCCGCGGCGGCTACGGCGCCCAGCGCCTGATGAGCCTGATCGATTTTGCTATGATTCGCAGGAACCCGAAATATTTCAGCGGCTACAGCGATATCACCGCTCTGCACATCAAGATAAACCAATCCTGCGGTTTTGTAACCTACCATACCCCCATGCCCGCGACCGAGCTGTACAACGGCGCGGACGGATTCTCCGTGGAATACGTGAAGAAAACCCTGTTCGGGGGAAAATTCGGAGAACTGAAAAACCCGGATGGCATGCCGCTGACAACCCTTGTGGGCGGCTGCGCCCGCGGAATCCTGACCGGCGGGAACCTTTCGCTGGTGGTTTCGTCTATTGGCACGCCCTATGAGATTGACACCAAAGGAAAGATTTTCTTTCTTGAGGACGTGGACGAAGAGCCGTACAGCGTAGACCGGATGCTTGTGCAGCTCAAGGCTGCCGGGAAATTCCGGGACTGCGCGGGGATTATTCTGGGATATTACACCGACTGCGGCGCAAGACATCCCGAAAACTCGCTGACGATGGAGCAGGTTTTTGACGAGCTGATCGCGCCGGAAAAGAAGCCCGCCGTGATGAACTTCGCCTGCGGCCACAGCCTGCCGACCCTGTCGCTCCCGCTGGGGAAAGAGGTAAAGCTGGATTCAAACTGCGGCAGGATCACGGTGATGGATTAAATTCGGATAACAAAAAACAAACTCCGCCCACCTTTCCGGATGGACGGAGTTGATTTTATATGCACAGTTAATTTGTCCGCTTTTTCGCGTCGGACGAATACAATTTCTGAAGCGTTGCCGGGTCAGCCACACCGGTCACCGTCAGGCCGTTGAGCAGCTGGAAATCCTTGACGCTCTGCACGGTGCCGTCGCCGTAAAGCCCGGTGGGCTTAATGAACATATAGCCGAGCTGCAGCAGGCGGTTCTGCATTTTCATTACGTCATCGCCCTGCGCGTCCTTTTTCAGCGCGGTGTAGGCTCCGGCTGCGGAGGAAGCGCCCGAAGAGGCCGGGGAAGCCGCCGCGGAGGAGGAAGCCGTTGACGGAGAGGACGAGCTTTTCAGCAGCTCGGGATAAACCGTACCCGCCATAAAGTACACCGCTTCCGTCATACCGCTGCCCTGCAGGAGCATGAGGCCGGGGTCCATCTCGTATACTTTTCCTTCTTTAACAGCCGTCAGCTTCTGATACTCCGTTGAGGAAGTAAGCTGGGACTTTAAACCCGTGGGGCAGAAAATATATTTCGGATTCACGCGCAGCAGGTCTTCCACCGGCATTTTGTTGCCGGTTCCGTCGGAAGCGGCGTTGATCAGCCCGGCGGACTCGATCAGCTTTCCTTCCAGCGTGTCGCCGGTGACCACGCCGCCTTCCGTGTCAAACAGGTAGGCCACGGAGGTAGGCGTATTGGTTTCCGGTATGATCCGGCTGATATCGTCAATCGTGAGGAAAATGCTCTGGGAAATTTTCTTGCCGCGCTCGTAGCCGGTTTTGGCGCCCTTGAGCGCCGAGCCCACCTGCGAATAGAGGCGGTCCAGATCTTCCCGTCCGGTTGCCCGGGGAATTGTCAAGACGGTAATGCCCGCTTTCCCCATCGCATCGTTCTGCGCCTGGGTGAGCGCCGTTTCGGTCAGAACCAGATTGGCGCCGAGACTTTTAATCTTCTCCGCGTCATCCGCAGTAACGTTTGGAAGCACGGAAAGGTCGCTTTGCGCGCATTCCTCGCTTTTTGCTTTCAGCTCGGTCTCGTAGCCGACCGCCAGAATCACGTCGGCAAGGTTTTCAGAAAGCACCGCCGCGCCGGTGGGCTTTTCTTTTATGGTGACTTCTCCGATGGTTACCGGGTAATCCTGATTGCCCGCGCCGGATGAAATATCGTTTTTGGGGCCGCAGGCTGCAAAAGCCGACAGCATAATGCCGACGCACAGGAACACCGCCGTTAATTTTTTCAGCATGACAATCTCCTTTTTAATTATAAAAGCTTCTGTCCGCTCCGGATACGCGCTTCCGCGTCGCAGATAAACTGCCTTGCACAGCGCGGAGAACGCCCGCCGCGCTCGGTTGCCCAGCGCTCGGCGCCTTTTTCCAGCTCCGCCATATGCTCCTCCAGCCCGCGCTGCTTGGCAAGCTGACGGACAATCTCAAGGTACCGCATCTTATCCGGCAGGCTGAAATTGATGGAAAGGCCGAAACGGTCGGCCAGCGAAAGGCTTTCCTGAATGGTGTCGCCTTTATGAACTTCGTCACCCTCACGGTCGGAAAAGGTCTCCCGTACCAGATGGCGGCGGTTGGAGGTCGCGTAAATGAGCGTGTTTTCCGGGCGGGCCGCAAGGCCGCCCTCCAGCACCGCCTTAAGCGCGGCGTAGGTATCGTTCTGCTTGGAGAACGACAGGTCGTCGATAAATATAATAAATTTCGCGGGAAGCGCGGCAATCTGATCCACCAGAATGGGGAAGTCCATCAGGGATTCCTTCGGCATTTCGATCACGCGCAGCCCCTTGGGGTAGAATTCGTTCAGAAGCGCCTTTACGGTGGAGGATTTGCCCGTGCCGCGGTCGCCGTAGAGCAGGCAGTTGTTTGCGGGCAGATCGTTCAGAAAGGCAAGCGTATTGTCGATTGCCAGCCCGCGCTGGAGTTCATAGCCCTTAAGGTCTGCCAGCCGGGTCTTGTCCGGATAGGCGACCGGTTCGATTTTCTGACCGCGCCAGATAAACGCGCGGTAGCGCGCATACATGCCGCAGCCGTTTTCGCGGTAATATTCCGCCATTTTACGGATACAGTCCTTCAGGTCGCCGCGCAGCGCCCGGATCGGCTCGCCGGTTTTCCACATGGGAAGGCGAAGGGACTGGATATCGGCAAACCGGCTGCCCTCCAGAAGTTCCTGCGGCGTAATGGAGGAGACGTCCAGTATGATTTTCAGATCGCGCTCCACGGCGTCCATCATCGTTTTCGGGAAATCCGCATGTCCGGCGGCGGCCTCCAGTGAAAACGCGTTTTCATCGTAAAGTGCCGTACCCGTAATACATTCCGCCAGATTCTCGCTGTATCCGCGCTCGCACAGCACGGCAAAGAAGCCGCCCCACGCATTCAGGAATTCCTCTTCGGACTTGTCCGCCGCCCACAGAAGGCGGTAGAACGCCCGCGGTACCGTGCGGTTCAAAATTCCTTTATAGACAGAAAGCGACGCCATCTCCATGGCCGCCTGTTTTAGCTTGTTCATTGAAAACTCCCTGCGATAATCATAAAATTATATACTGATATTTTACCCTTGCAGGGGGTATTATGTCAAGTTATGAGGGGAATTTGGGTTGCAGCCTGCCGAAAAATTTGTTATTATGGCTTAGGTACTGTTGATAATCATATATAGAGGTAATAATCAGAATGAATAAATATAGAATGATCGGCTTTTTTGCCGCGGCGGCGGCCCTCCTCCTTTCGCTGAACGGCTGCTCCGGCAAGCCGGACGCGGATGTTCTGATGCGGGAGGCGAAAACAAACGCCGGCGCGATTCAAAGCTGCGCGGCAACCTACAGCAATCGGCTGGTTTTCACCGCGAACGGCAAGGAAAATGTCTGCGAAACCGGCAGCGAGATCGTGTACTGCGCGAAGCCCTTCGCGTTAAAATCCACGCAGACCTCGCTTCTGGGCGGAAAATCCGGCAAGAGCACGTCGTATACCGTGACCGACGCAAAGGGCGTCTGGTTTTATACCGATTCGGGCAGCGGCTGGCAGAAGACTTCCGCGGGAAATATCGATACGGCCCCGACCGGGCAGGTGGATATCCTGCGCCTGCTCCAATATGTGAAGAGCCAGAAATATGTGCGCGAGACCACGGTCCATTCAAAAAAAGTGCAGAAGCTGGAGATTGCTTTTGATAAGGAAGTGCTCCGCAGCACGATTGAGACGGTCGTTACCGCGACCGGCATGGGGGAAGGCTCCAAAACCGTGGTGCAGACGCTGCTGGACAGCGCGGGTGACCTTTACGGCTACTGCTATGTCGATGCGTCGGGCGGCGAAATTGTCCGCATCGAACTGGATGCAACCGGGGCGGTGAACGATATTTTCAAGAACATCGACGGAAGCGCGG
Organism: Bacillota bacterium; assembly: GCA_023397245.1. Lineage (GTDB taxonomy): Bacteria > Bacillota > Clostridia > Oscillospirales > Acutalibacteraceae > DATAML01. The sequence goes on along the minus strand of JAEWUH010000154.1, from coordinate 10,411 downwards.
TCACCGTGAACGTGTCCAAATGCATGATTTCCGGTGATATTTCCGATATCGGCAAAGCGGCGAGGGTTGCGCTTCCCCCGCAGGCCGACGCGGCGCAGGACGTCAGCGCGGCAGGATGATTTGCCGGACAGAAAAAGAAGGCTGCTGCAAAAGAGCCTTTCCAAAAAACAGCGCACAAAAAATGCGTCTTGATCGGGCCGTTGAACCGTTCAAGGCGCATTTCCTTATTTTCTCAACGCCGGAGGGCTTTGATGCTTTGACCTGTTTAATAAAAGAATTTGATAAATTTAATGTTATAGAAGTCGCAGGCGACCACGTCGTCGGTCTCAATCTCGTTGATCAGAATATAGTTTACGCCCACGCCGAGCAGGATCCCCGTGCGGTCAACGAGGGTGTTGGTTCCGATCAGAAAATCCACCTTAACCGGCCTGCCGATCTGCGTGCGCAGGAAGCCGTTCATATACTGCAGGCTTTCCGCCGTCATCGGCATGGGCTGTGTGTTCGGCGAAATGGGGGCCAGAATATTGGTTGCGGCCGCAGACTGCGCCATCGTCCTGGGGTTGCCGGAAAATTGCGTGCTGCCTGCCTGGGCAAGCTGCTGCCTCTGCTGCTGCTGCTGCTGCGGGCTTAAATAATTGTAACTGGCGATATCCTCAATTGTGGGAAACTGAGCCCGAGCGCCGGGCATACCTGTCATTGGTTTCATCATGGTACTTCCGGCAGTCCCTGCCATAGTTTCCGACGTTGTGCCGGGTATCATTCCCGTGGCTCCTCCGGTAAAGCCGGCTGAGCAGGAGCCGTCGGAGCATGGCGGAAGATTGTAAACGCCTGCGGGGTTAAAGCTGTCCATATTGAAAGTTCCTCCTTGAAATCATGTATTTGCGTAGTTTGAGGTTGGGGTGTAGAAGCAGTGCTCGTGAATCCGGTTAAAAATAACGCCGGCTTGATTTGCGGGGAAATACGGCGGACACGACGGATTGTACGGATTGAAATAGAAAAGGCTTTCGCCCACCGCGTTCAGGATATTGTTTGCGATTGCCCAGTCCGCGATTTCATAGTGGATTTCTTCGGGATCCATATTCCACACATTCTGAGGATTGTACTGGCCGCCCACGGATGTTTTCATGCAGGTAAACTGACCGGCCTGCTGAATGATATTGCGGAAATTGCCGCCCTGGCTTACCCGCGCGAATTCTCCGTAGTCTACGTTCGCCCGGTTCGTAACGATGGAAGACACCGCGCGCATCCCGTCGTCGCCTTCCCCGCCGGCTTCACATTTGATCAGCCGCGCTAAGAGTTCTCTTGTGGTCATTGGCATATCTATCACCTTTTTATAAGTTGTCTGTTAGCATAATATGTGCCGCTTTGCTTCTATGGCACAAAAGCCGCCATATTTTTATGGGAAATACAGAAAAACCTACCTGCCATATTTTATCGGCGAATCCGGAATACGGCAAAAACACTTGACATTTTGCAGCTTTCTATTTACAATAAATAAGCATGACCGGCGTTTGCCGATCGCGTAAAGCCGATATGGAAGCGTATCGAAGTGGTCATAACGGCCCTGACTCGAAATCAGGTAACCAGCAATGGTTCGTGGGTTCGAATCCCACCGCTTCCGCCAAAAAAGAGGCAGAGCCAACAGGCTCGGCCTCTTTTTTCGTAGCTCGGTGGGTGAGGACACACCGGCGCAAGCGGGGAGAGACAGATAGGGTGTTAACCATAACAGAAAAATGGAGGGACTCGCGGAACGCGGGCAGTTGTACACCACCTTCGAATCCCACCGCTTCCGCCAAAAAAGACGGTGAGCCAACAGGCCCGGTCGCTTTTTTCGTAGCCCGGTGAGTGAGAACCCACCGGCGCAGGTAGGAAGAGGCGAACAGGGTATGCCTTATATGAATGCCCGCTTTCCGGCTTTATTAAAACATTGGAGGACGCATATGATACAGCTTGCAAAATATGAAGACATAGATACAATCATGAATATATATGTAATTGCCAGAAAGTATATGGTAGACAACGGCAATGCAACGCAATGGTCAAATTCCTACCCTGATCGTGAGATGCTGAAGAAGGATATTCAAAGTGAACAGTTATTTGTATTTGTGGAAAATAATGAAATACACGGTGTTTTTGCCTTTATGGTCGAACCGGAAGCGACATATTCATATATAGAAAATGGCTCATGGAAAAACGAAAATCCTTATGGGACGATACACCGTATCGCCAGCGATGGAGCGGTCAAGGGCGTGTTCAGTCGGTGCTTGACTTTCTGTAAACAAAGAATATCCAACTTGCGCATAGATACTCATCGCGATAACTATACGATGCAGCATTTGATAGAAAAAAACGGCTTTGAAAAATGTGGCATTATATATGTTCAAGATGGAACCCCCAGAATTGCATATCAATATTCATCATATTAATAAATTTCAATTCATAACACAACTGCGGTTTCATATAATGAGCATAATATAAGTTTGCGGGATTGCATTTTTTTATAACTTCTCCAAAAAGAGGCAGAGCCAACGGGCTCGGCCTCTTTTTTCGTAGCCCGACGGGTGAGAACCGCCGGGGCGTGAGAAGAAGTAAAAAAGTTTTAATAAACCTCTTGACTTGGAGTTAACTCAAAGTGATACGCTATGTTAGGCATCGATTTTTTACAAAGCGTTAGGAGGTTTTTATATGAGCAGTAAAGTTCTGGTTGCATACTTCTCCCGTGAGGGCGGAAACTACGTTGGCGGAAGCATTGTAAATCTGCCGGTCGGGAATACCGAGCTTGCCGCAAAAATGGCCGCGGATGCTGCCGGAGGCGACTTGTTTAAAATAGACCCGCTGAAAAAATATTCTGCGGATTACCGCGCCTGCACCGAAGAGGCACAGAAGGAACTCCGCGCCAACGCCCGTCCGTCATTGACCGTATATCCCGAAAGTATTGCCGGGTACGAAACGGTCGTCCTCGGCTATCCGAACTGGTGGGGCACCATGCCCATGCCGGTATGGACGTTCCTTGAAAAATATGATTTTTCCGGAAAGACGATTCTCCCGTTTTGTACGCATGAGGGCAGCGGAATGGGAAACAGCGAAAGCGACATCAAAAAGCTCTGCCCCGGCGCCAATGTGCAAAGAGGCCTTGCCATCCGCGGCAGCAGCGTGAAAAATGCGGGAAAAGACATTGCCGCATGGCTCAAATTTTAATTAAATTATCAGAACGGAGTAAACAAAAATGAGTTTTAAGTATTTTGTACCTACCAGAGCGCTTTTTGGCGTAGGAATGCTGAACTGTCTGCATGAGCAGACAATGCCCGGCAAAAAAGCGATGATCGTTATTTCAAACGGCCAATCCACAAAGGCAAACGGCTATCTTGCCCGCACGGAGGAACAGCTGCATACGGCCGGCATTGAGACCGCCGTGTTCGACAAAATACAGCCGAACCCCCTGAAAGCGACCGTGGAAGAAGGCGGCGCGTTCGCCCGCGAAAACGGCTGCGATTTTATTGTTGCGCTTGGCGGGGGCAGTGTGATGGATGCGTCGAAAGGAATCGCGGTTTCCGCTGTTAATGAGGGCGACCTGTGGGATTATGCCTTTGGAAAAACCGGCAAGGCCATGCCCGTGAAGAATAAACCGCTGCCTATTATCGCGATTACAACGACTGCCGGCACCGGCAGTGAAACGGATGCCTGGGGCGTCATCACCAATCCGGATACGCATGAAAAAATCGGGTTCGGCGGTATTGACGAGCTGTTTCCGAAGATTGCGCTTATTGATCCCGAACTGATGACAAGCGTTCCGCCGAAATTCACGGCGTACCAGGGCTTTGACGCATTCTTCCACAGTGCCGAGGGTTATATTTCCAAATTTGCAAATCCGATGAGCGATATGTTCGGTATCACCGCCATAGAAAATGTCAGCCGCAATCTGGCAAAAGCGGTGCATGACGGCAAAGATATGGAAGCGCGCGAAAAGGTTGCGTTCGGCAATTATCTTTCCGGCATTGAAATGGTCGTCGGTTCCACCTCCAGCCAGCATTCTCTGGAACACGCGCTGAGCGCGTACCATCAGGAGCTGCCCCACGGAGCAGGGCTTACAATGCTGAGTAAGGCATATTTTACGTTCTTTATCGAAAAGCATGTATGCGACGACCGCTTTGTCCGGATGGCAAAGGCCATGGGCAAGGAAGACGCGAGCAAGCCGATGGACTTTATTGAAATGCTCACCAAGATGCAGGGAGACTGCGGCGTTGCCGATTTGAAGATGTCTGACTACGGAATAAAACCGGAGGAATTTGAAACGCTTGCGAAAAATGCGATGGAAACCATGGGCGGCTTGTTCCAGTGTGACAGGGTGGCTTTGAGCGTCGCGGATTGCGTGTCCATCTATGAAAAATCGTATCGGTAATTTTTACGGATTGACAAATCTGCCGGACGGAGGTATAAAAAGCGCAGACTGAACCGGCCGTTTCTGCCGATTTCCCGAAAGGAGAACAATATGAGTAAAAAAGTTTTAATTTTATCCGCCAGCCCAAGAAGGGGCGGAAATTCCGACACGCTCTGTGATGAATTCCTGCGCGGGGCCCGCGACGCGGGTCACGAAGCGGAAAAGGTGTTCCTGCGCGACAGGAAGATCAATTACTGTACCGGATGCGGCGTATGCAACAGTACCCACCAGTGTGTACAGAAAGACGATATGGCAGACGTGCTTGACAAAATGGTCAGCGCCGATGTCATCGTCATGGCGACGCCGGTCTATTTCTACACGATGGACGCGCAGATGAAAACGCTGATTGACCGAACTGTGCCCAGATATACGGAAATATCAAACAAGGACTTTTACTTTATCGTAACCGCCGCGGATACCGACCAAAATATGCTGGAGCGCACCGTTGAAGGCTTCCGCGGATTCACGGAAGATTGTTTGAACGATCCGCACGAAAAAGGAATTATCTATGCCGCGGGTGTCTGGAAGTCCGGTGAAATTAAAGAGCATGCGGCGATGAAGCAGGCCTACGAAATGGGCAAACAAGTCTAAAAGGAGCATAACCCATACTTAACGGTCCGAGAAGCCGGCGAAGCGTAGCGCTTCGCCGGCTTCCGCATTTTATTTCAGAAACCTGTATCCTAATGACAAAAAATCCCTGCCCGGCTTAACCGGACAGGGATTTTGCTTTTTCAGCCGTCAGCCCACGATGACTTTGCCTTCCGGCAGAATGCTTCCGGTGTGGTGCCCTTTGTGCAGAGTGAGCGCAAGCCCTAAGGAGACGGGGCCCACTCTTCCGGCAAACATGGCGCACGATACGGTGAATTTGGAAACGGCGCTGAGCGTCTGCGTTACCCCGGCGCTCAGTCCCACGGTGCCGAAGCCGGAGGTTGCCTCAAACAGGGCGTCGATTCCGTTTACGTGCGGATCGGCGGTAAGAATGATGCCGGTTGTAATGAGCACAAGAAACAGCGCGCCGGAAAAAATGGCAAGCGCACGGTAAACCGTGAATTTATCCAGCCTGCGCTTCAGTATGGTAGTATCCTCCTGCCCGCGCATCACGCTGAAAACGGTGGCCGCCAGCACCACAAAAGTCGTGGTCTTAATCCCGCCGCCCGTGCCGCCCGGCGACGCGCCGATGAACATCAGAATTACCGTGATGATCTTGGTAAAATCGTATTCTTTGGCAATGTCCACCGTGGCAAAACCCGCGGTGCGCGCGCTGACAGACTGGAACAGGGAAGCGTTCAGCTTGGCGCCCAGGCTCAGCCCGTTCAGGGTGTTGCCGTATTCACAGAAGAAGAACAGCACTGTTCCGACTATAATCAGGACTGCTGTGGTAATCAGTACAAGCGTGGAGTGAAAGTTGATATGTACGGGCCGGCATTTGTGCATACGCGGCTGGATGCGCGCGTAATAGAGATCGCTGATGACCACGAATCCGATACCGCCGATGATGATCAGCGCGCAGACGGTGAGACACACCAGAGGATCGGAAACATAGGGAATCAGATTCCCGTTTTCCATGACAAACCCCAGAATATCAAAACCGGCGTTGCAGTAGGCGGAAACGGAAGTGAAAACGGCAATCCAGACGCCCTTTAAACCGAACTGCGGCACAAAACGCAGCATCAGCAGCAGCGCGCCGGCGCTTTCACAGCAGGCGGTAAAAATCAGGATGATTTTGATCAGCGGGATAATCCCGACGGTACCGCCGCTCGTGTTTTCGCATGCCAGCTGGATATCGCGCAGGCCGAGCCTGCGGTGCAGAAGGAGCGCGAATCCGGTGGTAAAGGTAATCACGCCGAGGCCGCCGATCTGAATCAGTGAAAGAATGATGATTTGCCCCAGCGCATTCCAGTGCACCCAGGTGTCAAAAACGACAAGCCCCGTCACACAGGTGGCCGAAGTTGCGGTAAACAACGCGTCGATAAAGGAGGTCGGCCGGTAAGTCCGGGAGCAAACCGGCAGTGTAAGCAAAAAAGTACCGATCAGAATGACCAGCAAAAAACTGATGACGATCAGTCTTACCGGCGGAATATTCTTCAGCCGCTTTTTCACTGCAAGTTGATTTTCTCCCATGAAACAGACTCCTCCATATGATGCATAAAACGTAGGGCGCTTTGTAATAGCCGCCGAACCGTATACTATTTGAATATTTTTCCCGAAACGCCGGTCTTTTCTAAAGCCGCCGCAAACGGAAGCCCCAGCACGTAGCAGATGACCAGCTCTCCGGCGCCGACGCTCAGCGCCGCGCTGAAAAAACCGGCCCAGACAAATCCCCCGGGAGAGAGCACCGCGATTTCGAGCCCGACGATCACCGCGTTGAAAAGCACGGGGGGCAGGGGCGCAAGCCAGGGAACGTTTTTATATCGGATGTTCCGGAGCATCCGGGTCACGATTGCCGCCAGCAGGGTCGCTAAGGTCCCGAACACCATATCCGCCGCGCCGTAGCCGCTCCAGATATTGGAGATCAGGCAGCCGAGCGTTAAGCCGGGAATTGCCGCGGGGGTAAAGATGGGAAGAATGGTGAGGGCCTCCGAAAAGCGGAACTGAATCGGCCCGTAGGCCAGATTTACCGCCGCCGCCACTAAGGTGAGCACCGCATAGAGTGCGGCAATCATTGCGCTCTGGGTCAAAAACTGTACACTTTTTCCTTGGTTTTTCATGGTTCATTTTCCTCCGTAGTTTTATTTTAGGTCAGGATGTTGCGACTGACCGCTGCGTTGTGCAGCACAGACGGGGAACAAAGCCGCATGGCTTTGCCGCAGTCTGAGGACCGGATGCAATCTGCGCTGTTCGCACAGCATTAAACTTAACATACTACAAATGCGGGATAAAATCAAGTTTCCGTAACGGAATATAATGCTCCGGTCATTCCTCCTGCTGCGGCTCCGCGCCGGGCAGGGGCTTCTTCTCAATCAGAATTTTTGCGATGCGGCGTTCCTCCACCTCTTCCACGGTGAGCGTCAGGTTTTCCACGGTAACGCTCGGGTGCTCGTTGGGTTCAGGGATACGCCCAAGCATTTCCACAACCAGCCCGGCGATGGTGTCGTAGTCGCCCTCCGGCAGGTCGACCCCCACAAGGTCGGAAATTTCGTCAATGGCGGTGCCGCCGTCCACGGTATATTTATTTTCGTCGACCTTCTGGATTTCTTCTTCCTCGTTGTCGTATTCATCCTGAATATTGCCGACAATGGACTCGAGCAGGTCCTCCATGGTGACGATGCCCTCGGTGCCGCCGTATTCGTCGACGATAATCGCAATCTGCGTCCTGCGCTCGGTCATTTCCTTAAACAGCGCGCTGCACTGCTTGCTTTCCGGTACAAAATAGGCGGGGCGCATCAGGTCGGTGACTTTGACGGTCTGGTTGACCTCATTGCCCACGTAACGGAGCAGGTCTTTTACGTAGATGATGCCCAGCAGGTTGTCCAGATCCTCGTGGAATACCGGGATTCGGGAGTAACCCATTTCAATCGAAAGGTTCACCACGTCCTGAACCGTGGCGGTATCCTCAACCGCGGCAACCTCGGTGCGGTGCGTCATGATTTCGCTGACGGTCGTATCGGTAAAATCAAAAATATTGGAAATCATATCTTTGGCGCTTTCGCCGATCACGCCTTTTTCTTCGCCGGCGTCCACCATCATCAGGATTTCTTCTTCCGTTACGGTTTCTTCCGAAGAGTTGGGGTCAAAGCCCAGCATTTTGAGAACGACGTTCGTGGAAAAGGTAAGAAACGTGATGAACGGGCGGAAGACGGCGGAAACGCCGCCCAGCATACCTATAAATTTAAAGGAAAGCTCTTCCGCGCGCTGCATGGCGATCTTTTTCGGCACCAGCTCGCCGAATACGAGGGAAAAGTAAGAAAGAAGGATGGTGATGACCACCGTTGAAATTCCGTAAATAAAGCTTTGTGAAAACGGAAGAAAGGAAAGCAGCTCCGTCAGCTTGCCGGAAAAGCTCTGGGAGGCGGAAGCCGAGGTGAGGAATCCGCTGACCGTTACGCCCACCTGTATGGTTGCGAGGAAGCGGCTGGAATTGGAGGTCAGCTTCAGTATTTTTTCGGCTTTCGGGTCACCGTCCTCCGCCATCTTTTTGATTTTATTGTCGTTCAGAGTGATGATGGCGATTTCGCTGGCCGCAAAAAAGGCGTTCACCAGAACGAGCACGATTAAAAGCAGAATCGAAGAAAGTGCGCCGGGTTCCTGCCGGGCGGCTGCGGTGGCGGCAAGAAAACGGAAAAGCGGAACGGGTTCGGGAGGCATGAATTTTACCCCTTTCAAAATTGAGTAATGTAATAATAGTATTGTATCTTATTGCGCCGCCTGTTGTCAAACGCCGTGCGCGGTATCCTGCTTCCCCTGCGGGGGAGCGGCGGCGCGTCCCGGGGACGCCGCCGCCGCAATCCGGCAGAAAGACTGCCAAAACGGGGGATTTCGGGGCCAAATTAGCCCGGCAGCCCGCAAGTATGGGAGATCATCGGTGATTTCATTAAGTTATTCTGTAAAGCTTCGCATTTTCCATACATACAATTTTTTCTTAAACGGGTTTTCCGTTCGTACCGGGTGTGTCTGCTGTTATTTTTTGCCGGCCGCACAGACAAAGAATATTCCGGAGAAAAACCGGCAATCCTGTTTCATATTGGGACAATTTAAGGGCTTTCTTTAAAGCAAAAAAGCCCATTTCCATGCGGATTTTCATAAAAAGCCTATTCTCCGAAAATCTTGCATTTAAATTGTTAATTTCTTGTCTTTCTTCTTTACTTATATCCAAAAAGATGCTAAAATCATCTTTGGTGCAGTTTCGCTCTGAACCAAACTCAATATATTAATCCTTAAAGGAGGAAAACAATAATAATGGATTCACGTAAAATGAAAACCATGGATGGCAACAACGCCGCCGCGCACGTATCCTATGCGTTTACGGATGTTGCAGCCATCTACCCGATCACGCCGTCTTCTGTTATGGCTGATGAGACGGACAAGTATGCCGCTGCCGGCAGAAAGAACCTTTTCGGCAGAGAAGTAAAAGTTACGGAGATGCAGTCTGAGGCCGGTGCCGCGGGTGCAGTTCACGGCTCTTTGGCAGCCGGTGCATTGACCACCACGTACACTGCTTCCCAGGGCTTGCTGCTCATGATCCCTAACATGTATAAGATGGCGGGCGAATTCCTCCCGAGTGTTATACATTGCTCAGCCCGCTCTCTTTCCACCCATGCGCTGTGCATTTTCGGCGACCATTCCGATATTTACGCCTGCCGCCAGACAGGTTATGCGATGCTGTGCTCCAACAGCCCGCAAGAGGTTATGGATTTAGGCGCCGTTGCCCACCTTTCCGCAATTAAGGGAAAAGTACCGTTCCTCCACTTCTTCGACGGCTTCCGTACTTCTCATGAAGTTCAGAAGATTCATATGTGGGATTACGCCGATCTGGCGGACATGCTCGATTGGGACGCGGTAGATTCCTTCCGCCGCAACGCAATGAATCCGGAGCATCCGGTAACCCGCGGTACCGCCCAGAACGACGATATGTTCTTCCAGGCAAGCGAAGCCGGCAACAAGTATTATGACGATCTCCCGGACGTAGTCATCGACTACATGAATAAAGTCAACGCGAAGATCGGCACCGATTATAAGCCGTTTAACTACTACGGCGCTCCGGATGCCGAAAGGGTTATCGTAGCAATGGGTTCCATCTGCGAAGCAGCAGAAGAAGTTGTGGATTACCTGAACGCCGCAGGCGACAAGGTCGGCCTTGTAAAGGTAAGACTTTACAGACCGTTCGTTGCCAAATACCTCACCGATGTTCTGCCGAAGACAGTCAAGAAGATTTCCGTTCTTGACCGCACAAGAGAGCCCGGTTCCATCGGCGAGCCGCTCTATCTGGATATTCTTGCCGCTCTGAACGGCACAGAATTCGGCTGTGTTCCCGTG
>JAEWUH010000136.1 GCA_023397245.1 Bacillota bacterium | reverse complement strand
AATATACGCCTTGATGCCGTTTGCGGCAAGGACCGCGGCGGACTGCTTTGCAAACACGTCGGACTTAATCCGGCTGTCGTACGCAATGGCAACGGACGGGTTCTTCCCGTGTCCGTTCAAATAGTTTGCAAGTCCCTGCGTCGCCTTGCACACGGTATAGACGTTCATGCGGTTGGTTCCCGCACCGATTACTCCGCGCAGGCCGCCCGTACCGAATTCCAGGTTGCGGTAAAACCGGTCATTGATCTCCTCCGGGTTCCCTTTAATCCGGTTCAACTCCTCCGTTAAATCCGGGTCGTCGAGTTTTGTATTAAGCCATCTTTCGTATTCTGTCATAGAATCAATTCCTTTCTCTTGCGTTTCCGTATGTATTTTTCATTGATACTATTTTCGAAAATTTATAATTCAAGATTAGCATCTGTTTTTTCCCGTGTCAATCAGATTTTTACAATATTTGTCACAATGCCCGCTTTGGTAATATCGATGATCCCGTAAGTGCCGTCCGTCCCGAACAAGCTGCCCGGATTCATAATATACAGACCGTCCTCGTAATCGGTGAGCGCGTTGTGGGTGTGCCCGAAAAGCAGGATATCAGCCTTGCGGTCGCGCGCTTCGGAAACAATATTATACATACCGTATTTTACGTTGTAAATATGCCCGTGAGTATAGAATATACGCTTCCCGTCCGCCGTAAAATCACCTGTATTCGGCAGGGTGGAGCCCCAGTCACAGTTGCCGCGCACCATTAAAAACATTTTTTCCGGGAAGCTGTCCTTCATTTCCTGCGCCTCGTCGGCGCCGTCCCCCAGATGGATGACGACCTCGGCTTTTGGCTGCTCCAGAATTGCTTTTCTTAGGGAATAAACGTCCCTGTGCGTGTCGGAAACCACTAAAATACGCATGAAATTACCTCCGGAATGAAACCCGCTTTCCGCGGTTATATATTGAATCTCCGCATCATACAATGATAGCGGGGTGATAGTATGGCAAACAACGAAGAAAGAAAACAGCTCCTTGACAGCCTTATGAGCCAACTCAGCGCAGAAGACCGCGCGAAGCTGGAAAACATTTTGGCGGACAAAGCCGCAACCCAGAAAATACTGAGCACACCGCAGGCACAGGAGCTTTTGCTGAAAATTTTGGGAGGAAAGTAATGGATGACCTTGCCTCTAAGCTCAGCGAGCTGTTAAACAGCCCCGGCTCAATGGATAAAATAAAGAACCTTGCCGGGCTTCTGGGCGGCGGGGAGGTTCCGGCGCAGCCCGAGCCGCAGCCGGAACAGAAGTCCCCTCTTGCGGGGCTGGACGGCGACATGATGCAGATGGTCATGAAATTCGCGCCGCTGCTTTCCAGCTTCCGCCAAGAGGACGACTACACAAGGCTTCTGCACGCTTTGCGCCCTCTGCTCGGCGAAGAGCGGAAGAAAAAGCTTGACGAAGCGATCAAGCTCCTTCAATTAATACGGCTGCTGCCCCTCTTGAAAGGCAGCGGAATACTCTGAGGTGTGAACGATGCCAGACAGCTATAATTACGATATGCAGCGCCTGCAGCAGGACGCCATCCGGCGCGCGCGCGAAATGCAGGCCCGGGCGCAGAGCTACACCGCACCGCAGCCGCCCGCGCCTCCGGCGCCGGAACCGCAGCGGCATATTCCGCCTGCAGAGCCAAGGCACGCCCCGCCCCGCGAAAACTCCCCGCAGAGCAACCGCGAGCAGCCGAAAAATCAGCTGAGCCCCATCGAAGATATTTTTGACGGCCTGATGAAGGACAGCGAACGAACGCTGATCATCGTCCTCATCCTCCTGCTGGTACAGGAAAAGGCAGACCCGGAGATCATCTTCGCGCTGATGTATCTGGTTTTATAACCGCAGCATAAGGAGACGGCCTTCGCCGCCGGTACGCAGGTATACTGTAATCACGTATGTATAAAGCCGTGATACGGGCATTCGCTGTTCCCTGTCAGGATTCTTTTACTGCGCTGACCGAATAGATATACTGTTTATTGGTTGAAGGATCTGTTTTCAGGACATATTCCATGTATTTCGTCGGCTTCGGTTTTGTGACGGTACTGGAAACCTGAGTTCTCCACGCATCACTCGGCGACACATAACCTACGCGCAGCACCATACTGTCACCCTGTTTTTTTGCGCTCTCGGTATACGGCTCAAAGCTGCTGTCCGAAGAATACAGCGCAACATGGAATTCGTTCGCGTCCGAATTGTATTCAAAGAAGGTTTCCTGCGCAGGCGTTTTTGGCTGGAGCTGGCAGTTCGGCCCAAAAAGGTCATGGCAGGCATCCACCACATCGCCCAAAGGCACGATTGCCCGCCCCTGCTCGTCGTAATTCGCATAGTTCGTTCCGTTGTTCGCGGTAATGGTTTTCCAGAGCGAAGCATTCAGGACGAAATCCTCGCCGGCCTTGTCCGGTGAAGCAAACGGCTTGGGGTCCTGCATGACAGCCGGCGCAAGGAAGGTATCGTATTCGCGCAGCTTGGAATCGTCGGTCACCGCGGTATAGATTTGGCGGCCGATGGCTGTGGCGATAAAGCCCACGCCCACCAGCGCGAGCAGCAGCACCAATACGCCCACCGGGACTCCGTACCGGTGATGGCGGCTGCGGCGCGCGGTTTTTTCCGTCTCCTGCTCCGTTTCTTCCGCTAAAAGCTCCCCGTCGGTATTTTCGTCGCTTTCCGGTAAGAAATCGTCGGGTTCCTCCATACCGGTTTCCGCGTCGTTCGCGTTTTCGGCTTCTTCCGATTCCCTGTAAGCACTGCGGTAGTCTGCGGAAAATCCGCTGATCGGCTTCTTTTTCCTCTTACTCATTCGTATATGCTCCGTTTTCTATCGTATTTGACCGTTCCCGCTGATGATGAACTTGGTTGAGGTCAGTTCGTTTACGCCCATCGGCCCGCGCGCGTGCAGCTTCTGGGTGGAAATGCCGATTTCCGCGCCCAACCCGAACTCTCCGCCGTCGGTAAAGCGGGTGGAGGCGTTCACGTACAC
>JAEWUH010000095.1 GCA_023397245.1 Bacillota bacterium | reverse complement strand
GGTTACAACCAGCGCCATTGCCGACTGGTTCGTTATAATGATTGCGGTTTCCTCTCTGATCCTGATAATCGGAAAGGCATTTGTGGCGAAGAAGTCCACGGGCGAGTATGGCCTTCGGGAGATGAACATACCGATCAAGTTCACGGTCTTCCTCAAAACACTGTTGATTGGCGTTATCGTGATTGCGTTAGCCAATGCCATGTTGGTTATCATTGAGCGCCTTTTCAATCAGGATTTTCGCTTCTTCCAAACAATGTTCTCTGAAATGAAGATAGAAAATTGGGCAGTTGCCTTGCCGTACATAATCGTATTCTTCATATTGTACTTTATTATCGGACTTGCAGTAAACTACGGTGCGCGGACAGACATTTCCGAGCGTAAAGAAATGATACTGAACATAGTTATCAACTCTCTCGGTGTTTGGCTTCTGTGCATAATAAGTCAATTAATGCGGGCAAACTGGAATGGTGTGCCATTCAGCGATTTCACGCTGTCCTACTCCATGCTGTTCTTCGTCCCATTAACTGTATTTATCAGCCGTAAGATATACAAGATGACGCGGAACTTATGGCTCGGAGCCCTGATTAACGCTATGCTGCTGTCCTGGACCTTGGTTTGTAGCGCCGGTATAGCAGATGGTTACTACGGTCAGAATTTTATTAGCACCTTTTTTGGTGTCTGATTACTTCCTGCTTTTTAACTGCACGTGGTTGCCTCAACCAGCCCCTGTACTAAAAAGGTTTAGTAGTGTGTTTTAGCCGGAATGGTGTAAGTGTCATGTGCGCAGGCAGCTCAAAAAATCTACAAGAGTATAATAGATTATCTCATTCTTCCTCAAAGTATCCAATGGGTCTTTGAGGAAGAATTTTTATTGTCATCTAAAAGGTTCCGGCTATGCCGGGAGATAGGAAAAGACAACAATCAAGAAATCTTTCCCGTTAGGGCTTTCCGTTCTACCTTGCTTTGGAAAATACTGTAGCCCCTTGTACGCTTCGGTGAGGGCCTGCGCATCATTACCGACCAGCTGGATTCCAAGAACTTCTACGCATTTAATCCCGCGTTTGACACAAAGAAATAATTCACAAAAGTATCAAGGGGCTGCTGCAAAATGAAAGTTTTTGCAGCAGCCCCTTGCGATATTCGATCAATCTTATCTGTCAAAACCTGAAGCCTGCGCCGACTTATCAAACTTTTAATATTGTCCGAAATAGTTTTTTACCTCCCGAAATTAAGGTAGAATATGAAAACCGTTTCAAAATTTGTGATGCTCTCAGGTAGGCCACTTGGGCAGATTTTTCAGTGCAGCCCCTTCAAAGCAAGCTGATATACCAATATTATTTCCTCTATGATAAAGAACCAAATGAAACGGTCATTCCTGTTTTTGCGGCATGACTGCAGCTCTACTATAAAACATTCTGCGTGGCAGTGGAATGAAACATATTAAAACTGATATAGTCCTCATTGCTGTAAGCTCCCTGCGTAAACGGCAGCAGCGTTTCTTCAAACTCTTCGATATTTGAAATTTCGCCGCTTAAATACTGCCTGACGCGGTCGGAAACCGTATCAATTCTGCTTATCGTACCGCCCAGCCGGATGTCGATTACTTCAAAGCCGCAGCCCTTGCTCTCGTGAAACCATACCCTTGTAAAGGCCTTCTTAAATTCCAGCATGTCGTTTTTCAGGTCGGGCAAAACATTTTGGAGCAGATTCCGCAATTCCGCTTTGTCGTTATCAATATATGCTTTCCTCAGCCGGATTCCGAGCGTGGCTTTTACAGAAAGCACACGGGCAAGTTTTGCGTACATAGCAAACAAATCCGAAAAATCTCCCGCGCGTCCTGAAATTTCAGAAAGAGCTTTTTCGCAGGATCGGTAATGGGAAACGATCCCCGGATGATGCAGATAAGGGTCAAAAGCCCCCAGTAAAATATCCTGATACAGCATATACTTTGACGGGTTCTTTGCTTTGGTATTGGGATATTCCATTTCCGGAGGAAGGTCAAGCTGTTCAATCTGCCGAAAATCGCCGAGGGAAAGTCCGGATAAAAATTTACATTTCTTGTCAATGGAATCCTCATCGTACGGCTGCCCGAAGCAATGCTCGCCAAACAGAATAATTCCGGGAAGGATGGTTTCCACCGGCGTTTCCGAGCCGTCGTCACCCCAAACCGTCGCCATGATTTCTTTTACCCGGTGCTTTTTACACGCCGACAGAGCGGCGTTCGTTGCAATAAAAGTTTTAGAGTACGAGGGGACATAACCGATCCACTTCCAAATTCCACCGGCAAATATGATATCGTTCGGAAACCGGTCCCGCTGGGAAAGCAGCTGGTCGTATTCGTTTTCACTGTCATGATAATAGTCCCAGTAGACCAGACCAAAGTTTTCCGGCACCTGCGCGATTTCTTCCTCACTCAAACTGCTTTCCGGTTTGTAATAGTCCATATAGTCAATATTTTCGTTGTGGGAACGGTAGAGCATATCATCCCAAATCAGCGGCTTTACGCCATATTTTCTGACAATTTTATTTACCCGGTTCAGATGCTTCAACATAATTTCGAATTGGTTTTCATACCCGTGCTTTTTTAAATAAGCTCCGGTTCCAAGGCCTGCCGCCTCGTCCATGCCGATATGGATTTTATTTGTGCGGAATGTCTTTCTCATAGCGGCAACCATGGCTTCAATCAACCGATAGGTCTCCTCTTCGCCCACAAGCAAAACATCGTTTGTATCTTTTATGTTCTTTGCATAATCCCATTTCAGGGTGTTTTGTAAATGCGCAAGGGCTTGAATGCAGGGAATCGCTTCTATGCCGAGTGAATCGGCAAAATCATCGATTTGTTTCAATTCCGTAAGGGAATAACGTCCCCTCAAATAGCCGAAATAAGGATATCCGGGGAGCTCATAAGTATCCTCCATGTACAGATAGCAGCGGTTAAAGCCGCAAAGTGCCATAGAACAGAGCAGATGTTTCATTTCCCGAACCGTATAAACCGCATTCCGGGAAAGGTCAATCATGGCGGAGCAACCTTCAAACAAGGAGGTTTCCTGCTTCTCAAAATCAGTATCGGAAAGGTTTTGTAAAAGAACGCATAATGCCCGGAAAAAATCGGAGCGCTCTTTATATTCGATACACAGCCCGTTTTTTGCGCTTACTTTCAGGGATACCGGGGAATTCCTGTCAAGATGCTTTACCCGTATGGAATAGTTGCCGCAATCCGGGCTGTTCAGGCGAAAGTTCTCTAACAGATTCTGCAAGCCAGACTCAATATCCCGGCAATCGCCGGTCAGACTTATGTTCACTTCTTTCATCGCCTTTCAAGTGTTTATGGTATGAATGGTTACAGGTTTGATTTTATGTCCAAGAAATGTGCCGAATATGCAATATGCGGAGCGCGGTGACGGGCGTAAAAATCGGCGCTCAGCGGTTCGCAGCACGCAGATATTTATACGCTCCCCTGTAAGTGCGCCATGGAACAAATCCAAACTGGCCGTAAAATCCGGTCAGCACGGTCCAGTCGATATTGACGTTCCGTGCACCCTTTTTCTTTAGACAGTGGAGCGCGTCAAACAAAATCCGGTTGCCCAGACCTGTACCGCGCAGATCCTTTGAAATTCCGATCGGGCCGAGCGCTCCCCAGAAATTTCCAAGCTGTTCTGCAAATATTCCGCCGCCATGACTGATCTGTATCTTTGCGAAGCCCTTTATCTCCTGATCTCTGCAAAGAAGAAGAACCTGGTCAGGGTCTCCGCCCTGCTCAAGATAACGCATGACTTCAAATTGCCATCTGCCCGGAAATTCCTGATGAAAGAAACGATTCAGCTTCGCCTCGTCGCCTTCTGAAAATGGTTTGGTAACAAATGCAGGGCTGTCATCTTTCTTTACGGTTAAGCACTCAAAATCGATCGCGGACACATCGGCCGTAACGTCGTAATGGTTATTATCGTACAGATAAAACCCAAGGTCGGCAAAAAACTGCATGTTTTCAAGAGAAGGTGAGGGAATCCCTGAAAAGATGTTGTTTAATTCACCGGCTGCCATGACTTTTTTTACGCCGGCTTTTTTCAGTTCGTTTTCTGCCGTCAAGTACATGCGTCTGCCCAGTCCCTTACGCCGGTATGGCGTATCGACCAGAAGCGCGCTTATCCAGCCACAGTCTGTAAATTCCGGCGGGCCGTTTTTTGACAGCTTTGCGGCAATCAGCCCGACGATTTTGCCCCCGTATGTAAAAATGAACGTGCCGGGGCGGAATAATTCTGCGTCATATAAAATTTTGTCCAGCAGAATCGCTTCATCAACATGAAAACAGGGGTCAAAATTAGAATTCCAGAGCGTTACGATTTCTGAAATATGTTCTTTCCTTAAGGCACAGGCGACGCAATTTTCCATTATGCAGAGCACTCTTCCCTTCCCGATCCACAAATTTGTGCAATCCCGGCTTCCGCAGGCTTTCCATCTTCTGCCGAAAAACAGAAAGCTCAACCAGCGTATTTATATTATCAGACCTCATTCTTTGTGACAATGAACATGAATTATAAATGCTATGTATAATGATTAGCATGCGGAGAAAACGGTTTACCATAAAAACACCATAAAATTATTTCAGTATGCCGTACTGCCCGATTTTTGGGGTGCGGCTGCGTTTTCTGAGACCTGTTTTTTCCCGGTATTTCAATACGTAACGAAGTACAATCCATAAATCATTGAATAAAAATCCATATTTTATGTCCGCTTAAAATATGGATTTTTTCCTCTTTATAAAAACGATTGACATAAATTAATTTAGAGGATATATTATTTGACAGAAGAATGTATATCGCAATTTTGGATATGATTTCGCCATTACTGCAGGGAAGTGATTCATTGAGCTTTTTAAAAAAACTATCGATCAGATCTCAGCTTATTATCAATTTTCTGCTCATTGTGCTGATCATTATCATCGTTTTCTCCTTTCTTTATTATAAATTGTCTCTTATTTTTGTGAATAAAAATAAGGATTATACCATGCAGATTACTTCCACCATACAGCACAATGTCACGCTTGACTATCAGGAGTTAAAAGGTGTGCTGCAAAACATAGGATATGATACTTTTGCCCAGGAATTTTTTTTGGATGATTCATATGATCGGCAGGTTGAGAATAAACTGCAGATCTTGTCCATCAATATGACCAATATCAAAAAAGACATTTTTGATATTGTAATGATTGGCGAGAACGGAAAGTATTTCACCGTAAACGGAAATTATGAAATTTCAAAAGTGCTTAAGAAGGAAATTCCTCCGGACGGGCGTATTTATAACACCGGATTTCAAAGTTTGGCGGTGGTAGATAGCAGCGGCAGTGTCACAAAAGATTACTTCTTTTATGGAATGGACGTATATTCCGCATACGACAAGGCCACCTATCGGAATAAGATAGGATTCGTTTCCATGTTTGTCGACTTGCAGTCGATATTTAAGGAAATCAGTAAAATTTCAAGCAATACCGAGATAAAGTACTATCTGATAGACAAAAAAGGAAATCTGTATTCACCGGACGACCCTTTAAAAATCAATAATAATGAGTCGGTAAAAAATCGTTTGAAAAAATTGCAGTCAAATTCCGGGAATCAAAGTGTCATCGAAATAAACGGCTTAAAAAATCTTGTTATGGTGAATGATATTCCGGAGATAGAAGGAAAAATCGTAAGCATCGTGCCGGAAAAAGAGCTGCTGTTTGAAATCGTTGAAACAAAGACCGCGATTTTAATCATACTTTTTGTAGCGCTGCTGTTTTTGGCTTTGCTGTTTTACTGCACTCTGAACAACATTGTACAACCTCTCAATAAATTGGTTTTGTTTATGAACCGTGTGAAATCCGGGGATATGACAGATCTTAAGAAAAAAGTCAGGTTGGAAGGAAGCTCCGAAATCAACATACTGGAGTATGAATTCAACAGTATGATGAAAGAAATCAATGATCTGACGCACCAGCTTTTTGAAACGAGCTCCAGACTCTATGAAGTCGAAATCGAAAAGGAAAAAGCGGAACTTGCTTTTTTAAGAAGCCAGATCAATCCCCACTTTTTATACAATACATTCGAGGTGATGAAAGGCATCGCCTTGGATGAGGGTGTGGAAAACCTTTATGAAATGACGAAGGATCTTGCGCTGATATTCCGGTACAGTGTGAACGGTTCGGGTACGGTTACTCTGGAGGAAGAACTGAAAATTGTCCGGGCGTATGTTCAAATCAACATGATCCGGTTCGGAAATCGTTTGAAGGTGAGCTACGATATTCATGAGGATACCAAAAAGGCGGAAGTATTGAAAATGATTTTGCAGCCGCTTGTGGAAAATGCTGTTTACCATGGCCTTGAACCCAAAAGAGGCAACGGCAGGCTGTGCATCGGCAGTCGTATCGAACAGGGAAAGCTGACTATAACAATCAAGGATGAAGGGGTAGGCATTGAAGAAGAAAAGCTGAAAACCATAAAATCGTGCCTTTCGGAACGTGGGAACAGGATGTTATGCCAAAACTCCAAAACAGGAAGCATTGGACTTTGCAATGTGAATAACAGGATTAAACTGACATACGGTGATGAGTATGGAATTGATATTGAAAGCGAAATAAATATAGGCACGGAAATCGGAATCACCATTCCGTTGAAGGAGTCTGAAAATGTATAAGGTACTTATCGTTGACGATGAGGCGTTTATCCTGAAAAGCTTAATGAAAGGCATCCATTGGGACCAATACGGCTTCGAGGTTGTTGCCGGTGCAATCGATGGGGTGGACGCATTTGAGGCGATCAAGAATATTAGGCCAAACCTTGTGCTGACAGATATCCGAATGCCGGGAATGAGCGGGTTGGAGCTGATTAAAAATACTCAGAAGGTTGACAAA
>JAEWUH010000023.1 GCA_023397245.1 Bacillota bacterium | reverse complement strand
CGGCGGGGTTCTTCTCTGCGTTGAGAACGACCGTTTCAGCGGTTTTATCCGTAACTGCGTGTCAAGGCTGATTCACGCGGAAAATCCTGTTTACTTAACGCTGGATATTCCGAAGCTGTATCTTAATAACCGCTTTGACGAAGAGACTTACCGGCTTTATCAGCAAAACAGGCACTTGCTCCGGGAAGTGCATCTGCACGATTTCAGCCCGGAATTCGGCAGACACCAGATCATCGGGGACGGTACTGTTGATTTTACAAAGTTCAGCGACCTGATTCTGCAGGACAATGTGTACCTGAATTTTGAAGTCCGGCCAAAAGAAGCCGCCCTCCTTTCCATGCGGCGGTTCTGTACAGATTTTCAATCACTCAGTCTTTAAATCATCTTAATCCTCGCCGGAAAATCCGTTCAGACGGACCGGCGAGGATTTTTAAGTTGGTTTTCTGCTCCTCCGCATTAATTGTTAAAAAATAAACATTTATCGCCTTAATTACTTTTCTTTGAAAGGTTTTTATAGTATAATAGAAACAAATGACTTGGAAATGTTTAGCACGCTTTTGCGTGTGGAGAGGAGAAAAATTTGAGTAGGCTTGAAATTGTAACACCAAACAAGGCTCAGACCGTGGTGGAAGGCCTTTACCGTGACTTGGAACGCCGAATTGTTGCAAGTCCGCCGAACCTTTGCCCCGTGGATCTGGCAGCTTCATTTCTGAAGCTCTGCCGCGCCCAGACCTGCGGCAAGTGCGTTCCCTGCCGCGTGGGACTGGCCCAGCTTGAAAAGCTTTTGGAGGACGTCCTGAATCATCAGGCGACGATGGAGACCATCGACCTGATTGAAAAGACGGCCCGTGTCATTGTGAATTCCGCAGACTGCGCTATCGGCTATGAAGCGGCCGACATGGTTTTGAAAGGGGTCCGCGGTTTCCGGGAGGATTACATAGAGCATGTTGTGAACGGCAGATGCACCTGCAGCCTGAACCAGCCCGTTCCCTGCGTGGCGCTTTGCCCGGCTGGGGTGGATATCCCGGGATACGTCGCTTTGGTACGCGAAGGCAGGTATGCCGACGCCGTGCGTCTGATCCGCAAGGACAACCCGTTCCCCACCGCCTGCGCCCTCGTCTGTGAGCATCCGTGCGAGGCCCGCTGCAGAAGGAATATGATCGACGATTCCATCAATATCCGCGGGCTCAAGCGCTTTGCCGTAGATCACGCGGGCAAGGTGCCCGCACCGGTCTGCGCGCCGGCCACCGGAAAGAAAGTTGCGGTTGTGGGAGCCGGCCCCGGCGGACTGAGTGCCGCCTTCTATCTTTCGCTTATGGGACACAGCGTAACGGTCTATGAAAAGCAGCCGTATCTCGGCGGCATGCTCCGCTACGGAATCCCCAGTTACCGCCTGCCCAGAGAGCGGCTGCAGGAGGATATTGATGCCATCCTGTCCACGGGCGTGGAGGTTAAGACCGGGGTCAATATCGGCAAGGATATTCCGGTTGCCGGTCTGGCAAAGGATTATGACGCGGTGTTTATCGCGATCGGAGCCCATTCTGACAAAAAAATGGGCATAGAAGGGGAAGACAGCCGCGGCGTGATTCCTGCGGTTGATATGCTCCGCAGCATCGGCAACGGCAACAACCCGGATTTCCGCGGCAAAACCGTTGCGGTAATCGGCGGCGGAAACGTGGCCATGGATGTGGCGCGTTCCTCCGTACGCCTTGGGGCGAAAAAGGTTAATTTTGTCTATCGCCGCCGTGTGTCCGATATGACGGCGCTGCCGGAAGAGGTGCAGGGCGCGATGAACGAAGGCTGCGAAGTTCTGAGTATGCAGGCTCCTTCCAGAATTGAAGCAAACGAACAGGACGACGTGACCGCGCTGTGGGTAAAACCGCAGCTGATCGGGAAGATTGACGGTTCCGGCCGTCCGCGTCCGGTCAATGCCGATTCGGAAGAAAAACGCATCCCCTGCGACCTGGTCGTGATCGCCATCGGTCAGAGTATTGAATACGGGCCGTTCTCGGAGTTCGGCGTACCGGTCAAATGGGGCAATCTTGTCGCGGAAAGTACGGGGAACGTCGAAAATATACCGAACCTGTTTGCCGGCGGAGACTGCGTAAGCGGCCCGGCCACGGTGATCCGTGCCGTTGCGGCGGGCAAGGTCGCGGCAGCCAATATCGACAATTATCTGGGTTATAACCATGAAATCACCACGGACGTGGAGATTCCGTCTCCCTGTCTGGATGACCGTATGCCCTGCGGCAGGGTGAACATGGCGGAGCGCGAAGCGTTTGAGCGCAAGGATGACTTTGATTTAATGGAATTCGGAATGACCTGTGAGGAAGCAAAGCAGGAGTCCTCGCGCTGCCTGCGCTGTGACCATTTCGGATACGGTATCTTTAAAGGAGGGAGGGCTGCCAAATGGTAAAATTGACAATCAATCATATTGCCGTTGAAGTAGAAGAAGGCACTACCATATTGGATGCCGCGGCATCCGTCGGCATCCGTATCCCGACTCTGTGTTATTTAAAGGGCGTCAATGAAATCGGCGCCTGCCGCGTCTGCATAGTGGAGCTCAAAGGCAAGGATAAACTGGTTTCGGCGTGCAATAACAGGGCGGAAAACGGCATGGAGGTTTACACCAACAGCCCCCGCGTCCGTGAAGCCCGCAGGGTGAACGTGGAACTGATTCTTTCCCAGCATGACTGTTACTGCTCCACCTGCGTCCGCAGCGGAAACTGCGGCCTGCAGACGCTGGCCAACGATTTGGGAATACTTGACCTTCCCTATGAAAGGGAACTTCCGTATTCTCCGTGGAACAAGGACTTCCCGCTGATCCGCGATTTTTCCAAGTGCATCAAATGTATGCGCTGTGTGCAGGTCTGCGATAAAATTCAGGGGATGAATATCTGGGATGTATCCAACACGGGCTCCCGCACGACCGTAGACGTTACCTGGAACCGTAAAATCGAGGATTCCGACTGCGCGCTTTGCGGCCAGTGCATTACGCATTGCCCGGTCGGGGCGCTCCGCGAGCGTGACGATACGGCGAAGGCATTCGACGCTTTAGCCGACGAAAACAAGATTACCGTGGTACAGATTGCCCCCGCCGTGCGTTCGGCATGGGGCGAGGCACTCGGTCTGCCGCGTGAAAAGGCCACCGTAAAACGGCTGGTTGCCGCGCTGCGGAAAATGGGCTTCCAATATATCTTTGATACCAATTTCAGCGCCGACCTTACCATTATGGAGGAAGGCAGCGAACTGCTGGAAAAACTGAAGAACCGGGAAAACGAAAAATTCCCGATGTTTACCTCCTGCTGCCCCGGATGGGTGCGTTTCCTGAAATCGCAGTATCCGGATATGGTAAAGCAGCTTTCCACCGCGAAATCTCCGCAGCAGATGTTCGGTGCCGTGGCCAAGAGCTACTACGCCAAGCTGCTGAATGTCGACCCGAAGCAGATTTATTCGGTTTCCGTCATGCCGTGCCTTGCGAAAAAAGATGAGTGCGCGCAGCCCGTAATGAACGACGCGGGCGCCGGTCAGGATGTTGATCTGGTACTCACCACCCGCGAGATCGACCGCATGATCCGCGCGGAGCAGATCAACGTCAATGATCTGCCGGAAGAGGAGTTCGACGCCCCGCTCGGAACCGGAACGGGCGCGGCCGTAATCTTCGGCACCACTGGCGGCGTAATGCAGGCGGCTCTCCGCACTGCGGCTTATCTTGTTACGGGTAAGAACCCGGACCCGGAGGCATTTAAAGAAGTCGGCGGGATGAAGGGCTGGAAGGAAGCTGTCTTTAAGATTGCCGATATTGAACTTCATGTTGCGGTAGCCAATGGCCTCGGCAACGCCAGAAGGCTGATGGAAGCCATTCGAAGCGGAAAAGCATCCTATGACTTCGTAGAGGTTATGGCTTGCCCCGGCGGATGTGCCGGCGGCGGCGGCCAGCCGATTACCGAAGGCATGGAGCTGGCAGAGGTAAGAGGAGAGAACCTTTACAGTCTGGATAAGGCAAATGCTCTGCGGTTTTCCCACGAGAATCCCGCCGTGCAGAAGGCCTATGAGGAGTATTTCGAGAAGCCGCTGTCCCACGTTTCCCACAAGCTTCTGCATACCGATCAGGAAGCCTGGGTATGCCCCGTTTCTCCTTATCTGAGCTGTAAATAAATCGGAATATTGCCCGCATCAGCCTGAAAACTGCTGCGGGTATTTTTATTTTGATACCGCCGGATAAATGCGGAGGAAAGCTCTGCAAATGTTAAACAGTACGGCATTGAATTTACCGGGAATCGTGCTATGATATATAATATCAGTGAAAATACGGAGGATCTTGAGATGACGGAACCGAATAAACTGTATATCCTGTGGACGAACGATAACCCTGTTACCGCGGAAAAAATGGTGCTGATGTATGCGCAGAACAGCGTGCTGAACTACTGGTGGAAAGAGGTTACTGTGATTCTCTGGGGCCCCACGGCAAAGCTCGCCGCGGAAAACGAGATGATACGGGAGAAAATCAGGCTTGCCATGCACGCCGGGGTTGTCTTTTCCGCCTGCAAGGCCTGTGCGGATCAGCTGAATGTAACAGACAAACTTACGGAATTGGGAATCGAAGTGAAATACTGGGGCGAGGGCCTTACGGAGATTCTGAAGCAGGATGAGAAGCTGATCACAATTTGACCGGAATGAAGTATTTATGAATGAAATACAGGAGACAGAATGAATGATTGATACGGCGGATATATCTTTTATACAGTCAAACCGGGAACGGCTGAAGCCTCAATGTGAAAGATGCTTCGGCCTCTGCTGTGTGGCGCTGTATTATTCAAAACAGGACGGCTTTCCGGAAGATAAAAGCGCGGGTACCCCATGCCCGGAACTGGATGCAGATTTTCGCTGCTCGGTTCACGAAAAACTCGGGAAGCTTGAATTGAAAGGGTGCGCCGCTTATGAATGCTTCGGCGCGGGGCAGCAGGTTTCACAGGTTACCTTCGCCGGGGAAAGCTGGCGTTCGCAGCCCGCTTCCGCCGGTATGATGTTCCGTGTGTTCCTTATTATGCGGCATTTGTACGAACTGTGCTGGTATCTCAGCGAGGCAATCTCCTACGGGCCGGAGCAGCCGCTGAAAGAACAACTCCGGAAGACTTTTCAGGAAACGGAACGCATGACAGAGCTTTCTCCGGAAGAACTGTTAAGTTTTGATCTTCCCCGACTGGAGACAGAAGCCATCGCCCTGCTGCGGGAAGCAAGCGCCTCTGTGCGCGCAAGGATTCGCCGTGCGCAAAAAATACCGGATCACAGCGGAAACAGGCGGAACGCAGCGGCGGATTTTTTTGGAAAAGATTTAAGGAAAAAAGACCTCCGGTGTAAGGATCTGCACGGTGCCTGCCTGATTGCCGCGAACCTACGGGATATGAATTTATGCGGCACGGATTTCATCGGCGCGGACTTCCGCGATGCGGATTTGCGGGGAGCCGATCTTTCCGGGAGCCTCTTTTTATCGCAGTTCCAGATCAATACGGCAAGGGGCGATTCCGCTGCAAAACTGCCGGAACCTCTCGCCCGTCCGTCGCATTGGGAATAAAATTTTATTGGAATTATGGCGGAGCATAGCTAAATTCGTAAATGAGTGCATCTAAAATTTCAAATCGATAAGGTGGGAAAACAATGCCGGTTAATCAGAATATCGATCAGGGAAAATATTACGATTGGGGCAGAGTGTCTGCCGACTATGCAAAATACAGAGATATTTATCCGGAGGAATTCTTTCAAAGGATTGCCGATCTGGGTCTGTGCGCAAACGGACAGATGGTACTGGATCTAGGCACCGGAACCGGTGTATTGCCCCGGAATATGTACCGTTACGGCGCGCAGTTTACCGGCACCGATATTTCGGAAAATCAGATTGCCGAGGCGCGCAGGCTGACCGAGGAATGCGGAATGAAAATTGATTATCTGGTTTCCCCGGCGGAAGAATTGAAATTCCCCAAAAATACTTTCGATGTCGTTACGGCCTGCCAGTGCTTCTTTTATTTTGACCATATTAAAGTCATGCCAAAAATTGCGGAAATGCTGAAGCCGGGCGGCTGTCTGGTGGTTTTATATATGGTGTGGCTGCCTCAGGAGGACAAAATCGCTCAGGCTAGCGAAAATCTGGTTTTAAAATATAATCCGGTCTGGTCCGGCGCAAACGCAACCAAACAGCCTGTTTATATCCCGGAAATCTATGGCCAAATGTTTGAGAAAGAGACGGAATTCCTGTACGATCTGGATGTACCCTTTACGCGGGAAACTTGGAACGGCAGAATGAAAGCGTGCCGCGGGATCGGCGCGTCGCTCTCGGATAAACAGATTGCGGATTTTGAAAAAGAGCACCGGGAACTGCTGAACAAAATTGCGCCGGAACATTTTACCATCCGGCATTATGCCGCCGTTACCGTTCTGAGGGTTAAAAAAAGCGGGCAATGATTGTGTTTCCATATTGAAGCACAGGCAGTTTCCGGCAAAACCGGAAGCTGCCTGTGTTGCTGTGCATCTCTTGACAGATCAGAGAATCGGATTTATATTGATTATATATTCAACTTTAACGCTTTAAGGAAGTATACTACAGTGCGAAAAGAACAAAAAGAGCTAAGACGGACAGAAATTCTGCAGGCCGGATTGGAATTGTTTGTAAGAAAAGGGTATGCGGCAACAAAGATAACCGACATTGCGGAAGAAGCGAATATGAGTACCGGCCTTTTGTTTCACTACTTTGAATCCAAGGAAAAACTTTATGAAGAGCTTGTGGATTTCGGACTGCAGTCCATGCAGGCAAATATGAGCATGGTTTACGAATCGCCGATCGACTATTTTGAAAAAGTAATCCATAAAATGTTTACAAATATGCGGGAAAACCCCTGGACGGCGAAAATGTTTGTCTTAATGGTACAGGCGTATAATACGGACGGAATACCGAAGCAGGTCGGCCAGATTGCCACACAGGCCGATCATATTGAGCGGTCGGTGAATCTTATCCAACAAGGGCAGCAGGACGGAACCATACGGAAAGGAGACCCGCTTGCACTTTCCGTCGCTTTCTGGTGTACCCTGCAGGGCGTTGCGGAGCGGATTGCGCTGCGCTCGGACACGCCTTTCCCCGAGCCGGAATGGCTTCTTGACGTTATTCGGAACAAAGGCGTTCTGCCGCGCGAAAAATAACGGCCATAGGCGGAGCAGTTCAGGAGCCTTTCTTTTACCATTTGAGAATCGGATTGCAGAAGATAAAAAAACAGTTCTTGATTTTTTGCTTTTTTTGTAGTAGAATCTGTTTTGCATTGTAAAATGCAGATGAGCTTATCGTGTGCCGGCCGGCGGAAGCCGAAAGGCAGGGCGAAGAATTTTTGACCATTTCTTTATCGGCGCTGCCGGTAAAGGGACAGAATGCCATACGGACAGCTAGGTCAAATGCCGGTTGGCAACTTTCGTTGCCTTATTGATTGAGCGTTTGCTCAAATTTTATGAGTTGGTTACTTAAAACCGTGTGCGGTGCCGCACATCACACTTGTGAAACGATCAATAAGAGTAGTAAAAGTAAGTTCTTGCTATATAGACTCTGATTTCTGCATTTTTAAAGCATAAACGGTTGCCCGCGGGGGCATTCTGTTTGTTGCTTATCATTGTGGAATTGTAACTCAAGTGGATGGACGGCAGCGCCGTATCCGCTTGAGTTTTTTATTTTTCCGCAGAAAGCGGGAAGCTTGCGGAAAATGGGAAGAATGACAGCAGGGAGTTCATACAGAAAGAAAAATTTCAGGAGGTTATTGCTATGGGAAAAGTATTGGTAATCGGGTGCGGCGGCGTTGCGGGCGTTGCCATTCATAAATGCTGCCAGAACAGCGACGTGTTCAGCGAGGTTTGTATCGCCAGCCGTACCAAAAGCAAGTGCGACGCGCTCAAGGCGAAGCTGGACGGCGGAAAAACAAAGATCAGCACGGTGCAGGTCGACGCCGACAACGTGGACGAGCTGACCGCACTGATTGAGAAATTCAAACCGGACGTGGTGCTCAACCTGGCTCTGCCTTACCAGGACCTCACCATTATGGACGCCTGCCTTGCTACAAAAACCAATTATGTGGACACCGCGAACTATGAGCCGGTGGACGTTGCAAAATTCGAATACAAATGGCAGTGGGCCTACCGGGAGCGCTTTGAAAAAGCGGGAATCACCGCCCTGCTCGGCAGCGGCTTTGACCCAGGTGTAACCGGGGTGTTCTCCGCCTACGCGCAGAAGCACCAGTTTGACGAGATCAATCAGATCGATATTCTCGATGCCAACGCGGGCGACCACGGCTATCCGTTCGCGACCAATTTCAATCCTGAAATCAATATCCGCGAGGTAAGCGCAAAGGGGAGCTACTGGGAGGACGGCAAATGGGTGGAAACCGAGCCCATGGAGATCAAACGCGTCTATAATTTCCCGGAGATCGGCCCCAAGGATATGTACCTGCTCCACCACGAGGAGTTGGAGTCACTGGCGCTCAATATCAAAGGAATTCGGCGCATCCGCTTTTTCATGACCTTCGGGCAGAGCTATCTTACGCATCTGAAATGTCTGGAGAATGTCGGCATGACCTCCATTGAACCGATTTTGTTTGAGGGCAAGGAGATCGTTCCGCTCCAGTTCCTAAAGGCGGTTCTGCCGGACCCGGCCTCCCTCGGCCCCAGAACCAAGGGAAAGACCAATATCGGCTGCATTTTCCGCGGCAAAAAGGACGGCAAGGACAAGACCTATTACCTCTATAACGTCTGCGACCATCAGGAGTGCTACAAAGAGGTAGGCTCGCAGGCCATTTCCTATACGACCGGCGTGCCTGCCATGATCGGCGCCATGATGCTGATGACCGGTAAATGGAACAAGCCCGGTGTGCATAATATCGAGGAATTTGATCCGGATCCGTTTATGGAAGAGCTGAACAAATGGGGACTGCCCTGGCAGGAGAGCTTCCGGCCCGAGATGGTGGAATAAGCATGGAGCTTGACGTTTTCCGCCAGCTTCCAACGCCGTGCTATGCTGTGGATGAGACGCTCCTTGTGAAAAACCTTGAAATCCTCAAAGCGGTACGGGAGCGCACGGGCTGCCGCATTTTGCTTGCGCAGAAAGCCTTCTCCATGTTTTCGCTATACCCGCTCATCGGCCAATATCTTTGCGGCACGACCGCCAGCGGCCTGTTTGAGGCGCGGCTCGGGCGGGAGGAAATGGGGAAGGAAAACCATATTTTTTCCCCGGCTTACACGGACGGCGAGTTCGGAGAAATTCTTTCCCTGTGTGACCATATCGTTTTCAATTCGTTCGGTCAGTGGATGAAATTCAAAGACCGCGCGCTGGCCGCCGGCCGCTCGTGCGGAATCCGCATCAACCCGGAATGCTCCACGCAGGAGCACGCCATTTACGATCCCTGCGCGCCGGGCTCGCGGCTCGGTGTAACAGCACAGCAGTTCGGGACCGACTTACTGGACGGGATTCAGGGACTTCATTTCCATACGCTCTGCGAACAGAATGCCGACGCGCTGGAAACGACGCTGGACGCCGTGGAGGAAAAATTCGGCGCGTATCTGCACCGCATGAAATGGCTGAATTTCGGCGGCGGCCACCACATCACCCGCCCGGATTACGATGTGGAAAGGCTAATCGCTTGTATCCGGCGGGTTCAGGAAAAGTACGGGGTGCAGGTTTACCTGGAGCCGGGGGAGGCGGTCGTGCTCAACACCGGATTTTTGGTTTCCACTGTGCTGGAGGTTACGGAGAACGGAATTCATAATGTGATTCTGGATACCTCCGCTGCCTGCCATATGCCGGACGTTCTTGAAATGCCCTACCGCCCGAATATCCTCGGCGCGGATATGCCCGGTGTAAAGCCGTACACCTGCCGCCTGGGCGGCCCCACCTGCCTTGCAGGCGATATCATCGGCGACTACTCGTTTGACCGTCCGTTAAAGCCGGGCGACCGGCTGGTATTCTGCGATATGGCCCATTATTCCATGGTGAAAAACAATACCTTCAACGGAATGAATCTTCCTTCCATCGCGGTGATTGACCGGCAGAAACAGGTTCATATCGTTAAAACCTTCGGGTACGGGGACTTTAAAAACCGGCTTTCCTGATTTT
The DNA here is from genome assembly GCA_023397245.1 of Bacillota bacterium. GTDB lineage: Bacteria > Bacillota > Clostridia > Oscillospirales > Acutalibacteraceae > DATAML01. The sequence continues at coordinate 4,809 of JAEWUH010000023.1, read as the reverse complement.
TAATTGAGTATAAATTTACGTACAGGCTCAGCCCGGCCGGACTGAGGAGAAAACGGGGAAGTGTCCCTGCAGAGATTAATTTCATAATGTTAGAAAAGAGCGCTCCTTTCCAAACGGGAAGGGCGCTCTTCGTCATATTGCGGCTAGCTGAGCCGGAATGTCCTGTGCGGTCTGCGGCTCTTTCTACTTGCTTCCTGAATTGCAGTAGATTTCGATCGCCTTTGCCATAAATTCTGCCGTCCCGCTGCCGTTGCGGTCGATATTTTTCTTGAAACGTTCGTCCGCTGTGTACATTTGCCCTAAACCCGCCAGAATTTCATTGGTGCAGTTGTAGAAGCGGGCGGTAATGTAATTCTGCCACTGCTTTACAAGCGCCTGCACTTCCTCGCTGTCCGCCGGCTTGCTCCGGTTTTGAGCGAAGGCCTTCAGAATCGCGTCGCTTTCTGCGTCGACCTGCCGCCATTTTAGCTCATCGTAGGTGCCTGTCTTTTCCTCACTTTCCTTGTAAGCGTCTGTGTTGCCCCAGCGCTCTTTTACTTCGGCTGCAAATTGTTTTTTCATGTTCTCCATCTCCGTTTGGTCGAATTCTTGGAAGCTCAAAGTTTTATCCCCCTTCATGATTTTGTCAACAAGGCCGATCAAATCGTCAAAGTGTTCGCGTTTTTTCATAAGAAGCTCCCTGTGCTTTTTCAGCGCCTCGGTTTGGTCAAAAGCGGGGTTTTTCAGAATTTGCTGAATTTCATCGAGCGGAAAGTCAAGCTCGCGCAGCAGCAGAATCTGCTGCAGTCTGGAAAGCGAATCGCTGTCGTACAGCCGGTAGCCGCTGTCCGTTACCTCTGCGGGCTTTAACAGTCCGATTTCATCGTAATAATGCAGCGTTCTTACGGTAACCCCGGTGAGTTTGGCCACCTCGTTGATTTTCATTCCGAACACTCCTCCGTACTCTCTTCTTGTTGATGATTATACCATACACTATGACGTAACGTAAGAGTCAATAGTTTATCAAAATTATTTTTGAGTATTATCCTTTATGTTACTTGGATTTAATTTATTGGAAAGGAAAGAGGGTTATAATAACTTTAGAAAAATTCAGGGGGCCTTTTGTTGGAGAAAAATTTCGGGTTTTATCAGAAATTGTTTTTGTCTACATTTTCGGTAAGCGCGTTTACCTTTGGCGGCGGATATGTCATTGTACCGCTGATGAAAAAGAAATTTGTGGACGAACTGCGTTGGATGGATGAGGACGAAATGCTGGACATTGTGGCGATTTCGCAGACGCTGCCCGGGCCGATGGTGGTGGACGCTTCCGTATTGGTAGGTTATCGTCTGGCGGGGCTGGCCGGAGCGGCGGTGGCGCTTCTGTCTACTTTACTGCCGCCTTTTGCCATCTTATCCGTGATATCGATGTTTTATCAGGCGTTCAAAACGAATCCTTTGGTCAATGCGGTGCTGAAAGGAATGCAGGCCAGTATCGCCGCAATTATTGCGGATGTTGTGATTACGGGTGCAGTAAAAGTGCTGAAAGCCGGGAACATCCTTTCCACACTGATCATGGCGGCTTCTTTTTGCGCGGTATACTTTTTCAATATCAACGTCATTTGGGTGATTTTGGCCTGCGGGGCTTTCGGCGGAGCCGTTGTATTCGTCAAAAGTCGTTGGCTAAAAGACAGCAGGGAGGCGCGGAAGCCATGATTTACTGGCAGCTTCTTTGGAGCTTCCTGCAGGTTGGACTGTTCAGCTTTGGCGGCGGGTACGGAGTGCTGCCGGTCATTCAGCAGCAGGTCGTTACGGAAAACCATTGGCTGACGCTTAAGGAATTTACGGATGTCGTCACGATATCTCAGATGACGCCGGGACCAATCGCTCTGAATGCCGCCACGTTTGTGGGCATGAAGCTGGCGGGCCCGCTGGGAGCGGTTGCTGCGACAATCGGGTGTTCTCTGCCGACCGCGCTTCTTGCGCTGGCGGTAGGCCATTACTATTTCAAATATCAGAACATGACGCTTGTAAAAGGCGTGTTTGAAGGATTGAGGCCCGCTGTGGTCTCACTCATTGCGACTGCCGGGCTGTCTATTCTGTTTCTATCCCTGTTTAATACGGAATCGATACACTACGGAGCCTTTGCGCAGACGGACTTTAAGGCGGTTTTCATTTTTGCCGTAAGCTTTTTTATTTTACGCAAGTGGAAACCGGATCCCATTTACATTATGCTGGGATCGGGTGTGGCAGGGATTGCAGCTTATTTGCTGGCATAACCGGACGGTTATTGCCCGACTGCGTAATTTCACACAATATGGAAGCGAGTATAGAAAAAAGCCGCCCGGACGGCGGCTTTTTTCGTGGTTATCCGTTCTGTTTACTGCTGAATTCACTGAGAAGCTTACGGATTTCGCCTGCCGATTTTTGGCGTAAGGCTTCCTCTGCAATTTTTTCACAGTCGGAACAGTTGACTTTGCTTAACAGATATTTCATTTTTGGGATAACGTTGGCGGACATGCTCAATTCGTCAAGCTCCAGACCGATCAGCAAAGGCATGGCAAGGAAGTCCCCCGCCATGCCGCCGCACATTCCCACCGGAATTCCGGCGGCATGGGCGGCGTCCGCAGTATTTTTAATCAGCCGGAGAACGGCCGGATTGTAGCAGTCATATAAATAGGAAACCTTTTCGTTTCCCCGGTCCGCCGCCAGAGTGTATTGGATCAGGTCGTTGGTGCCGATGCTGAAAAAATCGACCTCTCTGGCAAGCGTATCCGCAATAAGGGCGGCTGACGGAATTTCCACCATCATTCCAACCTTAATATTTTCATTGTAAGGAATATTTTCTGCTTTTAACTGTGATTTAGCTTCGTCCAGAACGGATTTGGCGGCCATTAATTCGTCATAGCCGGAGATCATGGGGAACATAATCGAAAGATTTCCAAACATGCCGGCTCTTAATATTGCTTTGAGCTGTGTCAGAAAGATTTCTTTTTGATCCAGGCACAGCCGGATCGCGCGGTAGCCCAAAAACGGGTTTTCTTCTTTTGGCAGGCTCAGATAACTGAGCGGCTTATCTCCGCCGATGTCCAGCGTCCGCACGATGATTTCTCGGTCGGGAAAAAACCGGGCTATTTTTTTGTATTCACTGAACTGCCGATCTTCATCCGGCAGCGCGTTTTGTGCGAGATATAACTGTTCGGTGCGGAGAAGTCCGACTCCTTCGGCGCCTTGGCGTACGGCATATTCGGCATCTTCCGGGGAGCCGATATTTGCGGCAATCATAATCCGTTTTCCGTCGCCTGCTGCGGCGGGTTCATTTAGAAATCCGGCGTACAAAGCTGCATCCGCCTGTTCGGCGGCCGCTTTCTCTTCATAGATTCTGAGCGTATCCGGTTCCGGGGAAACAATGCAGATCCCTTGGGTACCGTCTAAAATCACGGCTGCGCCGTCGGAAGCCCCATTCATAATCCCTGGCAGGCCAACCGCCGCGGGGATTCCGATGGACTTTGCAAAAATGGACGTATGGGATGTTTTTCCGCCTTTCTGCGTGGCAAAGGCGAGAATAAAATCTTTATTCAGCTGAATGGTATCCGTCGGCGAAAGATCGTCGGCAATCAGAATAACGGGACGGTCGATTCCGTCTAGCCCGGCCGTTTTCCTCCCGGATAACCGATCCAGAATACGGTTACCTACATCCCGGATATCCGAGGAGCGTTCCTTCATATAATCGTTTTTCATATTTTCAAAAATGAGCGCGAATTTCTCCGTAACCTGTTTCACCGAGGCTTCGGCGGACAGCAGGTTCTTTTTAATCTGCTTTTCAATTTCCGGGCAGTAGGCAGGATCGGTCAGGATACTCTTTTGCCCCTTTATTACGCCGATTTTTTCCGGGGCAAGCTTTTGACCGGACTGTTCAATCAGGCTGTCGATTTCCGCGGCGGCCGCCGCAACCGCGCTTTTGAAACGGGCAGCCTCGGCTTCAACGGCATTTTCCGAAATTTTCCGTCCGGTATCCGCCGTCTGCTCGCGTTTGTAGAGAAAGGCTGTTCCAATCCGTATGCCTTCCGAAACACCGATCCCCTTAAATACTTTTTCCGCCATACTATTTATCCTCCCAGACGAAACTCCGGTTTCTGAAACGATGTGATTCGATCAGGATTCGTTAAAATTGCTCTTGAAAAGCTGCTCCACCATGTCCATTGCTTCGTTTTCATCCGGCCCGCTGACTTGCACCTCAACGGATTCTCCGGCTTCAATTCCGAGGCTCATAAGACCGAGAATGCTTTTTGCGTCGGCTTCTTCGCTTTCGGATTTTTTCACGGTAATGTCGGAATCAAACTGAACCGATTTTTCGGTGAGCACCTGCGCGGGGCGGAGATGGAACCCTTCTTTGCAATTCATGACAAATGTTTTGCGGATCATTGTAATCCTCCTTTGTGAATGGTTTTGAACGGCGAAACTTATTCTTCCATTGTTCTTAATACATTGAGAATATCGTCGGGCGTCTTTGCCTGATCGAGCGCGGCGCGAAAATCCTCATGCATCAGCTTTTTGGAGAGTGCGATCAGAATTTTGAGATGGTCGTTGCCCGCGTTTTCCTTCGGAACGCCGATGAGGAAAATATTCGTTACCGGTTTGCCGTCGAATGAATTCCATTCCACAGGGGTGCTCAGGCGCGCGTAGGCAACACAGGCGGAAGCCACTCCTTCGGATTTTCCGTGGGGAATCGCTACGCCGAAGCCGATGCCGGTGGTGCCGCTTTTCTCTCTTTCCGTAATCGCGGAAAGATATTTGTCCTTATCCGAAACATAGCCTGCAGCAGCCATTGAG
>JAEWUH010000019.1 GCA_023397245.1 Bacillota bacterium | reverse complement strand
CCCTATCCCTTGCTTCGTCGATAGCTTCTTTTCCGTCCCTGCCGATAGAATACAAGGAAGATGGATTGCCATATTTTTTACTGAAATATGGTGTCATTGCTTCTAAAACTTTAGGTCTTACCGTTGTGGTGGCGGCATGATCCAAATAAACAAATCGACTATTCATAGCCTACCTCCTATAGTTTATGGTGATTTTTAACTGGTCTTATATTAAATCCGATTTGTTTTAATATCAATTTTGACTTTTTTCAGGTATACGGGTATAGATTCCGGCTCAAAACGATAAGAAAAAACCCGAAAACATATACGTTTAAACCAGCCGACATGTGGATATAGCTTTATACAACCAAAAGATTATGTAAAGTATCATATCGTGCCGGCAGGCAATATCAGCACTGGGAAACATTATAGTTGATTAATTAATGCAAATTGTATATCATTATGGTATATTTTATTTAGGACCCATTTCACACAAGAGTATTCGCTTATGAGAAAACAGGAATTCGTGCTGCTATATTTACCCGTGATTGGAGGATTGGCATGGAAAAGAAGTACCAAGTTGTTGTAGATTTTATCAAGCAGGAGATAGCCAATAAAAATTTAAAGTCGGGAAGCAAGCTGCCGTCAATTCTGGATGCTTCTAAAAGACTGCAATGCAATAAGGATACTGTAATACGTGCTTATAATGAATTGATGAAGGAGCACATTGTATACTCCGTACCCAAAAGCGGTTATTATCTGGTATCCCAAAAAGAACAGATGACCTGTACTCCGGAAACACAGTGCATTGATTTTTGCCCGTATATTTTCAGCAGTAAAGTGGTGCCGGATATTGAGCTTAAGCATTGCCTCAACCAATCTATCAGTCTGTACGGAGATAAAATGCTCACTGCCGATGATGTGTCAGGCGGAATTGAGAGCTTAAGAAAAGCAATTCAGAAACAGCTGCAGAACTTACAGGTGTTTACTTCAGCGGATAATATTTTTGTAACAACGGGTACCCAGCAGTCTCTTTCTATTTTGATCAACACTCCCCTCCCTAATGGAAACTCAAAGATCCTTGTGGAACAGCCTGTCTGCCCGGAAATATTAAATGCACTTGAAGCATGCGGTGCGGAAACCGTTGGAATTGAACGAGACGCCGACGGTATAAATTTCGAGAAGCTTGAGAACATTTTTAAAACCAGAGAGATCAAATTCTTTTACACGATGCCGCGGCTGCACAATCCCACCGGCTTTTCCTATTCGACCGAACAGAAAAAAGGGATACTAAGACTGGCCCAACAATACAATGTGTATGTAGTGGAAGACGATTGTTTTGCCGAACTGGATTTAAATAAAAAATCTGATCCTATGTTTTCTTCGGACAGTTCGTCGACGGTTTTTTACGTTAAGAGCTATTCGAAGATACTCTTCCCCTGGCTGCGTCTTGGGATTATTGTTTTCCCATCCAATTTGTCAGGCTTATTCAAAGGATTAAAAATCTGCAGCGATATTATAGAGCAGGGAGCCCTGGAGTTCTTTATTAAAAACGGGATGTATAAAAAACACATAAAAAGAATAAAACAAGTTTACCAAACGAGAATGAATGTACTTAAAAAAGCATGTGGCAGATATCTGGGCGCAGGTATGTCGACCCTGATTCCCAATACGGGATGTTACGCCTGCATTGGGCTCCCGGAAAACATTTCGACACATTCACTCGTCAGATCCCTTGAAGCGCGTAATGTAAAAATCACAACGGCAGACAATGCGTATCTTCCCCCCTGCAGGAAGTCCAGCTGTATCTGCCTGAACATACGCGACGTGGATGAATCGCAAATTGAGCAGGGAATCAGAATAATGTCGGAGGAGCTTGAAAATATTACAAAAGGCAGAACTGCTGATTTGGCTGAATTTAAGTGGAAATGATGGATTAATGAGAAAGAACCCTATATGGCCATAATAGATACCACCGCCGCTTCTCGAAAAGGGAAGCGGCGGTGGTATCTTGCTTTGTACTTATCTCAATTATAAACCCTCTAAAAGATCAAGTGAAAAGCTTGAATTTATGGCTTTTTGCGAAGATTTTTTGGCAAGGTCTTAATGGGAGATTCATATTATTCATTGATTCCGTTACGGTACGCACACAGTCTTTCCCTATATTGCTTTGTTTTATATTATGATAAAATCACATTTAATACGTGAAAAATCCCCCAATCGTAGTTTTATTATCTACAATTGAGGGATTTCTCATTGTGGTCTCAATTAATTACGCTTAAATCACTCAGTCTGGTGCAATTATTTTACCATTATGTAATCCTGATGCTTTGGTTTCACTACGCTCCAAATCCGGCATACAGTAGAAACAAAGGCCGTTAACGTTGCTCCATAAATTAATGTGCCGCTTACAAAAACATTTACCGGAAGGGATTGCTGAAAAGAAACATATATTAATAATGGAGCAATATAAAAAAGTATTGTGGTGAACCTACCTATAAAATCAAAAACAAACATTGAGCTTACTCTCGAATGTCTTTTGAAAAAGAACGAAGTGATTCCAAATTCTATGAATTTAAAAAGAATAACTGTCAAAAACCAAAAGGGCGCTATTTTCAGATAAATCAAAGTGCTATATGAAGCTACAATATAGAACAAATCTGCCACAACATCAAAGGCTGCACCGAAACTGGATTCATTCCCCGAAATCCTTGCGATTTTTCCGTCTATAAAATCCGAAAGGAAAACGAGAAAAGAAATCACGATAGGAACTGATACTCTGCCGAAGTTGTTGAGAATGTAAATATTCAGCAGGCACGTTAAAACCACTCTTAGCAAAGTTATCAAGTTAGGGATCCTCTTACTCATTTTTGGGATAGCTCCTTACCAAATTCATAAGCTTTCTTTTCATTTACTTCTTTCTTCAAATTCGCATCAAACTTAAGTACTTCATAAGGTTTTATCCCATTAAGTGCTTTTTTCATAGCATTATATTCGTCTCCGTTGTTTGGTACAATTCCGGTGGAATACAAAGCTACTTTTGCTGATGAATAATCCTTTATACTCGCCATATAATCAATCAACGCTTTCGACGGTTGTGAGTAATAGGCAGCCGAACCAAATACGACGAGTTGGTAGGTGGAAATGTCAACCGACAAATGCTTTCCTGGATTATTCAAGGTTACTTCGTAGCCGCCATCGTTAAGTCCCTTAGCAATCTGATGTGCCATCCGGCTGGAAATATCTGAAATGGATGGTTGGTATACAACAAATGCTTTCCTAAGAGGCAGTTTCTTGCTTTGCAGTACTTCCTTGTGGTTGCCTTTCGATAAATTTGTGGATAAAACCACCAGGACAAATAATATCGCGCATAAAATCAATACACCAAATATAATCCCAATAATTAATAAAACTTTTTTCAACTTTTTAACCCCCTAATTATTTTTAAATTAGCTAAATTTGATAATTGAAACGCTCTCTCTGCTAGAAGTTAACGCCATATGACTTTTTAAGTTTACAGCTGCTTTTCAATCACAGATTCAAAAGACCTTTCGCAAACATTCGGGCACTCTCTAGGTCGCTCTCATTGGGATGGCCTTTTTCTCTGCCTGCGATAAATGCCAATTTCCCTTCACAGTTTAAATTCAATCCCAGTGGGCTGTATTCACCGGAACAGCTGAACTCACCTATGATTTTACATCCCCTTTCTGCAATTTTCTCTTTGACTGCATATAAATTTTTCGCCCCAAAACGTGCTGTCGTAAAAAACAGGAACACATTCTTGTTGATGCTGGGCATGTTCTCAATAAACGTAATTATCGTTTTATGAAACCCTGAACCGTAGATTCCCGAGCCAAAACCGATCAAGTCGTACTTTTCCAGATCTTCCATCTGGACATCTTCAACTTTTACAATATCTGCATTCATTGCCTCTGCCATGACTTTTGCAATTTTTTCCGTGTTCATTTTGTGATATGATTTATAAATAATTAATGTCCGCATACTCGCACCTCTATCTTTAATATTTCTTAAGTATTTTGCTTTAAACCGCATATAAATGAATGAACATTTATATGTTCATTCATAATCAGACAAAAATAAATGCTTTTGCATTTATTCTATTTTTTTGCAATCAGTTAAGCCTTTCATTATAAACTCCGTTAAGTAATCCATAATGTGTGGGAAATACTGCAGTCCGATTTCTTCTTTATGGGTATCGATATTGATAATCGCTGCAAAAAGAGCCATTATAAGTTTACAATCGATGTCCTTTCTTATTTTCCCTTCTGCTTGCCATTGAGTTATTAAATCTGAAAAGCTGTTATATAAAAAATCAAACTTAGCGACTCCGTTTTCTTCACGGTATTGCTGCTCAATCTTACTAAATACATCTCTGTTATACCATTCTCTCAAAATCGGGTTTGAGTTGATGCCGCTGATGTTTAAGGACAACAATTTTCTGACTAGTTTTGCGGGGTCTTCATCAAGGTCAACAGCCTTCATAATGCTTTGTTTCAGCATCACGTTTTCATTCTGAAAAATCTCCATGAAAAGCTTCTCTTTCGAAGGATAGTAATTATAAAAGGTGCCTACTGCCATCCCAGCCATTTTTGTAATGTCGGAAACATTGGTATCTTTAAATCCTTTAGAACTGAATAACTCTTTCCCGCAATTAAAAATATCAGCTTTTTTATCTTCCATTTAAAAACCTCCAACTATATGAATGAATATAAATTTGGTTCATTCATATAGTAGCACAGAAAAAGATTTCAGTCAATCTATTTGTTAACTATTTTATTCTTTCTCTGCTGTTAAATATTCATAAAGTGAGTACTTAGCCTTGACGGTTCACCATGAGCCGTAGGACAGTCCACCAAACAGGCAGACTGCCCCCTTGGTTTCTGTTCTAGTTTTCGTATAAGGTAGCTATATCATGTATTCTACGCTTCATTTCTGTGCGGATATGTAACGGCTCTAAACACTCGCATTTATCCCCAAAACTGAAAAGAATATCGTAGTGATATTCATTCTCTATGAACGGAAAACTGACAATGTAATACTCGTCGCCGTCTGGTGAAAAATCTTCATAGGGGCAATAATCAAGTACCCTATCCATGATAGATTTATGAATACGAATTTTGATTTTTATTTGCGTGGTTGCCAATATATCAGCAAATTCCAACTGCGGTTTTGGATAATCCCGTGGTGTGAAAGTTTCCGTCTCCATTTGCAAGTTCGATATGCGGGATAGTCTGAATAAACGAAAATCATTCCTTTTATAGCAGTACCCTTGAAAATACCAATGACCGCTTTTCAATACAAGCAGGTACGGCTCGACTGTTCGTGTGGTTTTATTTCCATGAAGGGCTACATATTCAAACGAAATCAGCCTGTTTTCCTGTAGAGCTGTTTTGATAATATCTAAATATGGTTGTATGTTCCTATTGCCTATCCATACGCTCAAATCTATACATATTTGGCTTGCTTTTAATTCAATATCTTTCGCTCTGTCGGCAGGAATAAAGCTTTTGACTTTCGCAAGGGCGTTTACCAGTTCATCACCTCGTACCATATTGGAAAGGCTGGAAAGCCCCATCAAGATAGCGGAAAGATCGGAAGATGAAAAAATACTTTTGTCAATCTTGTATTTCTGCATGATTTCAAAACCGCCGCCCACTCCAGATGTAGAACGAATAGGAATACCCGCCATGTTGATAGTGTCTATGTCGCGGTAAATTGTGCGGGGCGACACTTCAAACGTATCTGCTAACTCCTGCGCCCCTACTCGTTCTTTATCAAGAAGTATCATAATGATACTAACCAGCCTGTCAATTTTCATTTGGCAGCCGCCTTTCAAGATTCTTTTCAATTATTGCCATACTGATGTCAGCAATTAAATAGTACAATAAAAAAACAATCAAATCAACAGAAACAATGGAAATGGAGGAAAGTCTATGTTTACAATCTATGTTTACGTCCTTGACACCTTGGCCGACTGGGAATTGGGGTATGTTACAGCGGAGTTGCATTCTGGCCGATTTTTCAAAAAGGACGCACAGCCCGTATTCCTCAAAACGGTTAGCTGTTCTAAAGACCCCATTCATACGATGGGTGGGCTGACAATCGTACCTGATTGCTTGATTGATGATATTGCCGTGAGCAAAACGAGCGTGCTACTGTTACCGGGTGCCAACACATGGAATGACCCGAAGCATGGTGCTATCATCAAAAAAGCAAGTGAATTTCTCTCTTTGGGTGCTACGGTGGGAGCAATTTGTGGGGCTACTGCCGCCCTTGCCAGCTCTGGGCTATTAGATCAGCGTTCCCATACCAGTAATGGACCGGGATTTCTTGAAATGTTCGCCCCCGGTTACAAGGGGCAAGGTTTTTATATGGACAAGCCATCTGTTGTGGATAACAACTTGATTACTGCAAGTTGCACCGGAGCCTTGCTGTGGGCAAAACAAATTATTGAGCATTTGGATGTTTTTCAAGCAGACACATTGAATGCGTGGTATGAATATTTTAGCACCGGTGAGCCTAAACATTTCTTTGCCCTTATGCAAACCCTGCCGTCCAGCAATGAAAACTGATCACCTTTGTCATAAACAGAACGGGGACATAGACCATATAGGATGCCTAACAAACAACCTTGAAATTTACCCGCCGCGCAAAGCGGAAAAAGAAAAAACCGTTGCTCGGTGGGTAGTTAGTTGTATCCAAATACTGTTCTCTGTGTATCGGAGGGCTTCCTTGCTTTGAAATAAAAGTGAACATCCCCGAAAACTGAGCCAATAGAAAAGTTAGTCATAATATGATAAAATACAGATGGAGTGATTAACATGAAGAAACGGTTCAGCGAGGAACAGATCATCAGGATTCTAAAAGAACATGAAGCAGGTAAAAAGGCTGCCGATATCGTTCGGGAATATAATATTTCCGAACAAACATTTTACCGTTGGAAAAGCAAATACGGCGGGATGGATATCAGCGAGGCAAAACACCTAAAGCAGTTGGAAGAAGAAAACCGCCAGCTAAAAGAACTGGTGGCGAACCTCACTCTGGATAATCATATTCTAAAGAATGTCCTTGCAAAAAACGGATAAAGCCTGCCGAGAAGCGCCGCATCGCGAAAGAGATACAGCAGACATACCAGCTCAGTGAGCGCAGAGCGTGCAGGCTGTTGGACTTGGGACGGAGCAGCAAACGATATGTTCCGGTGGAGAAAGCAGAAGATAAAGAAATAACAGACCGGCTAACACGATTGGCAACTCGATGGAAGCGATTCGGCTACCGACGTCTGCATGTTATGCTCCAACGGGAAAACATCCATATTAACCATAAAAGAACATACCGGCTGTACAAAGAGGCAGGATTGACCCTGAAAAGGCGGAACAAAAAGAAGAAATACGAAAAGCGTGGGATGCCCGCCAGAACATCCCTGTTGGCAAACTCCAGATGGTCGATGGATTTTGTTTCAGATCGTACACGTTCCGGAAACCACATTCGGGTCTTAACCGTGATTGATGAAGCCACACGGGAATGCCTTGCATTGGAAGTGGACAGCTCCATTACCGGGAAAAGAGTTTCTGCTGTACTCAATCGTATTGCACTGTTTCGCGGCCTTCCAAAAGAGATTCTAACCGATAACGGCTCTGAATTCACAGGCAACGCACTAAATGCATGGAGCTACGACCACCATGTAGACCATGTTTTTACTGATCCAGGTCACCCGACCCAGAACGGTTATATTGAAAGTTTTAATGGAAAACTGCGCGATGAATGCCTAAACCAAAACCTGTTTAAAAATCTCTATGAAGCCAAAGAAATCATTGAAGACTGGCGAAACGAATATAACCACCTTCGGCCGCACAGTTCTCTGGATAATTTAACGCCAACAGAGTATGCCAAGAAAATTTCAGGTGATTACTAACTTTCTATCTGGATGGTTTTGGGGGGCAGGTCAAAATATCACTTTAATATATCGTAAATAAAAACAGCAGCTAAGGTTTATTCCTTAACTGCTGTTTTTCTGTTTGACCTTACAGCCACACCGTAACGGCAAAGCCGCCCTTAAAATAATAGGTGTTCGTGTAATGTTCATTTGGTGGAGATGACGAGAGTCGAACTCGTGTCCGAAAATCACTTACCGAGGCTTTCTACGAGTGTAGCCGATGATTTAACGTTCCCTCTGCGCCGCGCCCAAAGGCAGGCTCAGCGCTTCAGTAGCCTTTGATCCGTGACCGGGATAAAGGCGTCCCCCGGTTCACGTTCACCGCTAAGTGACGCCTTTATCCGGGCCGCGGTGCTCCCGGTAAAGACGGCAGCCTAATTAGGCTGCGTACGCAACTTGATTGTTGTCGTTTAATTTTAAGTTTGCGGATTTTAGAGCGGTTCCGCACCGCTACTCGCTTACCAGGGCTCACAATCCCCGTCGAAACCTTTACATCCCCATATATTAATGAAGATTTTGCTGTGTCACCTGTTTGAGTAATAAATTTTAACGATTCCGTTCTTTCATTGCCCGATCGATATCGCGTTTCGCGCTTTTTTCCGCCATATCGGCCCGTTTGTCATAAAGCTTTTTGCCCTTGCACAGGCCTACCTGCACCTTTACGAGCGAACCCTTGAGATATACGGAAATCGGAATCAGGGAATAACCGTCCTGCTTAACCAGACCGAACAGGCGGTTGATCTCGCGCTTGTGCAGCAAGAGACGACGCACACGCATGGGGTCCTGATTAAAGATATTGCCGTGATCATAGGGGCTGATGTGCATCCCATTGATCAAAAGCTCCCCGCCCACGATGGAACACCAGGAATCTTTTAAATTCGCCTGCCCCTTTCGCAGCGATTTCACCTCGGTTCCGCAAAGCTCAATGCCTGCTTCCATGCTTTCCTCAACAAAATAATCGTGAAAGGCTTTTTTATTCTGCGCAAGCGTTTTTAAATTTTCTTTTGCCATAAAAAAGCCTCCTCCGACTTCTGCCGGGATATGAGCATATCATATCCGCGGATAAATGTCAAGCATTATGTAAACCTTACTTAAATTTCGCTGCGGCCCTCGATCGCGCGCGAAAGCGTGACCTCATCGGCATATTCCAGATCGCCGCCCACCGGGATTCCGTAGGCAAGGCGCGTCACTTTAACGCCGAGCGGCTTGAGCAGGCGGGAAACGTACATGGCAGTCGCCTCGCCCTCAACCGTCGGATTGGTTGCCATGATAACCTCTTTAACCCCATCGTTGATACGCGCCAGCAGTTCCTTGATGCAAAGCTGATCCGGCCCGACGCCGTTGAGCGGCGAAATCGCGCCGTGAAGCACATGGTAAGTCGCGTTGAACTCATGGGTGCGCTCCAGCGCGATCACGTCGCGCGGGTCTTCCACCACGCAGATGATCGATTTGTCGCGCGCTTCGTTCCGGCAAACGGGGCAAAGCTCCTGGTCGGTCAGATTGCAGCATAATTTGCAGTAATGAATTTTTTCATGTGCATCCAAAATAGAGTTGGCCAGATTTTCGGCACCCTCTTTGGAAAGGCCGAGCACATAATAGGCCAGGCGCTGCGCGCTTTTATGCCCGATGCCCGGCAGACGCTCAAACTGTTCAATCAGGCGCGACAGGGGCGCTACATTATAGGACGGCATACCTTAAAACATTCCCGGAACGTTCAGCCCGCCGGAAATTTTCTCCATTCTTTCCTGCTTGTCTGCATTTGCCGTGCGGAGCGCTTCGTTTACCGCCGCAGTAATGAGGTCGGAGAGCATTTCGACATCCTCGGGATCAACGACCTCCGGTTTGATATCGATTGTCTTTACTTCCATTTTACCGGTTACCGTCGCCTTTACGGCGTCGCCGCCGGCCGTAGCGGAATACTCTTTTTCATTCAGTTCGTTTGAAACTTCATCCATCTGCTCCTGGATTTTCTGAGCCTGACGCGCGAGCTGCTGCAAATTAGACGCTCCGCCGCCATTCATACTCTGTGGTAATCTTGCCTTCATAATAACTTCCTCCTGATATAATCACTTATATTTTTGTAACTTCAATGCCTTCGCGTTCCGCCAGACCGGCGAGCTTGCTCAGGGGGTCCTCCTCCGGCGTGTCGGCAGGCTCGCTTTTATACGGACCTAAATTGTAGGTTTTTCCGGTCACCTGCTGAATCGCCTTGCGCATATTATCACGCTGCGCCGGTTCGCGCAGCAGCCGGAACGCAATTTCATTCGGCGCGTCAATGAGCACATAGGAACCGCTTACATAAGCGGACGAGCCGTTAAACGCAGACGAAATCGCCCTGGAATAATTTTTGAGTATCTGCAGAATTTCCGGCCATTCGGCCAGACGTTCCGCTCCGCTCTGCAGGTTATCCGGATCGCTCTGCGGCTCCGCGTCGGATTTTCTCGCCGGCACATCCGGCTCCGGCTCCTGCCCCGCGGAATCCTTTTCCGGTTTTTCCGCTCTCTGGGGCTTCTTTTCCGGCTGGGGTGACGGAGCCTTTTCTGCCTTTACCGGAGGCTTCCCGCGCTCAAGCGCTTCAATACGGCGGATCAGCGCGTCGGGAGTGGAATCCAGCTCCGGTGTGCAGAGGCGGATCAGCGCCATTTCGATTTCAATACGCCGGTCACCGCCGCGGTACATTTTTTCCAGCGCGGACTGGAATGTGTCCAGACCGTGCAGAATTGCGGGCAGTCCGATGGAAAGCGCCTGCTTTGTCAGCTTTTCAAATTCCGTTTCGGAAACCACGATCAGGCCGCGCGCGTCCTTCATCGTCTTGATCAGCATGAGGTTCCGGAAATGCGACGAAAGCTCTTCGCAGAGCCGCGCCATATCCTTTGAGGAATTGTGCAGCTTATCGATCAGCTCGAGCGCCGCGGCGGAATCGTTCTGCCGGATGGCGTCGGTCAGTTCAAACAAATGGTCACGGCCCACCAGACCGGCCGTTTCGTTTACCACGTCCACCGTAATTTCCCGGCTGCGGCCAAGGCACTGGTCAAGCAGGGAAAGGGCGTCGCGCAGCGCGCCGTCCGCAAGGCGGGCAATCAGCAGCGCGGCCTGTTGTTCAATCTCCGCGTTTTCCTGATGAACCACATAGGCGAGCCGGTCCGCGATTTCCTCCGGCGGAATCCGGCGGAAGTCAAAGCGCTGGCAGCGCGAAAGAATGGTGGCGGGCAGCTTGTGCACCTCGGTCGTAGCGAGGATAAAAATCACATGGGCGGGCGGTTCCTCCAGTGTTTTCAGGAGGGCGTTGAACGCGCCGGTGGAAAGCATATGGACTTCATCGATGATATAAACCCGATACTTCGCGGCAGCCGGAGTAAAGTTTGCTTCCTCGCGCAGGGAACGGATATTATCCACGCCGTTGTTGCTGGCGGCGTCGATTTCCACAATATCCATTACGGAGCCGTTCTCAATCCCGCGGCAGATTTCACACTCCCCGCACGGGTCGCCGTCCACCGGGTTCAGGCAGTTGACCGCTTTCGCCATAATCTTGGCGCAGGTGGTTTTGCCCGTTCCGCGGGAGCCGGTAAACAGGTAGGCGTGAGCAATGCGTCCGGCCATCAATTCATTTTTCAACGTAACGGTGACCTGCGGCTGACCGACGACGTCGGCGAACACCTTCGGCCTCCATTTGCGGTACAGGACCTGATACATGCTCCACCCCCTAAAGAACATAATGGTTAAACAAACCGAAAGCAAGACAGACCGTTTTCTAACGGTTCATGCCCTAGGATATGCAGACGGACAGACCACCTGCATCGCACGGGGCAATCCGCTTAATGCTGCTCGGTTCCCCGCCTGACATGGTTCGCGGCACCCCGTCGTACAGAGCCCGCCCGCCTGCATATCCTATTGCACGCATTTCTGCCTTGCTTTTGATTTAGACTTATATATTATATACTATTCTGCCCCGAAA
>JAEWUH010000092.1 GCA_023397245.1 Bacillota bacterium | reverse complement strand
GATGTGTACCGACCAGGAACTGAAGCAGAAGTGCAATTCCATTGCAACCAAGCACCAATCCCATTATGATAAGCTTTTAAGCTTTTTAAGCTAAGGAGAGAAGAAAATGACAACTGGACAGCAGATGCAGGAAAGAGAACTTTTCGATGACGTTCTGACTTCACAAAAGCATATCACGGATACCTACAACACCTTTACGAATGAATGTGTTACCCCGAATGTCCGCAGTGAATTTATGAGAATTCTTACGGAGGAACATCAGATTCAGTCGGACGTTTTTGATGAGATGCAAAAGCGCGGCTGGTATCAGACTCCGCAGGCCGATATGCAAAAGGTTCAGCAGGCTAAACAGAAATTCCAGAATCAACAGCAGCAGATGCAAAATCAAAGCCAGAATCAGAAATAACAGCACAGACTGTAACACGGCGCCGGTTCACTGCGAACCGGCGCCAATTTTTTTAAAATAATTGTAACCTTTCCAAGCCTTTGTGAATATACTGATGGTTTTTATTTTCGGATACAATTTATGACAGAATGTTTCGGCCCCCGGAGCTATAATTTATTTAATGCCGCCGAGGGAGTGAAGCCATTGAAACAAACAATTTATCTTGATGTTTTGATCGGCGTAAATCTCATCATAAACTATTTTTTACTGCTGGCCGTTTCAAAATTTTTGTCGCTGCCGGTAAAACGAATACGGCTGGTTGCCGCTGCCTTGCTTGGCGCAGCGTGTTCACTTACCATCCTTTTACCGGAAGTCCCCATGCTTCTGTCGCTTTTCATTAAGCTTGCAATGGCGGCCACAATCGTGCTTGCGGCGTTTCCGTTCGGCGGGCTCAAGGAGCTGCTGCGCCGGACAGCGGCATTTTTTATCATGAGCTTTTCCTTTGCGGGCTTTATGCTTGCCCTGTGGTATTTTATTGCGCCGCAGGGAATGGTTATAAAGAATTCGGTTGTCTATTTTGATATTTCTCCGCTGCTGCTCATTGCAATGACGGTAGTTTGCTATATGGTTGTGCGCATCATTAACCGCATTACCGGACGTCAGGCGCCGGAAACCCTGTTTTGCAGGATCAAAATCCATTATAACGGCCAAACGGTATCCTGCCTTGCAAAAGTGGATACGGGGAACACCCTGACAGAGCCGTTTTCCAATTATCCGGTGGCGGTGGTGAATGAGAAGTGCATCCCTGGGATCGTTCCCAAAGAGGAGAGCGGGAAAATCCGCCTGGTGCCATTCCACGCGGTATCCGGCGGGGGGCTGCTCCCGGCGTTCAAGCCGGATTTACTGACTGTAATCTGCGGGGATAAGCAGATTGAGATACATAATGTTTACGTAGCCGTCACAAAATCAAAATTCGGTGAATTCGGCGCGCTTTTAAACCCGGATTTGCTGCAAAAGACGTCCGCTTAAATTTGGCCGTAAGCGGACGGTTATTCAGCCGCGGCGGCAGCGGCAAGAGGGAAAGAGTGAAAATGGGAATGAACAAATTAATATGGGAGATCAGAAAGAAACTGGCATTTTTATTACTCCGGCTGTGCTTAAATGGGCAGGTCCATTACATCAACGGGCCGGAAACTCTTCCGCCGCCGCTTTCCAAAGCGGAAGAAGAGAAGGTGATGCAGAATATTATCAACGATGTGCCAAATGCAAGGGAACCGCTCATTACGCATAACCTTCGGCTGGTCGTTTATATTGCCAAAAAATTTGAGTCGGCAAACGCCGGGGTGGAGGATCTGATCTCGATCGGGACCATCGGCCTGATCAAGGCGGTGAATACCTTTTGCCCGGAACGGAACATCAAGCTGGCTACCTATGCCTCCCGATGCATTGAAAACGAGATTCTTATGTACTTACGTAAAAGCTCACAGCTAAAAAATGAAATATCCATCGACGACCCCCTGAATGTCGACTGGGACGGCAACGAGCTTTTACTCTCCGATATATTGGGCAGCGAGCAGGATACGGTGAACCGGGATATCGAGCAGGAGGTGGAACGGAACCTTTTGCTTGCCGCGGTATCGCACCTTGCGCCGCGGGAACGCGAAATCATGCAGCTTCGGTTCGGCCTGAACAACACGAAGGAGCATACGCAGAAAGAGGTCGCCGATACCCTTGGCATTTCTCAGTCCTACATATCGCGGCTTGAAAAACGAATCATAGAAAGGCTGAAAAAGGATTTGGAGCGCGTAAGCTGAAAATTGGTTATAATAAAAATAACAGCGGTAATACGGATAATATCATGTCCGTACTGCCGCTGATTTTATGCAAAGATTAAAATATTTCCCAGTAAAACGCACGGTAAGGCGGAAGTTCGCTGCCGCCGCCGAAGTCATGAACTTCTCCGGTAAGCAGATCGCGCGCACGGCCCGCGTTCGCGTTAAAATGCACGGCAAACGGACTGCTGTCCGCGTTGACTGCCACAATAACCCGGTTTCCTTCGAACGCGCGTTCAAAAATAAACTGCTTGTTGGTGATCAGCAGAGTCTTATAATCGCCGAAGCAGAGCGCCGGGCTGGCTTTATGCGCTTTGGCGCAGGCGGCGATGTACTCCGTCAGCTCATTTTTTTCGGGAACCTCAAAATTGGGGCGCAGGGAAGCGTCGCTGCCCTGCTGCTTTTCACCCAATGCGCCCCATTCGCTTCCGTAGTAAACGCATGGGATTCCCGGCATCCCGAACAGGACGGCGTAAACAAGGGGCAGATGGCTTGGGTTGCTCAGTATGGACGCGAGGCGCACCACGTCATGGTTATCCGCAAAATTCAGCAGATGCTTCCCTTTATACAGCGTCCAGTTTTCCGACCCGAACTGCCGCTGCAGGGAATGGGCGATTTCAAAAAGATTCATGGAATTAAAGCTGGAATACAGCCCTTTGTAGCATTCGTAATTTGTGGCGCTGTGCAGCATGGCATCATTCATAATCTGGTTGTAATCCCCGCCTAAAATCTCGCCGACCAGAAAGAAACCGGGTTTTAGCGATTCACAGTATGTACGGAGCCGCCGCAGAAAATCACGGTCAAGGCAGTAAGCAACGTCAAGCCGCAGCCCGTCAATGTCAAATTCATTTACCCAGCCTTTGATACAGTCAAAAAGATATTGAATGACTTCTTCGTTCCGAAGATTTAACTTGACCAGTTCATAATGGCCTTCCCAGCCCTCATACCACAGGCCGTCGTTATAATTGCTGTTGCCGTCAAAGCGGATATGGAACCAATCCCTGTAGCGGGAATTTTCCCGGCTTTTCAAGACGTCCTGAAAAGCCCAGAATCCTCGGCCAACGTGGTTGAATACGCCGTCCAGAATAACCCGGATTCCGTTTTGGCGAAGCGCTCTGCAGACGGAAGCAAAATCCTCATTTGTTCCAAGCCTGCAGTCAATTCTAGTGTAATCGCGGGTATCGTAGCCGTGGGAATCGGATTCGAAAAGGGGAGAGAAATAGACGGCGTCGCAGCCGCAGTATTTGATATGCCCGATCCAGTCTTTCACCTTTTGAATTCTTGGGACGCAGACGCCGTCGTTAAACTGCGGCGCCCCGCAGAAACCGAGAGGATAGATTTGATAAAAAACGCTTTGATCAGCCCACATTTTGCTGCCTCCAATCATATACGGGTATAGTTTAATAATATGGAATAAGCTTCTTTTAAACGCTCATAATCGTAATGCCGGCAATTCGCGGGGCTGGTGGAAGGAAGCGCAATCGCCTCAATGTGTGTGTCCTTCCGGCAAAAACGTCTGTAAAGCGCGGATGCTTTGGCGCCGGTGGTAAATACTGTTTGGATACCGGTTTGAGAGATTAAGCCCGCAATATTGTTCGGAACGGGGTTTCGGATACTGCTGTCATCCGCGCCTTCGATTTCACAGCTTTTCAGCACATCCCAGAGCGCGATACGATTCCGGAGAAGAAACTCCGTTTTTTCCGCGTTCGTTACCGGAAGTGCTTGCCCATAGAGATCGGAAACGACGCGCCAGAAACGGTTTTGCGGATGGGAGTAGTAAAAACCGAATTCGCGGGATTTCGGCGACGGCATTGTTCCCAATACCAGAATTTTTGAGTTTTCGTCGTAAACGGGGAGAAGCGTATGCTCGATATGTTCTATCATGTTTTTTCGTCCTTCATGAGCCGTGCCCGGTTCATCAGCGCCCCGTGCTCATTGGGGCATTTTTCATCCATTACCTCGTCAAGAAGCGCGGTGAGCGTTATTCCGATAATCTTACCCTTTGGATATCCAAGAGAAATAAGGTCATCGCCGGTTATTTCCATATCTTTTAATGTAAAGCACTGATTGCCTGCAAGAACGGTATTTAAAACTTCCTCCGCCTTTTTCAGGCTGTCCAGCCTGCTTATGAATTTCGGGTTCTGCGCCTGAATATCGGCCTCTTTTACCTTAAAAAGAAGCCGGACGGTTTCTTCGCCGAAGCGGTTCAAATAGCGCCGCAGCAGCTTTTCATCCGGGAGTATCGCGATATCATGATATTGCACAAGCGTTTCAATTTTGCCCGCTGTTTCGTTGTCAAACCGCAGGCGCTGCAACACTGCTCGGGCAATCTCCATACTTTTGATATTATGGCCCCGAAAATGGCCGACCCCCTTTTCATCCTGTGTAAAGCAGAGCGGCTTGCCGATATCGTGCAGCAGCATCGTAATCCGCAGAATAGGAGAAGGCGCAACAGATGCTGTGCTTTTCAGCGTGTGTTCCCATACATCATAGATGTGATAAGGATTATTTTGCGGAAAAGCGACTATGCCGCCGATTTCCGGCAGAAATTCTTCCAAGACTGCCCGGTAATTCCTTAAAACCGATTCCGCGTTTTTGCCGCAAATCAGCTTAACAAATTCCGTACGGATTCTTTCCGGAGCAATATTTTTAAGCAGCTCACGGTTGTTGAAAATGCTCTCGGAGGTTGCTTCCTCAATGGAGAAGTCAAGCACTGCCGCAAACCGCAGCGCGCGCAGGATTCGCAGCCCGTCCTCACGAAAACGCAGATCGGGTTCGCCGACGCAGCGGATTTTCTTATGCAAAAGATCATCCTTGCCGCCGAAGCAGTCAATGATACCGTCTTTATGGTTATAAGCGAGTGCATTGATGGTAAAATCCCTGCGTGCAAGGTCATCCTTCAGGCTGCCTGTAAAACGCACGGAATCGGGATGGCGGTTGTCGGAATATTCTCCGTCCACCCGGTAAGTCGTGATTTCGATCGGCATTCCGTCAACCAGGGCCGTCACGGTTCCGTGTTTTATGCCGGTTTCGATTAATCTAAAGTCAGCAAGGGACCGCTTGATTTCCTCCGGCAGTGCGGAGGTGGCAATATCCCAGTCGTGGGGCTCCGCGCCGAGAAGGCTGTCACGTACGCAGCCGCCGACGATATATGCTTCATGACCGGATGCATTTAATTGGCTGATTACGGTTTGGGCCTGTGCCGACAATTCCATGATTTCATCTCCAAGAGCGCGGTTCTCTTTATTCTAACCATATAAACTTCTTAATATTATATAAGAATAACGGTAGAAAAGCAATCTTTCCGCCGTGTGAATATTTATAAACGACCCTGCATGATACCCCCCAATCATGGCAATAATGAAGTTGTATTACCGATTCGGGGGGAATGCAGCGTGCAATTTAACAAAGTGGAAATCTGCGGGGTGAACACTTCAAAGCTTAAGGTTCTTACGGAAAAAGAAAAAATGGAATTGCTGCGTCGCGTAAAAGACGGCGATCAAAAAGCACGCGACGAATTGATCAGCGGAAATCTGCGCCTTGTCCTCAGCGTAATCCAGCGCTTTACGAACCGGGGAGAAAATCTGGACGATTTGTTTCAGGTCGGCTGTATCGGCTTAATCAAAGCGATTGACCATTTTGATATCAGCCAGGGAGTGCGTTTTTCCACATACGGCGTTCCCATGATCATCGGTGAAATCCGGCGTTATCTGCGCGATAACAATTCCATACGGGTCAGCCGTTCTCTGCGCGACACAGCCTATAAGGCGATGCAGGCCAAGGAGCGGATGACGGCAGCAAATAACCGGGAACCGACCATCGACGAAATAGCAAAGGAACTTGATATACCGCGCGAGGATATTGTTCTTGCGCTGGAATCCATTGTTGAGCCGGTTTCGCTCTATGAGCCGGTGTTTTCAGACGGCGGCGATACCATTTATGTGATGGATCAGGTGGGGGACAATAACGATGATTCCAACTGGCTCGATGAAATCGCGCTGAAAGAAGCGATTAAGGATTTGAATAACCGCGAAAAGCGAATTCTTTCCATGCGCTTTTTTCAGGGAAAAACACAGATGGAGGTTGCTTCCGAAATCGGCATCAGTCAGGCGCAGGTTTCCCGGCTGGAAAAAGCCGCGCTGGATAAAATCAAAAAGGATATTTGAGCTTCCTGAATTTGCCAATAGTTCTTTTAGAAACATTTTCAAAACCGTCAAAAATTCATCACATTGAAAAATTACACTGAGTGCTGTAATGAAGATAAAGGAGAAATCTTATGCAGCGCTTAAATAGAATAAAAAACAAAGGCCATATTGTCGCATTGATTTTGATATCGGCACTTTCTTTCCTTCTGAATTTTTACGCCATATCAAAGGTCGGCACCGGAAATGAATATTATGCGGCATGCATTAAAAGTATGACGCAGAGCTTTCATAATTTTTTCTTCGTTTCGTTTGACCCCTCCGGCATGGTGAGCGTTGATAAGCCGCCGCTCGGATTATGGGTGCAGGCGATTTCCGTACTGATTTTCGGTTATCATGGCTGGGCGATGCTGCTTCCGCAGGCGCTGGCCGGTACGGCTTCCTGCATAATGGTCTATATCCTTACGGCAAAATACTTCGGACGCTCCGCAGGGCTTATTTCCTCGCTTATTTTAGCAATCACTCCGGTATCCGTAGTGGTGGCGCGCAACAACACAATGGATATGCAGCTTGTTCTTGTGCTGCTTATTTCCGCTTGGTTTCTTCTGCGTTCCATCGAAAGCGGAAAACTCCGAGATCTGCTGCTTTGCGCTGTGTTCATCGGGCTTGGCTTCAATATTAAAATGCTGCAGGCATATATGATTTTGCCCGCGGTTGTTGTTACCTATCTGCTCTTTGCAAAAATAAAATGGAGCAGACGTTTTATAAACGGGATTATCAGTGTTCTTCTTCTGGCGGTTGTGTCATTCGCATGGGTGGCCGTTGTTGAACTTTACCCCTCTGACAGCCGTCCTTACGTGGACAGCACCAGCAACAATTCCATGCTGGAATTGATAACCGGTCACAACGGAACAGAAAGGCTGTTCGGCAGCGGTATGGGCGGCGGCATGGGCGGAACCGGCCGGCAGGATGACGGAAAAGACGGAAATGCAGCCGCTCCGGACGGCAGCAACGCAGGCAATACGGAAATGCCGGGAGGCGGAAGCATGGGCGGAACGCCGCCGCAGGCGCCGAACGGCGAGACTCCTCCGCAAATGACGCAGGATGGGAGAGACGGCCAGAACTCCCGTCCCGATTTCAGCGGAAACGGCGGCCAGCGCGGTGCCGGCGGCGGTTCGGAAATCGGGAATGCGTCCGTAATCCGGCTTTGGAGCTCGAACCTGTACGGACAAAGCTCCTGGCTGCTGCTTTTTGCAATCTGCAGCATGATCGGCTGCTTCAATTTGAAATTGATGCGTAAAAAAGACGCGGGGCAGGCCGCAATCCTGTTCTGGTCTCTCTGGCTGGCTGCCATGGCTGTTTTCTTCAGCTTTGCCGGTTTCTATCACCGTTATTATCTATGCATGATCGCTCCAGCGATTGCCGTGCTGAGCGGTATTGGTATTGTCACGATGTACCGCGGATTTAAAAACAGGCACGAAAGCCGAAGACAGCTGATTCGCCCGGTGTTCCTTCTGGCTGCTTTCCTCTGCAATATTGCACTTGAGGCTTACTGTGTATTTAGCTATTCGGATTTAAAAGCATG
>JAEWUH010000261.1 GCA_023397245.1 Bacillota bacterium | reverse complement strand
AGTCCGTATTGAGCTATACGCGGGAGGAAGGCCTGTCAATGCCGGGCACCGACTGGAAGGACGTCTTTCTTGCACACGAATACGCCCACTTTCTGGCGGTGGTCGGGCAACCCTCAATCCGCTATATGCAAGCGGTACGTTCTTCAAAAGAGCTGAAAACAAGGGAAAAAAACAGGCTGCTGTCCCGTCTGGACGAGATATTCGCCATGTCTTTCGCAAGGGAGCTTCTGCGGATGGAAATCTCGCCGTGGCTTTTTAATTTCCTTACCCTGTGGAAATACGACAGGGAAAAGGCGGTAACCCTTTATCAAAGGGTTATCCGCATGGACTAATCCGATCGACCGTTAAATGGCGTGGAGGAATATCTATGGAATGGATTATAATCACCGGAATTTGCGCGTCGCTGGCTGCGGCGGCCTTGTTCCTTGCGAACGGAAGGCAGCAGAAAAAGTCGGCGCCCGCTGCGATCAGCCTTTTGAAAGAAAGCAGGAGCATGCTTCTGCTGGTTGCCCTTCTGTGGGGAAATGCCGCGTTTTTATTCTATGCGTTTCAGAAGGCGGCCCAAAACATGGCGGCGGGGACGAAGCTCTATTTTCTGGTGTTAATATTGGCCGACATCCTGCTGGGAAGCTTTACCCTCCTGTATATGCTTAACCGGATGACGGCGGCAACAGAGGAGGGCGTTATGGAGATTACTGCTTTCGGGTGCAAAAAGTTTATTCCATGGAACGAAGTGCAGGAAATCCGGCCCCCGAACCTGACGCATTTGACTTATGTTTTTGTGGGGTTCGACGGTACGGTTATACCTATTTCGGGAGCCAGGGAAACCAAGGAGAAATTTGTGAGGGAATCTGCGAAAATGCTGCCGAAAAATCTGAAGACGGTTCTTATGGACAGTTTAACAAAAAAATTAAGATAGAAAATGATAAGGAGAGACGTTTGTATGGATTATTTAGAAAGAGAACAAATCGAACAAAACCGTCTGCCGGGCCGCGTGATTCAAAACGCGGTAGGCTCATCGAAAAGGGGATATCCTGTTCCCAGTGCGAAAATGACCATCTGTTTTGCCCATTACTCGGCGGAAAGCGGGCCGATGGAACCGCATAATCATGCGGAAGAAACAGTTGTTGTTCTTTCGGCAACAGACAGTTTTGTAAAGTGGGGCGGCTCCAAAGAGGATCTTCCCCATAAGCAGATGCTGAACGCGGGGGACGTAATGCACTTTCCGGAGCTGGAATGGCATGTGTTCGGGTATAACGAAGGCGGCAGTCTGGATGCGCTCTGTATTTATGGTCAGGTGGACAATATCCGCCCGGAAGAAATAGAAATCAGGAAATAAAAATATTGGAGGAATTAAAATGGCAAAAGTACTGAAGGGTGTTATTCCACCCATTATAACCCCGGTGGACGAAAATGAAAAAGTGGACGAGACGGCTTTGCGAAAATTGGTGGACCATTGTATCGATCACGGGATTCACGGGATTTTTGTTACCGGCTCAAACGGTGAGTGCATGGCTCTTACCCAGCAGGAACGCAACCATGCCATCAAAGTCGTGTTAGACGAAGCCGGCGGCCGTGTCCCGGTCATGGCGGGAGTAATGGACTCCAGCACCCAACGCGTGATTGACAATGTAAAGGCGTTTGAGGATATGGGCGGTGAATATGCCGTTATCACGCCCGTATTTTACGCGCGGCATGCAACGCAGCAGGAAACGGTACGCCTGTTTGAGGATGTTGCGAAGCATACGCAGTGTAAGCTGTTGATTTACAATATTCCGCCGTTTACAGGCCAGCTTTTAAAAGCGGAAACTATTTTTGAAATAGCGAAGATCGATCAGGTGGTCGGGTATAAGGATACTTCCGGGAACTTCCCGGATTTCATCAAATGTCTCCGCTATTTTAAAGGTACGGATTTCCATCTTTTCCAAGGCGCTACCAATCTGGCGATTCCAAGCCTGCTGATGGGAGCGGACGGCTATATTCCCTCGCTGGCGCCTTTGTTCCCCAGACCGTATGTGAAAATGTACGAAGCGGCGCAGCAAAAGGATTATGAAGCGGTTATGGAATGGGGAAAAATCGTGGATGAAACCTGCAAGATTTACCCGATGGCAAAGAGTCAGACTTCATCTACGAAATACGCTCTCAGCAAGCTGGGTTTCCTTGACAAACGCGTGATCCGGCCGACTGAGCCGATTACCCCGGAAGAGGAGCGGCGTATCGATCAAAAGATCGAGGAACTGAAAGAATATCTTGGCTGATCCGGAGCGTTACCGAAGTTATACATAAAACATTTAAAATATAATGGCAGGTGCGCCGTTACGAGCAGACCGTTAAGGACAGCAATGGTTCCCATTTGGGCTGGCTTTGACGGCGCCTCCTGCAAATTGTGATTTCGCGATGGGAGGAAAAAGTACGATGTCAACGATTATGCTGTCCCATGCCCTGTATCGCGATGGCATGCAGCTCCTGGAGCAGAATGCCGATGTGATTGTGGCGGATACCTCCGATTTTCGGAAGGTGTTGTCCGATTTGGAGAAATGCGACGGGCTGATTATCCGCGTAGGCAGAATGGACCGGGACTTAATGGAGCAATGCCCCAAGCTCAGGGTGATTTCCCGCCCGGGCGTCGGTGTTGATAATGTGGATATAAAAGCCGCCACGGAACGGGGTATACCGGTGGTTATTGCACCGGGCACCAATGCGCGTTCGGTGGCGGAACATGCAATCGCTTTAACCTATGCCATAACGAAAAATGTTGTGGAGAGTAATGCTCAAACGGCAAAGGGGAATTTCGACATACGCAACAAATATATGGCGATTGAACTGGAACACCATAAGGTTGGAGTGATCGGGTTCGGAAACATCGGCCGCATCGCTGCGGGGCTGTTTTTTCGCAACGATATGGAAGTTCATATTTTCGACCCCTATGTGAACAGGGAAACGGTAGAAAAATACGGATATATATATCATGAGCAGTTGGAGGATTGCCTGGCGGTCTGCAATGTGCTGTCCCTGCATATGCCGTCCACTCCAGAAACGCGCGGCATGTTGGGCCCGAAGCAGTTCGACGCCATGAAGGACGGCTGTTTCCTGGTCAACTGCGCCAGAGGCGATATTGTGGACGAAGACGCGCTTTATCAGGCACTGAACAGTGGAAAGGTTGTGGGTGCCGCCGTGGATGTGATGGGGAGCGAACCGATGGATCCCGCCAATAAGCTGTTTGCCTGCCCCAACTTTATCGCAACGCCCCATATGGCGGCGCTTACACAGGAAAGCTCCGCGCGTACTTCTTATTTAACGGCGCAGGGGACACTGGCCGTATTGAGAGGGGAAAAATGGGATAAGGTAGCGAATCCGGAAGCTTATCGTCATTCCCGCTGGCAGTAATGCGGAGCAAAGTCCTTCAAAGTTAAAAGGCGGTGAAAATATGCAGGAAAATGTTTTAAGTATGGATATGCTTCTTTCTTATGCACCGTTGTCTGAAAAGCTTCAGGAGGCGGTTCATGAGGATGTGGAAAAAAAGCGGAAAAAGCTGAACCGTAAAATTATTGTTTTAGACGACGACCCGACCGGCACGCAGACCGTTCATGATATCAATGTTTACACTGACTGGGAAGAGAACAGTATTCGCGCAGGGTTTGAGGAAGCTTCCAACATGTTTTTTATCCTTACAAATTCACGCAGCTTTTCTTCACGGCATACGGAAGAAGTACACAGGATTATCGGTGAACGTATCGCCAAAATCGCTGAAGAATGCGGTCGGGACTATATCTTGGTCAGCCGGGGAGACTCCACTCTACGCGGACATTATCCTCTGGAAACCGAAACACTTAGAGAAGCGATCGAACGGAAATCGGCCAAACGGTTCGACGGAGAGATTATTTTTCCGTTTTTCGTGGAAGGCGGGCGCTATACCATCGGCAATATCCATTATGCTCAGGATGAAAATAAACTTGTACCCGTCGGAAAAACAGAATTTGCAAAGGACAGGACCTTCGGTTACCGGTCCTCGGATCTGACGGAATGGTGTGAAGAGAAAACAAACGGACAGTATCGCGCGGACAAGGTCACCGCCGTCACGTTGGAGGAACTGCGAAGCTGCAACATTAAAAAAATAACGGAAAAGCTGCTGCAGATCTGTAATTTTAATAAGGTGATCGTTAACGCGATTGATTACGAAGATATAGCGGTGTTTTTAAACGCCTATTTCAATGCGTTGGAAACCGGAAAAGAATACCTTTTCCGAAGCGCCGCTTCTCTGGTAAAAGCGTTAGGCGGAATATCAAGCCGGCCATTGCTGAATTGTAAAAAAGAGCTTGCAAATACGAGTAAAAGCGGCGGAATTATCATAGTGGGCTCTCATGTACAAAAAACGACTGACCAACTCGAATACCTTAAAAACGGGAACCTGCCGCTGGAGTTTATCCAATATAATCAGCATCGTGTTTTAGAGGAAAACGGATTGCAGAAAGAGACGGAGAGTGTTGCGGCTGAAGCTGAAAAACTTGTCAAAGAGGGCAGGACGGTTGTCGTTTATACGCGGCGGGAACGTTTGGACCTTGACACGGATGACCCGGAAAAACAGCTGGAAGTGTCAACGAAAATTTCAGAAGCCATCGTACAGGTGATTGCAAAGCTGCAAGTTCAGCCACACTTTTTGATTGCAAAAGGAGGCATTACGTCCAGCGATATTGCAACGAAGGCAATGCATATATGGCGGGCAAGAGTTTTGGGGCAAATTGAACCGGGAATACCTGTTTGGTTAACCGGTCCGGAAAGTAAGTTTCCTGGAATGGCTTATATCATTTTCCCAGGGAATGTTGGAAATGAAAAGACCCTGTTTCGGATTGTTTCGAAGCTTCTGTAATCGGATTGTTGGTTTGGGTGAAAAAATGTTAATAAATCTAAATACAGTATTCAAGAACAGTAATTTCTGCAATGTGTCTTTTAATTTTTACAATATAGAAAGTCTAAAGGCGATATTGAACGCGGCAAAACAGAGCGAAAAACCGGCTATAGCGGCTTTTGGGGAAGGCTATTTGTCCTATATGCCACTCGAATTGACTGTGGAGACCATCAAGGTATTGGATAGGTTATATAATATACCGGTTGTTTTTCATCTTGATCATGCCCGCCGCAAAGAAGTAATCTTTCAGGCGATTGAACTCGGTTTTTCGTCTGTGATGTACGATGGTTCCTCGCTTTCAATTGAAGAAAACATACGGAATACAAAAGAAATCGTTGAATATGCCCAAAAATACGGCGTATCGGTAGAGGGGGAACTGGGCTGCATGAACCC
>JAEWUH010000016.1 GCA_023397245.1 Bacillota bacterium | reverse complement strand
AATCGGAATCTGCTGCGATATCCAGCTTCGCCACGGGCGGGTATATAACCCCATTATTATAGCATATTTCAGGGCGAAGTCAACCGGAATAGCAGCAGAATTAAAATAGTAGCACACAAAATAATGCAAATTAGGAATATCCCATAGACTTTCTTAAACTTTCAACTTCATTGTGTACGTATAGATTCGCGGTAACGTTTATATCCTTATGTCCCATTACTTTCTGTATCGTGTAGATGTCCACACCGCGCCGCCGCAAATCCGTTCCAAAGGTATGCCGCAATTCATGAGGAGAAAGCGTAGGTATATTCATGCTGCGCTTCATTCGTCGCATATGACGTGCAAACACATTACTAAAAGTTCTGGGATACTGCGGGCGCCCATAGCGATTAGGGAACACATATTCCGACGAGCGAGGAAGCGTTGAAAGAATAGCCATCCCGGAAGCCGACACAGGCAGCACCCTATAGCTATTCCACTTCGGCGGTCTAAGTTCCACCCCGCCGCCCTTTTTACTGCATACGGAGCGGTTCACAGAAATAGTACAATGGTCAAAATCTACATCTGACCATTGCAAGCCGAGCAATTCGCCCCGCCGCAAGCCTGTTTCCAAAAGAAAAGAGATAGCCGGGAAAGATTGCTTAAAAAATTCCTTCACTCTCATCATATCCTCATGTGAATACACCTTTTTACGCTCCTTTTCTTTTCGGCTGCGGTATATTATAAAAGTCATTGGTGACCGTTCACATAACCCGTTGTCAACCGCAGTGAGAAATATCGCACGAAGCATCATATGAAACTTGTTTAAGGTGCTTTTGGAGAAGTCGGAATTTTGGGCAAAAAAGCGCTGTACATCAAAAGGCTTTATGTCAGCCATTTCCATAGACCCAAAGAACGGAATCAGATGATTCTCTAAATAGGTTTGATAACTTCCCGTGTATGTATTCTGTGAAACAAAAGGCTTTTTGTATATCCGCAGCCATTTCATAGACCATTCTTCAAATTTCAATCAGCATTACTCCTTTCTCTGTGATTCATCATCATTACTACTATCATCAGGAAACAACCAATCAATGATTTTAAATAGTAAATTTAGAAAAATACAACCTGAAAATCCTATTAAGGAAAAGCAGAGCGTTTTAATGGCAATATCTCTCAAACAATACAATGCAGATTCCAATAATGAGAAAAACATCATTTACACCTTTCTTATTCCCATAATGACAAAACCGTCTTTAACGTATTCCGTGTCCCGGAGCAGATAGGTAACAAGCACCTTGACCGTGCGGCCAGTATAACCACCGTTAAACCACTCCGACAACATTAGAAAATCCCCATCACGGTAATTACGATCATCTTTTCTTACCTCAAAAGTTTTGTTTCCATTCTTTACATCGTAAAAATACTCCGGGAGAATCTTTAAGTTATGCACTGCTGCCAATTCTTACACCTCCGTATTAATATACTTAAACCATAAATTAACCGCTTCGGGACTGTATTCCTGCAAATCAAGATTGTCATAGTCCACATCGTAAATCTGTGTTTTCGGGTGCCGTACAAGGCCATGCCCTCCGGCATAGTAGAACGAGCCGAAAATCTTCTTGAAATCCTTTGTTACATACTTCGTTATGTACCGGGATACCCGTTCTTTTTGCCCGTCAAGCGGGAGCGCCGTAGAGAAGCCGAGCGACCATTGCGGCATATTGTAAACCGTCCGACCATCCGGCAACCTGTGACCACTGTCAACCATTTCGAAATCACCCGACAACAGGCCATGCATATGGATTGCGCCGTCTTTATGGTGCTCCGGGATAACGAGATACCGAGCGTTATTACGGACTACTTTATGATTCAAAAAGGCTTTCAGCTTTTTAGCAACTTCATCGGGATTATACCGATTGATTTTTTCAGCATCGAGCGTCCACGTCACGAAATAGTCAAACTGATTGCACATTGCAATGTCAAAAATGCGTTCCTTTGCACGTTTCATATTGTCGCTCCTTACATCGTTATCCATATTTTTAGGCTTTGGCATCGGTAAGGGTTTGTCTATCTGTTCCCAGTATTCATCTTTAAAAATCGGCTTTGAGCAGACCGTTATTCTCTGCTGACCGTTCGGGTATATCTTCGCTTTCGTGTTGTGATAGACAGAAGCCCCCGGTTCTATAAAGGAATTCATCTATTCTCAACCTTTCAAATGGTTGTATTTTGAGGTAATAATCAAGTAGTAGGAGGCGGCTCCCTAAAACCCACGAGGATTCAGAATCTTTTGTATCTGCTTAACCACCCACCGAACAAGCCTATAAATTATTCCGACCATTAAAGCTAACAGACCATAAGCAAATACGTAATTCATTTCTTTCCCCCTTGCAAGCTGCCTATCTGCCGCCCCTCCGTTCGTCGGGTGTGGCAGATAAGCAGCTTGTACATTTTTATGATATTGCCTTAACCCACCGCAGAATGGCTGAAATTGCGTAATATACAGCTATCGCTGTTAGCCATAGTTCCATTGAGGACAAAAAAAACGAAATCGGCATAAACCAGTTAATTATGCCGAGATATGCGGCTACTGGCGAATTATCCAGTGCCGTTATTGGTGAATCGGGCAGTATGCTTAACGCATAATTAAGTGCTTGTAAAACCCATGACTGCAGTGTTTCTAGCATATTATCACTTCCATATTAGTTTTCTTGTAAGGAATATAAGGCCAACAACCCACATGGCACTAAATCCCCACCGGCACACCACCGCAACAGGCTCCATTTTAGTCATGTCTATCGTAATATCTTGATTGATACCCCAAAGGCCATGAATAAATGGAACCGTATACACCGGTGTTGTCGGTGTCGCAGCAAGCATTTTTACCGATGCATATAAATCCCACGGCAAGGAAAAGGGGAATTTTCTTGTAAGCAGCATAGGCAAAGACAAGTCAGGCAATCCAGAGGGCTTTGGCAACGAAGTATTCTTTCCGGTGTTTGTTGTCTTATTTAATTCTGTACTTGCCGCATCAGATATATCAGTTTGTAACGCATCAGACTGCGTTTGTGATTGCGTTTGTGTTGATACCCCGGTACTTGGTACAGGTATCGGAATAGACTTTGTTCCGTCAGGATTAAGAACCCCTACAGCATTCCCAACATGGTCTACAACATCAGAAACAGTGTGATTGAGGGCAGAATATCCGTCCGCATATATGTCCTCTCCGGGTATTCCATAAACATCATGACCCGGAGCCGCAGGTATAGCACTATCAGCAGCCAACACACTATACCATTGAACTAAATTCATTTGTGACCCTGCACATTCTGCGTTAGATACAATGTAATATTTGATATATTTCCCAACTTGAGCAGCAATTACATATCCATATGTTGCCGTTGACATACAACGAAATGAATAAGACGGCCAATCTACTCCATTATTAACCGATATATATATTCCTGTTTCTCCCGACTTTTTTACCATTATTGTTTGTGTTCCTACGGTACAACTAGAAATTCCAGATAATATTGGCAATGCAGAATAAATTTTATAAGTTGTTATAATATCATCACTCCATTTATCTCCAACTGCTTGTACATCACTATTAAACAAGGCTTTATAAAATCCATTCCATGTATAATTACAAGTTGTACTGCTTTGCGAAATAGGTAAAGTAGCTAATGCAGCAGATGATAAAAATTCATCGTAAGAATTTTTTAATGTTGTTCCTACAGCCGTCAAAAATTCAGTTGTCAAATTATATTGCATAACGCCAACTGCACCGGCAGCAACAGCAGCACAGGTTACTTTGTTTTTAATTCCAGAATCCATTTTATCCCATATTTCTTGACAGGCTGCTCCATAATCTTGATTACTTGTTACACCACTAACACATATACCGAGTGCCGCTACAGCAGCAGCTACAGCCACCGCACCGACAACAACACCAACAGCCGTTGCATGGGCTTCTGTAGGCTCTCTGTAGCTGTATCCCCACACCAATGCCACACAGAGCATCAAACATATTGCCGTCTTTGCAGCCTGTTTCAGCAGCCTTTTAATACTTGCTTTTGTCATGTTCTCACCCCTTAAAAATTTCTGTAGGAATCATAGAACCGGTCAAACATCGTTGTGTATCTGAACAACCGGCTGCTTTCCTTTTGATTGATTGCCCTCCATACACGAATTGCTGCAAACTGACAGCCGCCGCTGAAGAACTGCACCAACCGCCCACGCAGCCCATAATTCGCTAATTTACGGTGAATGTCCTCATACTCAATATCATATTGGATTGCCTTGTCTATCAGCTTTATGGACGGTGCAATCAATATGAAGTCAAAACCGTAATGCCGGTGTACTTCAAAAAAATGGCACCAATCTTGCCGTCCTGCGTTGTTCCAAGCGCGATTTCCGAACAATTTATCGTTTTGCGCTTCATCGATAACCACAAGCGTTTGGCTTTCCTGTCGGGGCTTATGCAGCCTATCGGAGAATTTATATAAAAAATCCGGTGTTAAAATTGAATTGTCAATATAATAAAAATGGCCGAAATTCCGGGTATTTTTCGGCATGTAATCCGGGTTCTTCTGCATTTTTTTCCATGCTTTATATCCGTATTTGAGAATGCCGGTATTTACCGGAAAATTCGCAATGACATTGATGTTTGTCATAGTCAAATGCTGATATATGATATTGGCAGCATCGAGTGACTTGCCAGAGCCACCGGTACCGGTAAAGATCGTTACCATTTTTCACCCCTCAATAAAATAATGGGAGCCAGTATAAAACTGGTTCCCATTCGTTCTACCCTCATGCATTCGTAAGTTGCCAGCTGTCTTTACTTGCTGATAATCTGCTTGAAAATCTTTTTGGAAAAAGCGACTACCACATACATGGCAAAGATGCCGAGGCCAATCGGCAACACCGTAGTCATTACGGTTGTGCAGTTGGTCACAAGAGTAGTTAAAGATGTACTAATAGCGGTAGTTACCGCCGTTGCTGTCTCTGTACTCATTTTCTTTACTCCTTTCTTAAAATCTGATTACGGGCGAAAATCAAGAATCACAGTATATATCCCCCGGATAATGTAACCGAGGAAACTGAAAAAGGCTGCAAGCCCGAAACCGGCGAGAGTGCTCTGCGAAAGAACAAATACGAAATCTTCCGGTGTCATATAAACCACCACGGAATCACATGGAAGTTATGTAACGTCCACATAGCACAAAAACCGATGAACGCGAACAGAAATAGATATATTGCGATTTGCCCTGCGTTCATTTTGCGAATTGCATCAAAGAAAATTTTGCTGCGTTTTCCCATGTTACCACCACCTCAAACAACGAAATAGAAGAACTCCGAGGAGCAACCCGGCTAAGATTGTGCCAACAACTACTGTATCCACCGTTTACCCCTCACTTTCGTTTCTCAAGCCGTTTTTGCCGGATTCTGTTTGAGCTGGAAATCTTCGACCTTGCCGTAGCGGTTGTAAATGAGTGTGACCTCGGAGCCGACCGGGATTTCTTGCAGGATTTCCGGCCTTACGCTAATTGCTTCGGCAATTTCTCCGATAACCCCGGAAACCGTTGAATCCTTGTATGTAACATACAGTTTGCCGAAATTGATTACTTCCCCGGATTTCTTGTCTGTGAACGTGCTGATTCTTTTACCTATTACTTTCATAGCCATTCTTACCCTCCTCCTTTCATACCCCCACGCGATAATCTGCGAATTTTACCTGTTGAGGGAAACTGTTTACATTCACTTGAATGTTATGGTAATATATTACATCTATTTGAATGTAAAGTCAAGACATTTATTTGAATGTATTATAAAATTATTGAAATTAAGGGGGTGACATCAATTTATCATTTACCAAGAGTAAAAGAACTAAGAGAGAAAGCGGAGCGAGGGCAAAAGGAAATCGCTGAAATGCTTCAAATCTCACAGCAGCAATACAGCCTATATGAAACCGGGACACGAGAGTTGAAACTTTGCCATCTGGTAGAGTTGGCAAAATATTATGGTGTCACCACCGACTACATATTAGGCTTGAGCGATAAGCGGAAACCTTGACGCGCTGCGGCGCGGGAGGGGCTAGCGGAGGTTTGAGTGGTCGGCACGGTCATGTGCCGACGCACAGTTTTCAGCCCCACGAGTGCAGACAAGCCCTCCGGATGCGTGATGCACAGAACTACTGCCAACCGTTCGCGTCCGCTCAATGTGGGGCGCATCTTGCCGTACAATGCAAACAGGGGAGGGGGAAAGGGATGAATTTTAATCTTCATCCCTATTTTCACAAACCATCATTTCATCGCAATCATTGCACCGAATATTTACGGCCTTTGTAGCACGGACAGACATTCCGCAGCAAGGACACACATATTTTCGGGTGCTGCTTTTCTTTTTTATAAGTGCACTTTCAAAATGTTGGCGATAGCCGGACAGTTCTTTTTCTGAAAAATATTTTTTTATTGAGGCTTTAAGCTTGTCTGTAGGCTCGGTAACACTCCAACCGATTTTCTTATCGTACGTGATAACCAGGTCACGCTTTTCTGCTTCTTCCTTGAATTTTTTGTTGTGGTATACGTTGTTACGACTCGTATCCTGTATCCCGTTTTCGGCACAATATTCGTGCACCATTTCATGAATCATAGTCGCACAGATATATTCAAAACTACGGTTTAGGTATTCAGCCGAAATATTAATTTCATATTGGCTAGTCTTGCCTTGATTCCATACCTTGTCGCAAGTAAAATGACCAAATGTCTTAGGGCTGCTTTGAATTGTTATAACTGGTTTTGAAAGTGCACTTTCAAAATATTCTTTATTGAGGACATTCCAAACCTTTTCAAGAAACAGAACATTTTTGGAATTTTCGATCATTTCTATACCCTCCTTGGCGGCTTATTCAGCCGCCGTAGATACCTTAAAGGTAGTTTCAATTTCGTCCGGGAAAACAACCCCTAAATGTTTACCACATAAATATAACGCTTGGCTCATAGAACGATACCTAAGTGCATCATCCTCGCGATTCTGATAACGGTAATCGGTCACTTTATACTTCTTCTTTTCCTCATCCATTTTTTTACTTTCAGCAAGCCATAATTTAGCTCCACGAATCAATTCATCGGTTACACTGCTTTTAGTAATTTTCGCCATTTCAAAGCCCCTTTCAGCCGGAGTAAAACCGCTCCGGCTCGGCATCATTATAAATTTAGAATACCAATCTTTTGTTCATGATTTCCGCCGCTGAAAGCATCACATAAAGGTCTTCATCACTTGCGGATTTTTGATATTGGCTCAAGATGAATTGAGCGGCGTATATATTTGGTGTGGCGCAGATAACCGTAAACTCATCCATATTCCAAGGCTTGTTAAAATAACCAATGTAATATTTCATTTTCAATCCCCTTTCGGTGTCGGCCACCGCCCGTCTTTCCTTAACTTCTGATATTATTATACTATACTGGTACCACTATGTCTATTGACAGATTGACTGAACATACTGGTACCATTTTGTATATAATTATACTGGTACCACATTTCTGCAGGTGCTATAATGACAGCAAAGGAGTTGATACCATGCAAAAAGCAGCCACA
Organism: Bacillota bacterium; assembly: GCA_023397245.1. Classification (GTDB taxonomy): domain Bacteria; phylum Bacillota; class Clostridia; order Oscillospirales; family Acutalibacteraceae; genus DATAML01. Next base: position 4,667 of record JAEWUH010000016.1, on the reverse strand, counting down.
AAAGCAAAGGATAAATACAACGCAAAAGCATATGAAGATATCCGTCTAAGGGTAAAAAATGGAGAAAAAGACAAAATAAAAGCCCATGCCGAAAAACACGGCATGAGCCTACAAGGGTATATTAACAACCTCATAAAACAGGACATGGAAAAGCCGGAGCTATGATGCCCCGGCCTTTTACTTTACCTTGGACTTATCATAAGAAACGCGCCCGCCGATTGAAATATAAATAATCTGCGCATCTAATTCATTGAAAGTAAGTCGCACCACAAATGGTGCTTGAGAAACCTCTTTAGATTCTTTACCCCGTGCTACAACAACAGAATTTATTTCGCAGATATTACCGTCACGAACAATTTTCCAATCAGACGGATTGTCAGAAAATTTGGCAGTATCGGGATATATTAAAGCCTTTAGTACAGCCGCTTTAGACCAGGCTTGCAAAAAGTCCGTTGAATCATCGACCACAACCGGAGCAGCCGGGGCAGAAGAAGCCGGAACGGGCGGGATATAGACAGGCTGCGAATATGCAGGAACAGAAGCCACAGCTTGAACAGCGCTATTATTCACACGAGGAGAACCACTGTTAATCATAGAACTTGCCAGCCCAAACACTACGAAAAACACCAAAAGCAGCCCTACCGCAATAAGTCCGTTTTTTAAACAGCCGCCTGTTTCACCCTTTGGCTTCTGATAATGATAACCGTAGCCGTAATTATTATTTGATTTATTCGGCGGCAATTCCGGCGATCCATACGCACCCATAACAGCAGCCCCTTATATTTCATATTATGACATTATTTTACTTCCGATAAACAAAAAAAGCAAGTGGAAAAACCACTTGCTTTTATAGCACATAAATCGGAATCTGCTGCGATATCCAGCTTCGCCACGGGCGGGTATTTAACCATACTATTATAACACAATAATATGGGAAGTCAACCGGAAACGGCGGGGTTACCGGTTTTTCTTCACCCCTGCAACCCGTTCTCCTGGCGCTCCATGTTTTCTACGACGATGTCGAAAATATCTCCCAGAGAGGCGCAGTACTCCAACACCTTCCAGGGTGTATTGGTGTGAAAATGAATCTTGATCAAATCTTCGTCGCCGACGGCAAGCAGGCAGTCGCCTTCAAAATTTTTGGTAAAATATTCGTTGATTGTATCCTCTGAAAGGCCATGCCCCTCGATTAATAACTGGGTGTCAAATCGGTAATCAAGCATTCTTCATTCTCCTTCTGTTTAATAGCTCCATTCTACTTCGCATATAAGAAAAAAGCAAGCCGGTAAACCAACTTGCTTTTGAGCGATAACACAAGACCCGGATGTCATAGGGTGCATTTTTATATTGCCGGATTGCCGACTATTCCGAGGAAAACCGGAAGTTTGGTCTGTGTGTCGATAATCGCGTAGACAAACGGGCGGTTGAAGACAACCTTTTTCGGCAGCGGCCCGGTGCTTCCGCACATGATTTCCACTTTGGTTGCGGCCCCGGCTTTTACTCCCGCTTCATCCACCTGAATGAATGTTTTCTGCTGCACGTCGCCGATATAGAGCTTTCCGGGCAGCGCAGTTCCCATTCTGCTGAAATCGGCGCGGTTTTTGTCAAACGCGTTCGTAAGGCCGAGTGCTTTTAAAGGACTGTTAAATTCCACCTGAAAATCATAGCGGAACTTCGGAAGCTCACAATCTGCAAACTCGCGTCCCGCGGAACTCATCAGCTTCAGGAACTGTGCGCCCGACATTTTGCCGATATAGCTTTCCGTGCTTACGCCTGCTTTGGGCAATACCGCCGCAAAGGCAAAACGTTTATCTTTGAAATATTTGAGCATTCCATCGGAGTTGGCGTCGTGGATATAATATTCGGAAGAACTCAGGTAATTCGCTGTCACAGCGCCTTTTTTCGTCTGGAAACTTCCCTTCTGGCTGGATGAGTAGGGAGCGATCCAGTTGTCTTCAAAATACAGCGCGTTGATCAGGTACATCATGGTAAGGCCGTCAATTTTACCTACCATTTTATCAATTTTTCCGCCGGTGTGCTCTTTTACCCAGCCGTTTATCTGACCGGCTGTATTCGGGCTGCTGAAATTGAGCCGGAACAAGCCTGCCCTGAAATAATCGGCGTTATTTTGGAGAAAGCTTTTCTTAATGCTGAGATTCTTGTCCCGATACCATATGGAATTTGCAATCAGCAGTTTCCCGTCTTTGACGAAATTCAGCTGATTCGTCATATTCAAATAATTCTGATTAAGCTGATCCTGCGTCAATCCTTTTCCGAGCAAATTTTGAAACTGGTTGAGCGTATTGCCGGAAGCGCCGTTTGCCGTCATGCCAAGGGCCAAGCAGGCTGAAACGGGAGATATCAACGCATTTTCTCTTTTGGCCACCGATTTTTGAAAGAGGGAAACGGAAAAATCTGCGGTCGTGCGGACAAATTCTTCACTGACCGTACTGCTTGCTTTTATCTGCCCGCCTTTCACACCGTTCATCAAATCGACTGCACCGGTATTTTGTGCTGCAAATACCCGGTCAGCAGGAAGAAATGGAATCACTGCCGTTAGAAGCAATGCCAGAACGAATTTCAAATTTTTCATAAAATAGCCTCCTGACCATTATTATTCCTACTGTGTAATTATAATATAAAAATATATAATTTTCAAGAAAGATACCTTGCAACAATTTTCTATATATTTGAATAATTTTATCATTGTATAATCAAGAAACAAGGAATAAAATATTCATTAGAAAGTACATGGAAGTTTATATAAAAACGGAGGTAAGCCTATGCTGTCATCCAAAGTAAAGGAATTCCTTGCGCAGGGGAAGTATGACCAGAACCTGGCCTACATTTATGTCTGCGATTTCAAGAAGGTCGCGTTTTACCGCAGAAGGCTGATCCGGGCGGTGGAGGCCTTTGAGGGGCTCTACGGCACCGACCGCGAAATCAGTATTTTCAGCGCGCCGGGCAGAACGGAGGTCGGCGGGAACCATACCGACCATCAGGGCGGCCGCGTGCTCGCCGCAAGCGTAAACCTTGACGTTATCGCCGTGGTTTCCCTCTCCGCGAGTCGTACGGTCAATATCAAATCCGAAGGGTACAGCATGGATACCCTGAACGCCGATGATTTGGCGGCCAAACCAGATGAGCGCAATTCTTCGCTTTCGCTCATCCGCGGAATTCTCTCGAAGTTCTCCCAGCTCGGTTATAAGATGGGCGGCTTCGACGCATATACCACGTCCAATGTGCTCAGCGGCTCCGGGCTTTCCTCCTCGGCCGCCTTTGAAGTGCTGGTCGGCACGATCGTAAACGACCTGTTCTGCGGCGCAAAGGAAAGCGCGGTAAAAATCGCCCAGATCGGGCAGTATGCAGAAAACAACTATTTCGGCAAGCCGTGCGGCCTTATGGATCAGACGGCAAGCTCCGTGGGCGGCTTTGTAACCATCGATTTCAGGGACGCGGAGAAGCCTAAGGTGGAACAGGTCGGATTCAACTTCGCAAAGTGCGGGTACGCGCTCTGCATCATTGACACACGCGGCAGCCACGCCGACCTGACCCCGGATTACGCCGCGATCCCCGCGGAAATGAAAGAGGTCGCGCAGTTCTTCGGTAAGGAAGTGCTCTCACAGGTAGAGGAAGAAACCTTCTTTTCCCAAATTGCGGAGCTGCGCCAGAAGGTCGGGGACCGCAGCGTCCTGCGCGCAATTCACTATTTTTCAGACAACGCGCGCGTCCTGAAAGAGGTCGCCGCTTTAAAGGCAAACCGGTTCGACGAGTTTAAAAAGCTGATCGTGGAAAGCGGTTATTCGTCCTATATGTATCTGCAGAATGTGTTTTCGCCCACCCACGTGCAGCAGCAGGGCGTTTCCCTTGCGCTTGCGCTCTGCCAGAAGCTTCTGGGGGAAACGGGCGGCGCGTGGCGCGTGCACGGCGGCGGGTTTGCCGGAACCGTGCAGGCCTTTGTCCCTGTTGCGCAGCTTGAGGAATTCACCGCCCAAATGGAAAGTGTTCTCGGGAAAGGCAGCTGCCATTCCCTCTCCATCCGTCCGGTCGGCGGCGTAAAGATATTATAATGTACAGTTTATCAGGAGGATATAAAATTGGCTGAATTAAGATGGCACCCGTTAATTAAAGATTGGATCATGATCGCGTCGAACCGTCAGGGACGCCCGCAGATGCCCAAGGACTACTGCCCGTTCTGCCCCAGCTTCGGCAATGTCCCCGAATATGAGGTCATGGAGTACGACAACGACTTCCCCGCTCTTTCCCAGAATCCGCCCGAGCCGGACGACGTTGCGAACGACTTTTTCAAGACAAAACCGAGCTACGGCAAATGCGAGGTAATCCTGTATTCCCCCGGCCACACGGTAACCCTGCCGGAGCTTTCCGAAGAACACATGAAGAAGCTTGTGGATTTATGGTGCGAGCGCTTTCAGGTAATCAGCTCCGATGAAAAGATTAAGTATGTGTTTATTTTTGAAAACCGCGGGGAGATGGTCGGCGTTACCATGCCGCATCCGCACGGCCAGATTTACGGCTATTCGTTCCTGCCCAAAAAGCTGGAGCTTGAAACTTCCGCGGCAAAAGAGTATTATGAGGAAAAGAATTCCTGTTTGTTCTGCGATATGCTGAAAAACGAGCTGGAAGCAGACAAACGCATCATCTTTCAG
>JAEWUH010000236.1 GCA_023397245.1 Bacillota bacterium | reverse complement strand
TGTTTTTGCTGATGACTGCCTTTGCAAATCTGTTTGTGTTTGCCGACGACAAAGAGCAGGGGCAGCTGAAGAGGATTGCGGCGGCACCGGCTTCGTTCCCGGGCTATTTAGCCGCTCATTGTGTCTATTGTCTTACACTGCTTCTGCCCGCGTTTGTCATGCTCGCTGTAATGAAGTGCTTGGGCTGGTCGATCGGTTTCACACTGCTCCAGTATGCGGGACTGATCGTATTAATTGGCTTCCTCGGCATTTCGTTCGCTCTGCTTTTAAACACATTTATAAAAAAGCCGGATAATGCCAGCATGCTTGGAAATTCAATTCTCGTATTATCCTCGGTGCTCGCCGGAAGCTTTTATTCCTTCAACAGGGATAACGTGGCTTTGGAACACGCCATTCAACTGCTGCCGCAAAAAGAGTTCATGGATTATGTGCAGCATCTTCAGAACGGCAGCGCCAGCCAGCATATTGGGCTGATTCTTTATGTAATCTCTTTTGTGCTGTTGTTGTTTTTATTCTCCTGCACCGTATTGCGGCGTATGTATGAAAAAAAAGTATAAAGTAGTTACGGAACGTTAAGGAGAAACTTGAAAATACAGCAATGCGAGTTTAAAATTAAATTGTGACATTAAGATATTATCCGTCTAGTCAATGGACAGAATGGAGCTTTCTATGGGTGCAGCGAACGATCTGCCGCTTCTCTCTACAAAACTGAAAATGCCTGCGCCGCGGCGCGATTATGTAATACGCAGGGCGCTCTTTGAAAAACTTTCCTGCTGCTCAGATATGGGAGTGATTTTTGTCTGCGGCGGTGCCGGGACTGGGAAGACCACGCTTCTGTCCACTTTTATTCGGGAAACAGGACTGGAAAATGTCGGCTGGCTTACACTGGATGTTTCAAATTCAAATGTATATTCCTTTTGGTACTATTTTGCCGAGGCGGCGGACAGATTTTTGGGAAAAGATGACGATTTCCTTACACTGCTTCGTACAGCCTTTGACGCTTCCCACATGGAAGGTCTGCTGACTTTGCTCATAAACCGCATTTTCAGTGAAGAGGATTATTATATTGTATTGGATGATATGCACTGTATCAAAGATGCGGCACTGATGCGCACACTGGAATTTTTCATAAGAGCCATGCCGGAAAATCTGCACCTGTTTATGCTTTCCCGGGAGGAACCGCCCGTGTATCTGGGCTCTCTTGCCGTTTCCGGGCGCCTGCTGTATATCGACGGGCGGCAGATGCACCTATCGCAGGAAGAAGGAATGGAATTCTTAAAGCAGACACTAAAGCTGAATTGCAGCGAGAAAGAACTTACTGAGCTCAATACCTACGCGGAAGGGTGGATCGGCGGATTACAGCTTGCCGCAGCCGTACAGAAGGCAGGCCGGAATTCTGGAGCCCTGCTGCAGGCCGGCGGCGGTATAGCAGCCGAATATCTTTCCCGAGAAATATTTGAATTGCTCACGTCGGATGAGCGTGATTTTCTGTTAGTGACCGGTTTTCCTGCTTATTTTGACGCGAATTTATGCGGTCATCTTTTTCAAAACTTTACCCAAACCGATTTTAACGAAATGATGGAAAAACTTACCCAGAAGAATTTGTTTATTATATGCGTAGATGAGCAAAGTGGAATTTACCGTTATCATAATATTCTTTCCGATTATCTTTCCAGAGAATATTCCCAACTTCCGGAAGGACGCAGAAAGGCGCTTTTAACTAATTCTGCTATCGCGTTTGAGGAACGGGGAGATCTGGTGGAATCGCTGCGGGAGTTCTGTATCGCGGAGGACTATAAAAATGTTATGCGTCTTGCACATAAAATGGGAGGCAGCATTGAAGCATGGTGCTATCTGGATCAAGTCCCTCTTGATGAACTGATAGAAGACGCCGATCTGGCAGCTCAGTGTTTCTTTTATAACCTTGGCAACCTTGACGCAGAGCGGTGCCGCATGCTTTATCAAAAACTAAGAGAGCGGTATGAAGGCACCGATACTTTTCATGTGATACAGTGTGCCGAAGCTTTTGTTTCATTGAATAACGGAAGCATGCCCCAATACCAGACGCTTACCGCCGGACAAATCGAGGCCCTTCATTTTGTCCCTGCCACAAAGTCTATGCTTTTCGTTCAAAATGCAAATGCGCTTATGGAACATCTCCAGTATGAAGAGGCCGAAAGCTGTATTGATCTTGCAGATAAAACCTGCGCCGGATCAAACATTTTTGTTCAGATTTATATTATAAACGAAAGGGCGCAGATATTTGAGGAAACCGGGCGTCTGAATAAAAGCCTTGCATGCTACGGTAAGGTAACGGAACTGTTCAAGTCTCCTGCCATGATGGCCGGAATCGGTGTAAACTTTCAAATAGGGCTTACGGGAGTATATATGCGGCGCATGGAACTGGACGAGGCGGAAAAATCGCTTACCAAAGCACAGAAAATGCTGTCGCATCAGCGTGGGCATCTTCAAGCAGCTGATATGACATTATCCTTTCATCAAGCTGAACTGAAACTGCTTCGCGGCGAGACAGGAGCAGGCTCTGCCTATATTGATGGGATTCTGTCCGAGTCCCCGTCTTTGAATATTCTAAACCTGTGCAGGCTGATCCATGAACTTTGCTGCGAAAGGCTGCTGAAGCAGGAACTTGCTAATTTATTTCTTGAACAATTGGAAAACCTAAGGGACTATCGAATTCAGCCCTTTTTGAAACTTTTGCACGCTCGCATTTTATTTGAGCGTGGCCAGATGGAAAATGCGCTGCAGGAAACTGACGACGTCATGATATTTGCACGATCAAAGAAAAATTACCTGAGACTTGTTGAGGCAGATCTGCAAAAGGTTTATATGCTTTCCCAGTGTTCCAAGTCACCGGAACAAAACCGCAGGATCAAGAACCTACTCCGGGAAGCAGTTTACTACGCGTATGAAAACCAAATCTTTATGCCTTTTTATCTGGATCGGCAAACCATCTTGCCGCTGCTGCGGGAAATAATTCAAAATTTTGGAAAAAGTGATTTCTGTTCCGAAGAGTCTCAATTCATAAAAGACGCAGCCGCAATCTGCAGCAATACCGCTGTCTCCGCCCGTGAACCGGAAATTTTATCGGCGCGTGAACGTGATGTCCTGAACGAATTGGCCGGGGGCTTTACAAACCGTGAAATTGCCGATAAGCTCTGCATTTCACAGGCTACGGTAAAAACCCATGTTTTGAATATCTTCAGCAAGCTCGGTGTTTCTTCCAGACTACTCGCGGTGGATGAAGGACGCAAGCGAGGGCTTATCAATTAAACCGTAAACTATTGTATTACAAATTTCCAGTCCAATTTCGTGATGGTATATTTTATTTTTAAGGTTTCTCATCGAATATGCTTTGTTTTTTATTAAACTCAATTTGCAATTGTTCTTTCTCATAGAGTTTTTGCACTTTATTCCCTCAAAGGGCATAACTGACCCACACCAAATCAAGGTCTGAGAAATTGGTATCGGCGGCAATGCCAAGAGGTGGATCAGTGGTTTTAGCTTCAAAACAAATTGAAGATATTGTGCAACCAGCAAAGTACTTAAACTTGAAAAAACTTCTGCACTATGCTATACTACCATATATTGGATATGGACCAACCTTGAAAATTTAATATTGATTTTGGTTTCATTTTCATGAATTAATAGGGAACAGAGTGAAATTCTCTGACAGCTTACTCTACCGTGAACAGGGACCGGGTTTACATTGCCATTGTGCTTTTGCATGAGAAGGGTAAATTCCGGGATGATCTTAAGTCGGGAGACCTGCCAAAAATCATTTTAAATACTTTTGGTAAGAAAAGGAGTTTAATTTATAATTGCCGTTATGTGAAATAATCTGCAATACATACCGCAATATTGAAAAGAACTGATGCTTTATTAAAAGTGTCGGTTCTTTTTTTATATAAAAATCAACAATCAAGTGAGAGAGGGATAGAAATGAAAAAAGCATTAAGGGCTGCTTTGAGCCTTGTTCTGGCAATTTCTTTAGCAATCGGATGCCTCAGTATATCCGCCTTTGCCGCCAATGGCAGTCAAGGCATAACTCCATCCGGTTATGTAACAATCGATGTAGAAAAGTTTACTTTGGGACAGGGATACCTCAAAGAACCGACAGCAGTTCCTTTTTATGAAGGGGATTCTGTGGGATCCGTCCTTCTGAGATGGCTGGGCGAGAGCAATTACCAGGGCAGCGCCTATTACATTTCAGCAATTCGTGACAGCGGTACCGGAGCTGTAGAGATTCCGAAGTATATTACGGACGGAATTCAGGATTACAACGCCTCTGTTGCGGATTCTAATTATAAGATTAAGCAAAGCGTCCGAAAGGATTCCGGGTGGCTGGAGCAAATGGATTACTATTCCTGGTCCGGCTGGATGTTTTGCCAAAACAATGTGATGCCGGATGTCGGGGCAAGCTCCTGCACCCCGAAGGACGGAGACGTCATCCGTTTTCAATTCAGCCTTAGCGGCGGTTCCGATCTGGGGCTGGCGTTGTCTTACGGGGCACCTTATATAACCGCCGCTAATAAGGATACACTGACTGCGCAGCTGGCAAAGGTCAACAGTTCCGGTTACAAGAGCGGATTCCTCAGCAGCAGTTACGCAAAGACTTACAGTGACGCGGTAAAAACTGCGGAAAATATGAAAGCCGCACAGATGGAAACAGACACTGCCGCAAGCTCACTGGCAAATGCCTACGGTCAGTATCTTGCCAACCTCAACAGCGGTTCCGGCGGGAACCATCACAATTCCGGAAGCGGAAATTCGTCAGGCGCAACAGGCTCCACGGCATCCTCATCCGTGAGTACAGTTTTGACTTCGTCCACTCCGACTGGCGGATCGATTTCCACTGTTTCCACTTTGCCCGATACCACCCCTGTACTTAATGGAAATCAGTCAAACATCAGCGTGACCGTACCGTCCGATGTGGCGTCCGTTCTCTCTGCGGCTACCGCAGAAAAGCCTGCTGAAATCAGGATTACGACACCGTCGGCTTCGATGATTGATCAACTGAACAGCAGCGCGGTGAAAGTGATTGATTTGGCAATCAAGGTTCCCGCGGCCGTCGCAAATAATACAAACGCTAACGCAAAAATCACAATCAGTGCTGACCCTGCCGTTTTACAGGCGGCAAAAGACGCACAGAAAGATATTACGATTCAGATAACCAACGCCGATACCGGCAAGGAAATCTATTCCTGGGCGTTTTCCGGCACAGGTTTAGCGCGGTCCGCCGCGCCTGTAACCAATCTAAACCTCGCTTTGCAGGTGGGAGCCGTAAAAGACGATATGGCTGCAGCTTCCGCAGCGGCAGGCAATTCGGCGGATAAAAAAGCAACCGGAGTTGTCCTTAAATTCGGCAGCAACGGTCTTCTTCCCGCGCCTGCCAAAATTCGGGTATATGTAGGAAGTCAGCCAGGCTGCAACCCGAAATCAAAAGTCTATTTCTACTATCTGAACAGTACGACACAAGCGCTTGAACAAATGCCACAAAGTGAATACACAGTGGATGCGGATGGTTATGTGACAGTTATTATCACGCACTGCTCAGACTATGTGCTTCTTCCCCACGCTGCCACGAATCCATACCCGGTTCAGTCCGACACTGTGTATCCCGTTGGTGTAAAACAGAAAAAGGCCTATACTTACGCCATGACGGTGAGCGGCAAAGCAGCTCCTTCCTTCACAATCGGGAACAACAAAGCATTTACGGCATCGGTAAAGCGTTCGGGCAACAAATATTATGTTACGGTTAAAGCAACCGGCACGCCAGGCGTTATGACCGCAGTATACAGTACTCTGCCCGGTCAAAAGCCAACGGCTCTATGCTACATCGCAATCATAAAATAGAACCTGCACCAAAGAGTGGAGAAACGGGGTACTCCGTTTCTCCAAAGCTTTATAAATGCGGTCGATTTTGGCTTCGTACTTATGAATGAAAGGAAACAGATGAAAAATTCTGCCAGTTCACGCCACCGTATCAGGGTTTAAAAATGTTACCACGGCACAGGAGAATTTATGAAGATCTTTAAAAAGCTGTTTGCAGCTCTTCTCGCTGCTAATCTTATCGCAGGTATATTAATCGGCTGCTCCGTCAGTTCCGCATCCGGTACGGCCAATCTGCCCGTCGACGGTATTATTCAAAAGACTGTTTTTGAAGACGCAAAGAACCATTCCAAAATTCTTACATTTCGGGGTAAATCCGGAAGTGTTTTTTATTCCTGGTTCTTTGACGGTGCTTCGATTGTTTCGCCGGCAGATCAAAATCTGAAAGTGGATTTTATGGATGCCGGGAATGATTTGGACGGAGCGGTATCCTCATCGAAAACAGTAAAAATCCAATTTAACGAAAAGAACCTGATTCAGGCGCAAACCACTCTGAAAGTCGAATTTCCAGAGCTATGGAACGCCCAAAAGGTTCGTATATATCAAAAAAGCGTCAACGGAATTCATAACATTTCAGAAGCGCCACTGAACAATGACAAAATTTCTTCCGTAACCTTTCCGGTAAGCGATACAGGCGGAAACCTTTATCTTGTCACTGTGGATTCTGGTTTCCATGAAAATACTTCTTCCCTCATGCCGAATTTACCGGAAAGCAGTTCCGGGTCAGGTTCCGCCAAAGGAAGTCTTCCTGCGGCTTCAAGCAACGTAACAAAAGATGAAAACTCCTCTTCAGCCGCCACTCTGGAAGAAAATCAAAATTCCAAGTCCCCATCCAGCGTAAAAAAGCCTGATTCGGCTGCCGGTACAAAAAGCGCGCCGTCATCGTCTGCTAAAAACAGTAAGGATCAATACCAGACGGACCCGACTCCTGCAGGCAGGCCCAATCCGGTTAATCCGCAGGAAAATCAAAAGAATACGAAAAAAGCCTTATACTGCACCTTGTCCATTGACTGTAAGACAATTTTAGATCATAAGGATCAACTGAACAAGGAAAAGGAATCCGTTTTTCCGACTGACGGCGTCATTTTAAAAGCTCAGAAGGTGCTGTTCTATGACGGCGAGTCCGTATTTGATATTTTACTCAGGGAAACCAAAAAGAACGAGATGCAGATGGAATATAAAGCGACTCCGGCATATAACTCAAGTTATATCGAAGGAATCCATAACCTTTATGAATTTGACTGTGGAGAATTAAGTGGATGGATGTACAAGGTAAACGGCTGGTACCCAAATTATGGGTGTAGCCGATACGAGCTGAAAGACGGAGATGTGGTATGCTGGCGGTACACCTGTGATTTAGGAAGGGATGTTGGCAGTGAACAGGATGTTTCACAAAAGTGAACCGGATGCGTTTTCAAGCTATCATCCGGTAATTCTATTCTTCTATTTTTGTGTAGTTTTCTTTTTTTGTATGTTCTGCCTGCATCCGGCAATCCTTACAATTTCCCTTTTTTCCGTATTTCTGTACTCTGTGATTCTGAACGGCTGGAAAGCGGTAAAATTCAGTGCCTGTATGCTGCCGGTCATAATCACTGTTGCAGCCGGAAACCCCTTACTGAATCATGCAGGTATCACGATCCTGTTTTATTTGAATAATAACCCAGTCACGTTGGAATCCATTGTATTCGGAATAATTTATGCCCTTGCGTTTTTTTCCGTTATCATCGCTTTTTCCTGTTTTAACCGGATTATGACGAGCGATAAGCTCATGTATCTGTTCGGAAGACTGATTCCGATTCTTTCCCTGATGTTTTCCATGACTCTGCGCTTTATTCCACGGTACAAAGCGCAGCTGAAAAGAATCACTGATGCGCAGAAATGTATCGGAATGGATCCGGCGCACGGAAATATCATGAGACGTGTCAAAAGCGGCGTACGGATTATTTCTATATTAATGACCTGGGCTTTGGAAAATGCGATGGAATCTGCGGATTCCATGAAGGCAAGAGGGTTTGGATTAAAGGGGAGAACCTCTTATTCCATTTTTACATGGAATAAGAGGGATAAAATCCTGCTGTCGGCAGAACTCCTCATTTTCGGTTTTCTATTCACAGGACTTTTCATGGGCGAATTTGAATCAGTTTATATTCCTGCAATTCGCATTTCCGGGCTGGATGGAAGAGCATCTGTTTTTTATTTGCTCTATGCCCTGTTTTGCCTGATTCCGGTAATTGCAGACAGTAAGGAGAACATTGCATGGAACAGATCAAAATCAGCGGACTGAGCTTTTCCTACCCGAATTCTGACTCCGAGGTACTCAGCGATATTCATTTAACCATTCAGAAAGGCGATTTCGTCCTGCTTTTCGGCAAATCCGGGTGCGGAAAAAGCACCTTGTTAAAGCAGATGAAACCCGTTATCGCGCCGTTTGGGAAACGAAAAGGCAGAATAGAATTCTGTGGAAAAGAGATCTGCAGTCTCTCAGACCGGGAACAAAGCACAGCAGTCGGCTTTGTCTCCCAAAATCCGGACAACCAGATCGTGACCGATAAAGTCTGGCATGAACTGGCATTCGGACTGGAAAGCCTGGGCTATGACAATCAGACTATCCGGCTCAGGGTTGCGGAAATGGCATCCTTTTTTGGAATACAGGAATGGTTTTTCAAACCCGTCACCGAACTATCTGGCGGCCAGAGGCAGATCCTTAATCTGGCATCCGTGATGGTAATGCAGCCGGAAGTTCTTCTTCTGGACGAACCGACTTCACAGCTTGACCCGATTGCAGCTTCAAATTTTATTCAGGTTCTGAAAAAGATTAACGAAGAACTGGGTGTTACCGTCATTGTTTCTGAACATCGCCTAGAAGAGGTTTTGCCCGTATGTTCACGGGTAATCTTTATGGATCGGGGCAGGCTTGTCCTTGATACAAAGCCGCGCGATATCGGGACCGCCATGAAAAAAATAAGCAGCGATATGACAGCTGCGCTTCCGCCCTGCGTGAGAATTTGCTGCGAATTTATCGACGGCGAAACTCCAGTTACTGTGAAAGCGACAAAGCAATGGCTGGAACAGAATGTGAGACTTCCGGCGGAGAACCGATCAGAAGAAATTGCTGTGCATACTGCACCGGCAGAAAATAGTCCGGCGATTACTCTGGATGACGTCTGGTTCCGCTATGACAGAAAATCACAGGATATTGTTAAGGGCGTTTCTTTGGAAATCAGTGAAGGAATGCTCTACAGCATCGTAGGCGGTAACGGTGTAGGAAAATCCACACTGCTTTCCCTGATTGGAGGGGGCAATCAGCCTTACCGCGGCAGGATAAAGCTGTTTGGCAAAGATTTGAACCGAATCGCATACGAAAAGAAATACCGCGGCCTGATCGGTTATCTGCCGCAGGATCCGCAGAATTTGTTTTCCCATAATACCGTGCGGAAAGATCTGGAGGAAATCGCGTTATCGGTTTACCATGACCGCGACCGGGCAAAATCCAGGGTGAAACAGGCCGCTGAGTCTTTTCATTTAAAATCCCTTATGGAACGGCATCCGTTTGATTTAAGCGGAGGCGAACAGCAGTGTGCCGGGCTCGCCAAAGTAATGCTCACCGAGCCGAAAATTCTCCTGCTGGATGAGCCGACAAAGGGAATAGATTCTATTTCTAAAATTATGCTGTCAAATCTGTTTTCTGCTTTAAATAGACAAGGAAAAACCATCGTAATGGTATCCCATGACATTGATTTCTGTTCATGTTACTCCGATCGCTGTGCGTTCATGTTCAACGGAGAAATCATTTCAGAAAACAATACGCGAAAATTTTTTATGGGCAACAGCTTCTACACAACCTCTTCGAATCGGATCGCAAGGGGAATCTTCTCCAATGTACTTACCTGTGAGGATGTGATCTCATCATGCAGAAAAAACCTGACCGGCGTTTAATTCTCTCTTCCGTTTTGATCCTCATTGTCATTCCGCTGACCATAGCGTTTGGCGTAGCCTTCCTGCATGACCGGAAATACTACTTTATCAGCATTGCTATCTTGATTGATACGATGCTTCCCTTCCTGCTGGTATTTGAGCACCGGAATCCCAGGGCTCGGGAGATCATTCTGATCTGCTCTCTGTCCGCTATTGCAGTGATGGGCAGGGTTGCATTTTTAATGCTGCCGCAGTTCAAGCCGGTTGTTGCCATCGTGATTATTTCAGCGATTTGTCTTGGGCCGGAATCCGGTTTTCTGGTAGGAGCGCTGTCCGGGTTCGTTTCAAATTTCTTTTACGGGCAGGGTCCATGGACTCCATGGCAGATGTTCAGCTTCGGAATTATCGGCTTTCTGGCAGGCCTTTTATCACGGAAAGGAATTCTGAAGACAAGCAAAACCGCACTGTGCATTTTCGGCGGGTTAACCACGTTTGTAATTTACGGCGGACTGATGAACTTTGCTTCGGTGCTAATGTATTCTACCGCAATTAGCAAGGAATCCCTAATTGCGGCTTACCTGACGGGAATTCCGTTTGACCTGATTCATGCGGCGTCTACGGTTATTTTCCTGTTCTTTATTGAAAAACCGATGGCAGAAAAAATTTTAAGAATTAAGGAGAAATACGGTCTGATCGATGAAATTGAAACGCTAACGGAACCTTAATTGCGACACTATATTCTGCTGTATCAATAGATAGATTAGGAGGCTCTTTATGAAACAGATTTTTAGATCAGCCCTTGGAATAGTTCTCGCGGTAATGATTGTTTTCAGCGGACCTGCAGTAACTGCTTGTGCCGACACCGCCGGTTTACAGTCATCTGTATCGGAAATAAAAAAGCTGGACATATCCGCGGAGGATATGAGCGACAATGTCTGCAAAGTACTTGTCAGAACAGTACCGTCCCCCACCCTCGGCACGTACGGCGGTGAGTGGACGGTTTTGGCGCTTGCTCGCTCTGACTATTCTGTTCCTAAAAGCTACTTTGCCACTTATTACAATAATGTCGTACGAGAGGTAAAGTCCGCACAGGGAAAGCTTTCGTCAAGCAGAGACACGGAATATTCCCGAGTAATTTTAGGCCTTACCTCAATTGGACGTGACCCCAGAAACGTAGGCGGCTATAATCTGATCAGCCCGCTTGCCGATTTTGACAGTGTGAAAAAGCAAGGAATCAACGGGCCGATTTTTGCTTTGCTTGCCCTTGATTCACACAATTATGATATGCCGGAAATCGCGGACGGCGGTACGCAGAACTCCAGAAGCAATATGGTTGATTATATTTTGTCACAGGAAATAAAAGGCGGCGGATGGGCGCTCCGTGATACGAATGGGGATCCGGACCCTGATGTCACAGCGATGGCACTGCAGGCTCTGGCAAAGTATAAAAATGAGTCCGGAGTTTCCGGTGCGATTGACAGAGGACTGGAAGTGCTCTCAAAGCTTCAGAAAAGCGACGGAGACTATTCCAATGCGGAATGCACGGCGCAGGTCATTGTTGCCTTAGCCGAACTCGGTATAAATCCCGAAACAGATTCCCGTTTCATTAAGTCGAATGGCAGTTGGCTGCTTTCCGCTTTAGAGAAATATTACGTTGCAGGAAAGGGATTTAAACATACTTCAAGCGGAAGTGTTGACGCAATGGCTACCGACCAGTGCGCTTATGCACTTGCGGCCTATAACAGAGGTTCTCTTTACGAAATGTCCGATGTCAGTCTTATTGAACTGAAAATAACGAATTTTGCGGAGCTGACATCATCCATCAAATATCAAAAAGTAAAATATGCTACATCTCAGAGCTCTTTAACCCTGCCGAACTCATTAACCGCAACCGTCAACGGCAAAAAAGAAACTATTATTGGAATCGCATGGGAATGCGAACCGGACTACGATTCAGAGACCGCGGGTACCTATACTTTTACCGCTGAACTTCCGGATGGAAATTACGCACTTGCAGACGACACGGAACTTCCGCAAATTCAGGTCACGGTTACAGCCCAAAACAGCTATGCAGGCGGTTCATCGTCCGGCGGTTCTTCCGGGCGCAGTTCAGGCAGTCCCGGTACCGGCGCAGCAGCAGTTGAGAAAACCGATGTTTCTCTGGAGCCTGACGAAGCTCCCGTTGTAACAGGAGATCAGGCGGCTATTACCGCCACCGTCCAGGCAGACATTGCATCCGTAATTTCCGGGGCTACAGCGGAGAAGCAGGAAATGATTAAAATTGTATCCCCGGCCTCATCAATAGTAGAGCAGCTAAGAAAAGATATCATAAAAACGGCTGTTTTAACAATTAAAGTCCCTAAAGCCGTTACAAATAATACAAACACAAATGCCAGAGTAGAAGTTGACTTAGACAAATCCGTATTGCAGACGGCAAAGGATATGCAAAAAAGCATTGTGATTTCCGTGGTAAATTCAGATACGGGCAAGGAAGTGTACTCCTGGACATTTTTCGGATCAGCATTAAAAAATTCCATTATTCCTGTTACAACTATGAATCTTGTTCTGAATGTTGCACAAATCAAAAGTAACACAGCGGTGAGTTCCGTAGTTTCTGCAAATTCTGCCGATAAGAGCAACTCCGGTGCACTGTTGCAGTTTGCCAACAGCGGTCTTCTTCCGGGCGTGGCAAAGGTGAAAATAGATGTCGGAAATCAGGATAGCTGCACTGCCGGTTCAAAATTATTCCTATATTATGTAAACAATACAGCAAACGCACTTGAGAAATTGCCTCAGAATGAATATACGGTAGATGCCGGCGGATATGTAACCATAGCGCTTTCACACTGCTCCGATTATGTCCTGCTCCCGAAAGCTGCGGCCAGTCCTTACCCCGTTGAATCGGACACCGTATATCCAACCGGTATCAAAATTGGAAAAATCTATACCTTCGGTATAACGGTAAGCGGCAGTATCATTCCGACTTTGACGGTTGGCAACACAAAAGTTTTCAGCACTACTGTAAAACACACTGGGAACAAATACTACCTAAGTGTAAAAGCTGTTGGAACCCCTGGCTCAATAACTGCAGTTTACAGCACACTGCCAGGGCAGAAGCCAGTCGTTTTAACTTACATCTCAGTTGAAAAATAATATTTGAATGTCCGCAAATGCATTGGTGCACATACTCAGCTATGTATTCCTTCACGATATAACTG
>JAEWUH010000177.1 GCA_023397245.1 Bacillota bacterium | reverse complement strand
ATAATACTCCTTTTCATTTTGTTTTGCTCCTCATAAATATTTTATTATACCCGGTAAATGGAATCAGCAGCCAAGATAGCCGCCGTCCACCGGAATAACTGCTCCGCTGAGATAATCGGATGCATGGGATGCCAGGAATACGACCACACCCTTGAGATCTTCGGGAGTGCCCCAGCGGCGTGCCGGGATACGGCTTGTGATCTCTGCGTTGCGGGTTGCGTCTTCAATGATCTTTGTATTCATCTGAGTAGCCATATAGCCGGGCGCAATCGCGTTTACATTGATTCCCTCACGGGCCCATTCGTTGGAAAGAGCTTTTGTAATCTGGGCGACGCCGCCTTTGCTTGCTGCGTAAGCCGGAACCGTGTAACCGCCGAAGAAACTGAGCATAGAAGCGATATTAATGATTTTGCCGCTCTTCTGCTTGAGCATTTCACGTCCCGCAAGCTGGCAGAGCATGAAAACAGCGGACAGATTGATATTCAGCACGAAATCCCAGTCTTCGATTGAAAATTCCTCGGATTTGTTGCGGCGCTGGACTCCTGCGGCCGGTACAAGAATATCGATTTTTCCTCCAAGGTCTTTCAGCGCTTCCTGAAATGCGCGGTTCAGTTCGTCGCGGTCGCCAAGGTTGGCGCGTACGGCATGCGCTTTGAATCCTCTGTCACAGAATTCCTTTGCGGCTGCCTCCGTATTTGCAGAAATGTCAATGATCGCCACCTCGGCGCCTGCCTCCATCAGACCTTCCGCTATGCCGTGGGCAAGTCCGGAAGCAGCTCCTGTTACAATGGCTTTTTTTCCTGTCAAATCAAATAAATTCATTTCTTCTCCTTCCTGTTTACTGATGATACATTTAATATCCCGTCTGAACTACAATATAATCACTTTTCAGCGATCAATATTGACAACATTGAGCAGCGGCTGATCCAGCGCGCCGCGGGCGGCTTCTTCCGCAACCTTGCGCTCCAGCTCCAGCGCGGATTCTTCCGAGTACCAGGCAATGTGCGGAGTAGCAAGGAAGTTTTGAAGTGTCAGAAGCGGATTGTCCTTTGAAATCGGCTCCGGGCTGAAAACGTCACAGGCTGCGCCTGCAATCTCTTTGTTAAGCAGTGCATTGTAAAGGTCCTGCTCATTAATAATCCCGCCGCGGGAAACATTAATAATATAAGCGCTGTTCTTCATCTTTTTGAACTGCGGCGCCGCAATCAGATCGCGGTTGCCGTCCAGCGGGCAGTGCACGGAAACGACATCCGAACGCTCAAGCAGCTCGTCTAAGCTGACCATTTCCATATAGTCTTTGGTTTTGCCGGCTTTGCGCGCATATTCATCGTAAGCAAGAACCTTCATGCCGAACGCCTTTGCTCTTTCCGCAAATGCAGTTCCGATACGTCCTACGCCGATCACACCGACGGTCTGGGTGGAAAGACGGTTGATCGGAATTGCCTTCTGGTATTCCCAGATGCCGCTTTTCACATTATCGTTATTTAAAACAACTTTTCTTACAAGGGCTAAAGCCAGCGCCATCGCATGGTCCGCCACTTCGTACATTCCGTAGTCCGGTACATTGCAGACTTTTACGCCGTGCCTGGTGGCAGCCGCAAGGTCAACATTATCCACGCCTACGCCGTAACGCACGATTGCCTTAAGATCAGGCAGATTATCAAACACCTTTTCCGTAAAGGGGGCGTATTGATTAATAACCGATTTGAATCCTACACATTCACGGATCAGATCGTCTTCTGTTTTGCAATGAAGCCAAGGTGCTTCCAGTCCGGCGGCCTTCAGTACTCCGGCTTCCACCTCGATACTGTCGTGGTCGCAGTCTGTAATCGCCACAAGGTTCCGATTCAACATTCGCTTACACTCCTAAAAATTGAATTTTAAATCTAAAATTTGATGTGCCTTTATTATAGAGGTACGTCGAAAAATGCGCAATAGTGAAATGCCATGAATGATTTTGAAGTATTTTGTACATTATTACTAGTTACATGCGTGTATTCCGGCTAAAATCACGTTATAATTCAGTAATTCATATAATTCAGACAAACTGGCATTTTAGTCCATATGCTATATTTCCTATAAAAAGATAATATAATTTTACTTGCATTTTATCGAATTTGCTTATATAATATCTGTGGACATAAAATTTTAGATTTTTAATTCAATCTCTTAACTGCTTTATTCTTTGTAGCGCCGTTAAGAAATTGCTGACTTTTTGGTTAGTTTGTGATAAAATAAACAAATGTGAAAATTGGTCATTATTTCCTGCTATAATAAGCATAGTTTTAAATTTCATGCGAAGAAAAACCAAATGATATTTAAGGTATCATTTTGAGGAGGACTAGTTATGAAAAAGCAGCCGGTTTCTTTATTGGAATGGGCATACGACCAGATCAGGGACCAGATTATGTCCGGTGAACTGGAGCCCGGTAAAAAGGTGGTAGTCAACCAGGTTGCAGAAAGCCTTTCCATAAGCCCTACCCCCGTAAAAGAGGCCATGAACCGTCTGGTGGCGGAAGGTCTGATGGAGATGCTGCCCCGGCGCGGTTTTGTGGTAAAGCAGCTGAGCATGGAGGAGATCCGCAATATCATGGACTGCCGCATTATGATGGAAGCGTTCGCGGCAAAGCCGGCGGTCAGAAATTTCAAGCACCACCCGGAAATTCAGATTAAAATGCGCGATGTGCTGCGCAAAATGCCCGATATTAAGGCAAACGACTATATCACGGCAACACAGCTGGAGCAGGTTTATCATTTAAGCATTATCCAGCTTGCCGAAAACCAGAAGCTGACGGATCTTTACAATATGCTCTTCGGCGTCGGTTTTTCCTTTTTGGTATATGCGTCCTCCAAGCATCCGATGGAACGGCGCGACGCTGCCTACCAGGAGCACAAGCTGATGTATGAGTGCCTGGAAGAAGGCGCCGGGGATAAGCTGGAGCTTTTGCTGCGGGCGCATCTGGAAAGCACCATGAGGCTTTATGAAACCTTTTTACCCGCCTTTGCAAACAGCAGTCATATTTCCGCAGTTTAAATGATTATCCATCCCTGCCGCTTGCGGCTCGGACGGATAATTATTCTATACATAACATATTTGAATCCAGAAAGGACTTGGTCTTATGCCAAAAGGTATTATGCTGATCGGGGAACCCATGGGGCTGTTCATAGCGCAGTCTGAAGGTCACCTGGAGGAGGTCTCCGGCTTTTCCTGCGCCGTAGCGGGGGCCGAATTCAACGTTGCTATAGGGATGAGCAGGCTGGAGCACGCCGTAAGTTATATGACGAAGCTGGGAGAGGATCCCTTTGGAAAGCAAATCGTCAAAGCAATGGGGCAGAACAATATTAAAGCCGACCTGGTTTCATGGAGCAAGGAACGCAGTACCGGCTTTATGATGAAATCCATGGTTTCTTCCGGTGATCCCGATATCTTCTATTTCCGGAAAAACTCAGCCGCTTCCACGCTGAGTCCCGAAGATATTGACCGGGTAGATTTTTCGAATTATCAGTGGGTACATGTTACCGGAATTTTACCGGCCCTTTCGCCTTCTACCCGAGCGGCGACCATGCACCTTCTGGACAAGGCAAGAAAAAGCGGGCTGACCATTTCTTTTGACCCCAACCTGCGCCCCCAGCTCTGGCCCAGCCAGCAGGAAATGGTTCAAACGCTGAATGAGATTGCGGCAAAATGTGATATTGTGCTTCCGGGTGATTCGGAAGGCCTCATCCTCACTGGCAGCAAAAACCCGGAGGCAATCTCCGCATTTTATCTGAATCAGGGGGCAAAAACCGTGATTGTAAAGCTCGGCTCAAAGGGAGCCTATGCCGCACAGGCAGGCGAGAACTTCTTTGTACCCGGATTTGCGGTGGATAAGGTGGTTGATACGGTCGGCGCGGGGGACGGATTTGCCGTCGGAGTAATCAGCGCGCTAACGGAAGGCCTGCCGCTGAAGGAAGCGGTACGCCGGGGAAATGCCATCGGCGCCATTCAGGTGACTTCCCGCGGTGACAATGAAGGACTGCCGACCAGAGAACAGCTGCAAAGCTTTATGCAGAAAAAATAAAGGAAGAGGAAACGATTATGAAGAACTTAATGGATCTTATCACCGGAACCGCTCTGGTACCGGTTGTTGTGATCAATGACCACACCAAAGCCATCGGTCTGGCAAAAGCGCTGTGCGCCGGCGGAATCCCCATCGCCGAGGTAACCTTCCGCACGGATTCGGCGCAGCAGTCCATCAAGGAGATGGCTGAAAATGTTCCGGGAATCACGGTGGGAGCCGGAACCGTCCACACCGTTGAGCAGGCGCAGAACGCCGTAAACGCAGGGGCAAAATTTATCGTAACGCCGGGCTTTGTAGCTCCGGTGGTACAGTGGTGCATTGAAAACAGCATTCCGGTTATTCCGGGCTGTTCCAACGCGACAGACATTGAAGCCGCCATGAGCTTCGGCTTAACTACCGTTAAATTTTTCCCGGCGGAAGCAAGCGGCGGAATAAAAGCCTTAAAATCTTTTGCAGGCCCTTACGGCGGCATTCATTTTATTCCCACCGGCGGAATCAGTGAAAACAATGTCGGCGATTATCTCACGCTTTCCAATGTAGCCGCCTGCGGCGGTTCCTGGATGGTACCGCAGGATCTCGTCGAGCAGGGTGACTTCACCCAGATTGCCGCTCTGTGCAAGGAAGCGGTTAAAAAAGCATTCGGTTTTGAACTCCTCCACGTCGGCGTAAATACCGCAGACGCGGCGGACGCGGCCAATGTGGCAAACGGTTTTGCCGACCTTCTTTCGATCCCCGTAATTGAGTATCCGGGCGCTTTCTTTGCCGGCACCATGTTTGAAATTGTGAAAGGGCCTTTCCTCGGCAAGAACGGGCATATTGCAATTCAGACAAACGATATTGAGCGCGCAGTTTACCATTTCCAGTGCAAGGGAGCCGAGCTGGACATGAATTCAGCGGTACGCAATGACAAAGGCGAATTAATTGCCATCTATTTTAAACAGCAAATCGGCGGCTTTGCCATTCACCTTAGAAGAAAATAATTTCAGAACGGTATTAAGATAAAAACCTCTAAGCATACAGAAACCACTGTTTGCTTAGAGGTTTTATTATTGCTTATATGTACCGGTATTCCTACGACACCACCCTCTTGTCTTGGGGCAGCATATCACGTTCGTGAACAAGCGAGGGCTTTCCCAAATGTATCAGCAGAGTGC